>NZ_JAMPNV010000019.1:0-161235 GCF_028479565.1 Providencia sp. PROV202 | reverse complement strand
ACTTAATTTAGGGGCGTAGTTCAATTGGTAGAGCACCGGTCTCCAAAACCGGGTGTTGGGAGTTCGAGTCTCTCCGCCCCTGCCAGTTACCAATTAAGTAATAATAAAAGAAGTATCTATTGATAACCCGATTATATTAATCGGGTTTTTCTTTTTGGATCCCTTAATTTTCTTCCTAACTGTGAAATTTCTTAGTATTTTTCATATCTTCATATCTTCATATCTTCATATCTTCATATCTTCATATCTTCATATCTTCATATCTTCATATCTTCATATCTTCATATCTTCATATCTTCATATCTTCATATCTACTTTTAAGTATTATTCCATCTAAGAGACATATATTTGCAATAAAAAAGGGCGATAGCTCGCCCTATTTTTGAATTCTTTAATGCCTATTGTGTGTTTGGTATTGGTGTTTTAATAAGTTGATTAATGAGGACTTGCTGATCATTTTTTTTCAGCCAAATGGCATATAAAGGCTTAATAATAACGTTATTTGAGAGTGTTTTTAACGTTGGATAATGTTGGAGCCAATGTGCTGGTAAAAATGCCGCTGAAAGCGACACAGGCAATAATTGACGCGTAATTTCTGCAGACGTCGTAATCATTACAGGGGAATCATCTTGCAGTAGAGTTGGCTCATTTTTGGGATGAAAATCAGCTCCCCATTCTAACTTGATAAAATTATATTGAGTAAGGGCTATGTTCTTTTGGGAAGCCATTAATTGAAGTTGAATAGAACCAATGATGGTACTTTCAAATTCATCCATTTTTGGTGGTTCGATCGCTATCAGTAAGTCTAATTCTCTAGAATGTAACTGTTTTACGAGTGATTGACGTGTGGAAACGCGCGCTTCTAATCGTAGTTCATCATGTTGGCTATATAGAACCTCTAACCAGCCAGTGAGATAGCTTTCCCATAATGATGACGTAGCGCCAATAGACAGTTCTGTATGTTGGGATGCGTGTGTGATCTCTTTTTTGGCTTGAAGCCATGTATTCATTAAAGATTCAGCATAGGGAACTAAACGTTCTCCAGCAGCAGTTAAACGAATATTATTACGGTGTCGTGTGAATAGGCTTGTGCCTAATTGTGTTTCTAACTGTCTGATACGAAAGCTAACGGCAGACTGGGTTAAGTAGAGAGATTCTGCGGCTCTGCCGAAGTGTCTGGTTCTACTGACTTCTAAAAAAGTTCTTAATAACTCGCTGTCCACACGTATCTCCAATAATTTTTGTCGTGATGATTTAAATGTTTTGTTTTACAGATTGTCAATGCTGTCTAATACTCCGCGCCATATAGAGTTGACCGTAATCAGTTAGGAGTGTGTCAGATGGCAGATAGCTTCATCACGACTAATCGTTTTTTTGATAATAAACATTACCCACGTGGCTTTTCTCGTCATGGTGATTTCACCATCAAAGAAGCTCAGTTGCTAGAACGTCATGGCCAAGCTTTCAATGAGCTTGATACAGGAAAACGCGCAGCGCAAACAGAAGAAGAAAAATTATTCGTCGCTGTTTGCCGTGGAGAGCGCGAACCTACAACCCTTGAAGAAAAGGTATGGGTGAAATATTCTAGCAGAATTAATCGTCCGAAGCGCTTCCATACACTATCAGGCGGTAAGCCACAGATAGATCCAACAGAAGACTATACCGATACGGATGATTAATTTCATTAGTATTAAAACAGTATAAGCATTAAAACAAATAGGGACTTCGGTCCCTTTTGTTGTTTATGTCTAATCATTAACTTTTGCCTTAATTCCTTCAGCTTACTTGTTTTTGCAAATGAAGCAATAACTTATCCATTGCTCGATACCCTAGCGCCTCTAGTAAATGTTCCCGTTGTATATTCGGTGAATAATTAAGATCTGCAATTGTTCTAGAAACTCTAAGAATTCTGTGCCAAGCACGAATAGATAGCCCTAGTTTATTAAGTGCATTCTCTAAGAATAGTGCATCCTCAGTGGCCAGTAGGCAGGTTTTTGTTGTTTCACTTGCGGTTAGCTGACTATTACTTTTACCAGCTCGATTGATTTGTTGGTTTCTTGCTTCAATAACTCGTAAGCGAATTTGTTTGCTAGTTTCGCCTTGATGCGTTTGCTGGCTTAAAGTACCTAGAGGGAGTAAAGGTATCTCAATAGAGAGATCAAACCTATCTAAGAATGGCCCTGAAACGCGTGATAAGTAACGTAGTACTTTCGCTGGAGAGGAACGACTCATTTCTCCTTGGTAATGCCCTGTGGGGCTAGGGTTCAGGGCGGCGATTAATTGGAAGTTAGCAGGAAAACACACCTTAGCCTTTGCTCTTGAAATGATAATTTGATGAGATTCTAGTGGTTCTCGTAAAGAGTCTAATACAGAGCGTGTGAATTCAGGTAATTCATCTAAAAATAATATACCGTGATGGGCGAGGGATATCTCTCCTGGCTTAGGTAATGAACCACCACCAATCAATGCGGTCATTGATGTATTGTGGTGAGGGCATCTAAATGGTCGTGTAGGCCACTTATCTATGGTTTCCATGGTTTGGCTAAGGCTATGTAATGCCATGACTTCTAGAGCTTCTTGAGGCGTTAAGGACGGCAGTAAAGTTATCAACCGGTGAGCTAACATAGTTTTACCTGTACCGGGAGGACCTAGCAATAATAAATTGTGCCCACCTGCAGCGCTGATTTCTAATGCTCGCTTTCCTTGCTCTTGGCCTATGATATCGCAAATATCGTTTTCATAGTCAGAGGGATAAGCATGTTGAATAACTTGTTGATTAGTCGATAGTGTACTTTTTTGATGCAAGTAATGACAAAGTTCCAGTAAAGATGTGGCAAAACTGACGCTGCTATCAGCTAATAAACTGAGTTGATATTGATTATCTTTCGATAGAATTAATTGCCTATTTTGACTTATTGCCGCTTGAGCGGCAGGGATCCCGCCGTTGACATAACGTATATCTCCGGAGAGCGCTAATTCACCAAGAAACTCATGGCGCTCTAATAACTGATCAGGAATTTGTCCGGATGCAGCAAGTATTGCAATCGCAATAGCTAAATCATAGCGACCACTTTCCTTCGGTAAATCTGCTGGCGCTAAGTTTACCGTCATCTTTTTTACAGGATATTCATAGCCGCTATTAACCATAGCACTCCGTACTCTATCTCGCGCTTCTTTAACTGCCGTTTCTGGTAAGCCAACTAAAGTTAACCCCGGTAGTCCATTACTAATATGCGCTTCAACAGTGACAAGTGGAGCGTCTAATCCAATAGATGCTCGAGTGTAAACAATCGCTAACGTCATAAATCATCTCCTTGATTGGCTAGCATAATATTCTGTTATGGATTAGACGTATTTTCCTATTGCGATTCCGATATCTGCGAAGCGACTCGATAATTAAATTGTTTAATTGCACGATGTTTCATTTTTTTTCGAAGCGCTTTGAAGCCTTTAATTTAGCTAGTTACATTCATTTTATTTTTTGAATAATAATAGTTTCAACAGCAAATTGGTTAAATTAAGTTAATTTTTTGGATAGGCATGATGGCGTACATTTCGCTAAATCAGAGGCAGAGAGTTGAGCTGAATCATGGGTGAATATTATTGCTAATCGCTGGATTTTTACTTTATTAATAGTTGTTTAGTCTGAATTCTTTGTAATTCATTGAATTTAAATGAGATAAAAAACTTAATCATTAAAAAAATAAATAAGGGTTGTCAAAGTAATTTTAAAATGATAACTCTTTAATAAAGATAACGATTAAAGTTGAAAAGATTAAACACATGAACAAATTCATCCAAGTGATTAGCCTAATTATTAGCGTGGTGGTGATTATTATCCCACCGTGCGGGGCTGCACTTGGACGACGAAGGCTGAAATAGTAGCCAAATCTTACGAGAACCCCGCACCGAAAGGCGCGGGGTTTTTTTTGACATAAAATTTATGCAAACCAACAAAGATAATAAAAACATAATAAATACAAGCAAATAAACAAAGGCAGATAGGTGATAAACATGAACGGAGCACAGTGGTTAGTTCAAGCATTAAGGACACAAGGCGTTGATACTGTTTTTGGATATCCAGGTGGCGCTATCATGCCTGTTTATGACGCATTGTACGATGGTGGCGTGGAACATTTGTTGTGTCGCCATGAGCAAGGTGCAGTTATCGCAGCCATCGGATATGCTCGTTCGACAGGAAAAACAGGTGTTTGCATTGCGACCTCAGGCCCTGGAGCAACAAACGTGATTACAGGGTTGGCTGACGCATTGCTCGACTCCGTCCCTGTTGTTGCTATAACAGGGCAGGTAGCTTCAGAGTTTATTGGTACAGATGCCTTTCAGGAAATTGATGTTTTAGGGTTATCTCTGGCCTGTACAAAACATAGTTTTTTGGTGGAATCCATAGAGGACTTACCTCGTATTCTCGCTGAAGCTTTCGCAATCGCAAATAGTGGGCGTCCTGGGCCAGTACTGATTGATATTCCGAAAGATATTCAGCTGCAACATGCAGATTTATCCCCCTATTTAATGCCTGTAGAGCAACAAGACTCGACTTCTGAGGATGCAATTCAGCAAGCAAGAATGCTGTTGGAGCAGTCAGAAAAACCAATGTTGTACATTGGTGGTGGAGTCGGGATGTCTGGGGCTGTAACTGAATTGAGAGCCTTTATCGAACAGACAAAGATCCCATCAGTTGTCACCTTGAAAGGTTTAGGTGCAGTGCATCCAGCAGATAAAAACTATCTCGGTATGTTGGGGATGCACGGTACGAAAGCTGCCAATATTTCAGTGCAACGTTGTGATTTACTCATCGCAGTTGGTGCGCGTTTTGACGATAGAGTCACAGGTAAATTAAACACGTTTGCTCCGAATGCGAAAGTTATTCATATCGATATCGATCACGTTGAATTGGATAAATTACGTCAAACTCATGTTGCACTATTGGGTGATGCGAAAGCGTTATTACCTCAATTGATGGTGACAAAAAATATCACGAGTTGGCAGGAAGAAGTTCAACAACTTAAGCAGGAGTTTGGTTGGCGTTATGACCACCCAGGTGAACCCATCTACGCCCCATTATTGCTGAAACAACTATCAGACAAAATGAAGCCCAATACTGTTGTGACAACAGATGTTGGCCAGCACCAAATGTGGTCTGCTCAACATATTGTTGTTGATGGACCAGAGAATTTTTTAACATCAAGCGGGTTAGGGACGATGGGCTTTGGGATCCCAGCAGCGGTGGGTGCGCAGGTTGCTCGCCCTGAAGATACCGTTCTTTGTATCTCTGGCGATGGCTCTTTCATGATGAATGTACAAGAACTAGGAACGATTAAACGCAAACAGTTACCCGTTAAGATTTTATTGTTAGATAACCAACGTTTAGGAATGGTTCGTCAATGGCAAGAGCTATTTTTCGAGCAACGCTACAGTGAAACCATTTTAACTGACAACCCAGACTTTGTTGCTTTAGCGAGCGCTTTTGGTATTCAAGGTCGCCGTATTACATGTAAATCAGAAGTGGACGCAGCACTCGATGAGCTACTGACAAGTGAAGGTGCGTTTTTATTACAGGTATCAATTAATGAATTAGAAAATGTCTGGCCATTGGTTCCACCAGGGGCTAGTAACGAAAAAATGATGGAGAAACCGTTATGATGCAGCATCAACTCTCGATATTAGCCCGTTTCCGCCCCGAGGTTTTAGAGCGTATTTTGCGAGTGACTCGCCATCGTGGATTTCGGATTAGTTCTATGAATGTGGATCAATTATCAGATAGTGATAATGTAAGTATCGAATTGACTGTCAGTAGCCAGAGACCGTTGGCACAGTTATGTGCACAGTTAACGAAGCTGGCTGATATCACTGAAGTTGAAATAAAACAACAAGAATCGCGACTATTACGCACACAAAGTGCAATGTAAGGAATAGATAAAATGACTAAGAAAGCTGACTTTATTTGGTTTAACGGTGAAATGACGCCATGGGCAGATGCTAAAGTTCATGTAATGTCTCACGCTCTGCATTACGGTACCTCCGTATTTGAAGGCGTCCGTTGCTATGATTCACACAAAGGACCTGTTGTTTTCCGTCATCGTGAACACATGCAGCGTTTACATGATTCTGCGAAAATTTACCGTATGCCAGTCAGCTACAGCGTCGATGAGTTAATGGAAGCTTGTCGTGCAACTCTGCGTAAAAATAACTTAGTCAGTGCCTATATTCGTCCATTAGTTTTCATTGGTGATGTGGGCATGGGCGTGAATCCACCAGATGGCTACAGTACTGATGTCATTTTAGCCGCATTCCCTTGGGGGGCGTATTTAGGTGAAGAGGCATTAGACCAAGGAATTGATGCAATGGTCTCTTCATGGAATCGTGTTGCACCAAATACTATTCCTACTGGTGCAAAAGCAGGTGGTAACTACCTATCTTCATTATTGGTTGGTAGCGAAGCGCGTCGTCATGGTTACCAAGAAGGTATCGCGCTGGATGTTCATGGTTATCTTTCTGAAGGCGCAGGCGAGAATATCTTTGAAGTGAAAGATGGCATTCTGTACACGCCACCGTTTACTTCATCAGCATTACCGGGGATCACCCGCGATGCCATTTTGACATTGGCGAAAGATATGGGAATCGAAGTGCGTGAACAAACGCTGTCTCGTGAATCTCTGTACTTAGCGGATGAAGTCTTTATGACAGGAACAGCTGCTGAAATCACTCCAGTTCGCAGTGTTGATGGTATCCAAGTTGGTATCGGTCGTTGTGGTCCTGTGACGAAGAAAATTCAGCAAGCATTCTTTGGTTTATTTAACGGTACAACAGAAGATAAATGGGGCTGGTTAGATCCAGTAAACCCTCAATAATTAAATACTATAAATTACAGGCGGTCGTTCCCCGCCTGTTTTAAAACTCGGGAGTTAAGATATGCCTAAGTACCGTTCAGCAACAACCACTCATGGCCGTAATATGGCAGGTGCGCGAGCATTATGGCGCGCGACAGGTATGACCGATGATGATTTTGGTAAGCCAATTATTGCCGTTGTAAACTCATTTACTCAGTTTGTTCCAGGTCATGTACATTTACGTGATTTAGGTAAACTCGTCGCAGAACAAATAGAACAAGCGGGCGGCGTCGCGAAAGAGTTTAACACTATTGCGGTGGATGACGGGATTGCGATGGGGCATGGCGGTATGCTGTATTCCTTACCTTCCCGAGAGCTAATTGCTGATTCTGTGGAATATATGGTGAATGCGCACTGTGCAGATGCCATGGTCTGTATCTCCAACTGTGACAAAATTACCCCAGGCATGTTAATGGCGTCTTTACGCCTGAACATTCCCGTGATCTTTGTTTCTGGCGGACCAATGGAAGCAGGAAAAACCAAGCTTTCAGATCAAATCATCAAACTTGACCTTGTGGATGCGATGATCCAAGGTGCAAACCCAAATGTCAGTGATGAAGATAGTGAAAAAATTGAACGTTCAGCATGTCCAACGTGTGGGTCATGCTCAGGAATGTTTACTGCGAACTCAATGAACTGTTTAACTGAGGCATTAGGTCTTTCTCAGCCAGGAAATGGTTCATTACTTGCGACTCACGCTGATCGTAAAACGTTATTTATCAACGCAGGTAAGCGAATTGTTGAACTGACTAAACGTTATTATGAGCAGAATGATGAGAGCGCATTACCGCGTAATATCGCAACAAAAGCCGCGTTTGAAAATGCGATGACATTAGATATCGCGATGGGTGGCTCCACAAATACTGTTCTGCATTTGCTGGCGGCTGCGCAAGAAGCGGAAGTGGATTTCACCATGGATGATATCGACCGCTTATCTCGCCAAGTCCCTCATTTATGTAAAGTTGCACCAAGCACCCAAAAATATCATATGGAAGATGTACACCGTGCTGGTGGCGTGATTGGTATTCTTGGGGAGCTGAGTCGTGCAGGTTTATTGCAGGAAGATGTGAAGAATATTTTAGGCCTTTCATTACCAGAAACATTGGCTCAGTACGATGTTATGTTGACGAATGATGAATCTGTAAGGTCTATGTTCTCAGCGGGACCTGCGGGTATTCGTACCACCCAAGCATTTTCTCAGAATTGCCGTTGGCCATCACTGGATACTGACCGTGAAAATGGTTGTATCCGTAACCTCGAACATGCTTATAGCTTGGATGGTGGCTTGGCGGTACTTGCTGGAAATATCGCTGAAGATGGTTGTATTGTGAAAACAGCAGGGGTTGATGAAGGTAGCTTAACTTTCCGTGGGCCTGCAAAAGTGTTTGAAAGCCAAGATGATGCGGTAGAGGCAATTTTAGGTGGAAAAGTTGTCGCTGGTGATGTTGTCGTCATCCGCTATGAAGGCCCTAAAGGCGGACCGGGTATGCAAGAAATGTTGTACCCAACTTCCTATCTGAAATCGATGGGATTAGGCAAAGATTGTGCACTGATCACCGATGGGCGTTTCTCCGGTGGAAGTTCAGGTTTATCTATCGGACATATCTCTCCTGAAGCGGCAAGCGGTGGATTACTGGCTCTGGTACAAGATGGGGATATTATCGATATCAATATTCCAAAACGTACCATGTCCCTAGATGTTAACGACAGTGAGCTGGCAAAACGTCGTGAAGCGGAATTAGCGCGTGGAGATAAAGCCTATACTCCGCGTAACCGTCAACGTGAGGTTTCTTTCGCTTTACGCGCTTATGCTTCTTTGGCGACGAGTGCGGATAAAGGCGCTGTACGCGATAAGTCTAAATTAGGAGGCTAATTGTGGCAGCCGCAAAACCATTACCAGCGGCACCGACAGGTGCCGACTATCTAAAGGCGGCGCTCAGTGCGCCAGTCTATGAAGCGGCGCAAGTGACACCGCTTCAGGAAATGAGCAAACTCTCTTCGCGTATGGGAAACACCATTTTAGTCAAACGCGAAGATAGACAGCCAGTTCATAGTTTTAAGTTACGTGGTGCTTACGCCATGATTGCAGGGCTGACTGAAGAGCAAAAAGCCAAAGGTGTAGTTACTGCATCAGCGGGAAACCATGCGCAGGGTGTTGCATTATCAGCTAATCGCGTCGGCATTAAAGCCAAGATTGTTATGCCGGTGGCAACCGCAGATATCAAAGTGGATGCTGTTCGCAGCTTTGGTGGAGAGGCTATTTTATACGGTGCAAATTTTGACGAGGCTAAAGCTCACGCGATTGAGATGGCAAAACGCGAAGGATATACCTTTGTACCACCGTTTGACCATCCGTCT
Organism: Providencia sp. PROV202; assembly: GCF_028479565.1. Classification (NCBI taxonomy): domain Bacteria; kingdom Pseudomonadati; phylum Pseudomonadota; class Gammaproteobacteria; order Enterobacterales; family Morganellaceae; genus Providencia; species Providencia sp. PROV202. Next base: position 151,969 of record NZ_JAMPNV010000019.1, on the reverse strand, counting down.
GTGATAGCGGGTCAAGCGACTATTGCACTTGAGCTTCTTCAGCAGGATGCACACCTCGACCGTATTTTTGTGCCTGTTGGGGGTGGTGGATTGATTGCTGGCGTCGCTGTATTAATCAAACAGTTAATGCCTGAAATTAAAATTATCGGTGTAGAAGCTGAAGATGCAGCTTGTCTCAAAGCAGCATTAGAAGCTGGCCATCCAGTTGATCTCCCTCGTGTTGGTTTATTTGCGGAAGGCGTTGCCGTGAAACGCATTGGCGATGAAACCTTTCGACTATGTCAGCAGTATGTCGATGATGTGATCACGGTGGATAGTGATGCAATTTGTGCCGCACTGAAGGACATTTTTGAGGATGTGAGAGCGATTGCAGAACCTTCGGGGGCATTAGCGCTGGCGGGGCTGAAAAAATATGTTCAGCAACATAACATTAAAGGTGAAAGGCTGGCGCATATTCTGTCAGGCGCCAACATGAACTTCCATGGTTTACGTTATGTATCCGAACGTTGCGAATTAGGTGAACAACGAGAAGCGCTGCTTGCAGTGACTATTCCTGAACAGAAAGGCAGTTTTTTGCGATTCTGCCAATTGCTTGGTAACCGCTCAATCACTGAGTTTAATTATCGTTATACAGATGCTGATCCAGAGCGAGCCTGCATTTTTGTGGGTGTTCGCTTAAATGGCGGTGAACAAGAGCGGCATGACATCATTCAAGGGCTGCAAAATAATGGTTATGAAGTGGCTGATTTATCGGATGATGAAATGGCGAAGCTGCATGTGCGTTATATGATAGGTGGGCGACCATCGAAGCCATTAGATGAAAAATTGTATAGCTTTGAGTTTCCTGAATCTCCAGGGGCATTATTGAAGTTCCTAGAAACACTGGGAACTCACTGGAATATCACGCTATTTCATTATCGTAGTCACGGAACAGACTATGGGCGAGTGCTGGCGGCCTTTGAGCTTTCTGGTCCAGAAGTGCGCTTTGATCGCCATCTTGATGCACTAGGATATGAATATCATGATGAAACGGGAAATCCGTCATTCCGTTTCTTCCTAGCGCCGCAAGATAGCAAAAGAACATTAGATTGAGTGTTCTGGGAGCAATTCCCAAAATGCCTTAATTAATGGTTCACTTAGGCGTTTGCTGAGTAGGCAAACGCCAAGTTCAAATGGTTCTACCATCGAAATATTATCGAGTTGAGATACACGGCTACGGACAGGCTCGGGGCTATTATCAACGACGACACTTGGTATTAATGCAATACCACAGCCCAATGCCACCATAGACACAATGGCTTCATGACCCGAAACCGTCGCATAAATTACAGGGTTATGGATTCGATGACGCTTAAACCATAATTCAATACGTTTACGAGAAGGGCCATGTTCAGGAAGAATGAACGGTACCGTAGACCAATCCGGCTCCTCTTCAGTCACCATACTCCGTACTGCGCAAGGTAGTGATGGGGCAATAAGTACAAGGGGAATTTCCCCAATTTTGGCGAATCGCACGTTATCTGGCAATTTTTCAGGTTTACCTGCGATGCCTAAATCCGCCTCTTTGGTTTCGACTTTTTCAACGGCATCTGCGGCATCGCCCGTGGTGAGCTTTATTTCAACGAGCGGATGCAAAGCGCGAAATTTATCAAGCACTTGAGGTAAATGACTATAAGCAGCAGTGACAGAGCAAAATAGGCGTAATTCACCGCTTAATGATGGACTTTGCTGATTAAGCGCATGCTTTAGCTGCTGATATTGCAACAATGTTTGTTGGGCAAACTGTTTGAGATGCTCACCCGCTTGGGTCAGTTTCACCGAGCGGTTATCACGGATAAATAGTGGATGACCCAGTTGATCTTCCAAACGCTGAATTTGTCTTGATAGTGTGGATGGACTGACATGCATGGCTTTTGATGTGCGACCAAAGTGGCAGCTTTCAGCTAAGTGCAAAAACAGTTGTAGATCACGAATATCCATTTTGCCCTCTGATGATACCTTGATTGACGTTGCAAATATTGCAACATTATATTGTTAATATATCAATTTAAGCAATGCTCATCATCGCATATAGTAAATCCATAACTGCTCAATAATGAGCAACAGGTAACGAAGTTGCCTGATAATACGAACACAACAGAACACTGACCGAATAATGGAGTAAGACCATGGCGAATTATTTTAATACATTGAATTTACGTGAGCAGTTAGCGCAATTAGGCAAGTGTCGTTTCATGAAACGCGAAGAATTTGCGGATGAAGCTGGCTATCTGAAAGGTAAAAAAATCGTCATCGTCGGTTGTGGTGCTCAAGGTCTGAACCAAGGTTTGAACATGCGCGACTCTGGTTTAGATATCGCTTATGCTTTGCGCCCAGAAGCGATCGCAGAAAAACGTGCATCATGGCGTAAAGCGACAGAAAATGGCTTCAAAGTTGGGACTTATGAAGAACTGATCCCTGAAGCAGATTTAGTTGTTAACTTAACGCCAGACAAACAACACTCTACCGTTGTTCGTGCGGTTCAGCCAATGATGAAACAAGGTGCTGCGTTAGGTTATTCTCACGGTTTTAACATCGTTGAAGTTGGTGAAGAAATCCGTAAAGACATCACTGTTGTGATGGTTGCTCCAAAATGTCCAGGTACCGAAGTTCGTGAAGAGTATAAGCGTGGCTTTGGTGTTCCAACGTTGATCGCAGTTCACCCTGAAAATGATCCGAAAGGTGAGGGTATGGCGATTGCGAAAGCATGGGCAGCAGCAACTGGTGGCCATCGTGCGGGCGTTCTAGAGTCCTCTTTCGTTGCTGAAGTTAAGTCTGACTTAATGGGTGAACAAACCATTCTGTGCGGCATGTTGCAGGCGGGGGCGCTACTGAGCTATGACAAAATGGTTGCCGATGGCGTAGAGCCAGGCTATGCAGGAAAATTAATTCAGTTTGGTTGGGAAACAATCACTGAAGCGCTGAAGCAGGGTGGTATCACTCTGATGATGGATCGCTTGTCTAACCCAGCGAAAATTCGTGCTTATGCTTTATCAGAGCAGCTGAAAACCATTTTAGCGCCACTGTTCCAAAAACATATGGATGATATTATTTCTGGTGAGTTTTCATCAACAATGATGGCGGACTGGGCGAATAATGATAAAAACTTACTGACATGGCGCGAAGAGACTGGTAAATCGTCTTTTGAAAACTACCCAGAATTTGCAGGTAAAATTGCAGAGCAAGAATATTTCGACCACGGTGTTCTGTTAGTTGCGATGGTTAAAGCGGGTGTTGAGTTAGCGTTCGATACTATGTTGGAAGCGGGTATCTTAGAAGAGTCAGCATATTATGAATCACTGCATGAGCTGCCATTGATTGCTAACACAATTGCACGTAAGCGTTTATATGAAATGAACGTGGTTATCTCGGATACTGCAGAGTACGGTAACTACCTGTTCTCATTCGCAGCAGTTCCAATGCTGAAAGAGTTTATGACCAAGTTACAAGCAGGTGATTTAGCGAAACCAGTTGCAGATAATGGGACAGATAACGCGCAATTACGTGATATCAACGAAGCTATCCGTAATCATCCTATTGAGAAAATCGGTAAGACTTTGCGTGGTTATATGACGGATATGAAGAAGATTTCTAGCGCACAATAATTCCTCGTCATCCTTCGTACTATAGGTGCGTTGGCTTCACTAAACTACCCTAGTCACATACTTTTGTATGCTCCTAGGGATAGTTTTGTTTGCCGCCTTCCTCTAGTACAAATGATTTAGAGGAAGCTAATTGAGATTATTTTAAGTATAAAATTGAAGTCGTGCCATTTTATGGTGCGGCTTTTTTGCTTCTATGATCTTAATTACTTTAGATTGTCGACTGTTAGCTCAGTTATTTTTCTGTGAGGTTTGGTTTCTGCTACAATTCGGGTTGCATCTTTTAGCATTAGAGAGTGACGTAAAAAACCATGCGATTAAATCCTAGCCAGCAACAGGCAGTTGAATATGTAGATGGTCCGTGCCTTGTTTTGGCAGGGGCAGGCTCAGGTAAAACACGGGTTATTACCAATAAAATTGCGCATCTGATCCGCCATTGTGGTTATCAGCCTCGGCAAATTGCGGCAGTGACATTTACCAATAAAGCCGCGCGCGAAATGAAAGAGCGTGTGGGGCAAACATTAGGTAAAAAAGAAGCCCGAGGGTTAATCATTTCCACATTCCATACTTTGGGACTGGAAATTATCAAACGCGAATATAAAGCGTTAGGGATCAAAGCCAATTTTTCTTTGTTTGATGACCAAGACCAAATGGCGTTACTCAAAGAACTCACATTTGATCTGCTTGAGGAAGATAAAGATCTTCTTCAACAGCTGATCTCTGCGATCTCAAATTGGAAAAACGATCTGATCTCTCCGCAGCAAGTGGTCGGGCAAGCGAGAACTGAAAAAGAGCACCATTTTGCTGAGTGCTATCGTCGCTATGAGCTGCATTTAAAAAGCTGTAATGTCTTGGATTTTGATGACTTAATCAGCAAACCAACATTGCTGCTTTATCATAATGAAGAAGTCCGTGAGCGTTGGCAGCAAAAAATTCGTTATTTGCTGGTGGATGAATACCAAGATACGAACACCAGTCAGTATCAGTTAGTGAAATTACTCGTGGGCAGCCGTGCCCGCTTTACGGTCGTTGGTGATGATGACCAGTCTATTTATTCTTGGCGTGGTGCGAGGCCGCAAAACTTAGTGTTACTCAGCCAAGATTTTCCAAAACTGAATGTGATTAAACTGGAGCAAAATTACCGCTCATCAGGCCGTATTTTGAAAGCAGCCAACATTTTGATTGCTAATAACCCTCATGTCTTCGAGAAAAAATTATTTTCTGAATTGGGTTATGGGGCGCCATTAAAGGTGCTGACAGCCAATAATGAAGACCATGAAGCGGAACGCGTGATCGGTGAATTAATTGCTCACCACTTTATTAATAAAACCCAATATAAAGATTATGCGATCTTGTATCGAGGTAATCATCAGTCACGTATTTTTGAAAAAATGCTGATGCAAAACCGTATTCCTTACCGAATTTCGGGAGGGACATCCTTTTTCTCACGTCCTGAAATTAAAGATCTTTTAGCTTATTTGCGGGTGCTGACTAACCCTGAAGATGACAGTGCTTTTTTACGTATTGTGAATACGCCACGCCGAGAAATTGGCCCTAAAACTATCCAAAAATTGGGAGAATGGGCAAATCAGCGAGGCAAAAGCTTATATCATGCCAGCTTTGACTTAGGTCTGGAACAGACTTTAACAGGGAAAGGTTTGGAAGCGTTGCAGCGTTTCACTCATTGGATGGAAGGGATAGTCCGGATTTCGGAGCGTGAACCATTGATAGCGGTACGGGATCTTTTACGGGAAATGGACTACGAGAGTTGGTTGTATGAAACCTCAGCCAGTACCAAAGCCGCCGAAATGCGAATGAAAAACGTCAATCAATTGTTTACATGGATGAGCGAAATGATTGAAGGGGATGAGCTGAATGATCCAATGACGCTCAATCAGGTTGTCACTCGCTTTACGCTGCGCGATATGATGGAACGTGGAGAAGATGATGAAGATTCAGATCAAGTTCAGTTGATGACATTGCACGCATCTAAAGGTCTTGAATTTCCTTATGTTTTCTTAGTTGGAATGGAAGAGGGATTATTGCCTCATCAAAGTAGTATTGATGAAAATAATATTGATGAAGAGCGTCGACTGGCTTACGTGGGAATTACGCGAGCGCAGCGAGAGTTATTCTTTACTCATAGCCGCGAGCGTCGCCAATACGGCGAACTGATCCGCCCTGAACTGAGCCGCTTTTTGATGGAATTACCGCAAGATGATTTGGTGTGGGAGCAGCAACGAAAAGTGGTTACCGCCGAAGAGCGAATGCAAAAAGGGCAGTCCGCTTTAGCGGATATCAAGGCACGCTTGGGGCTAAATAAGAAAACCGATCAGTAGCGAAAGAGTTTAAGAGAGAGTTCCCACGACGAGGTGGGAACCTATCCTGATCAATTTAGAGCGATATCAATTGGAGCTATTACGCTCTTCTAAGGCCAGTTGCCAATTCACATACCCTTGCCACTGAACTTCTTGCTGTAAATTTTCAGCTCGTAAAGGGTGTTCCTCAAGCCAGCGGTATGGCAGTGCGATGGTTAAATCTTGCCCATTAGCGTTAAGGCGCAATGCTGGTAATGTATCGTCACGTCTACGGCTGGCAAAAATAATGGCTAGGCGCAATAAACGGCATAATGCGTAAGTTTGCTGAATAGGTAATGCATTTTGTTGGCTCAGCGAAGCGAGGTCTATTTGACCTTGCTGGTTCTTGAGAAGAACCGCGAGAAAGCGTTTTTGCGCTGGCGTGAAGCCTGGTAAATCAAGGTGAGTGATTAAATAACTTGCGTGCTCTGGGCCTTTGCGAAAATCAACACTCAGCCCAATCTCATGTAATGCACAAGCGCTGGATAATAAATCACGGCAACGGCTATCTAATTCCCACTCTTTGGCAACTTGCAGGTAGAAATGCTCAGCAAGCTGGCGTACGCGGCTAGCCTGTTCAATATCCACAAGGAAGCGACGCTGAATGTTGCGTAGCGTGCGCGCGCGAATATCTTGCTCAATAGGCAGTTCAAGCATGCCATACACTAAGCCTTCGCGAAGAGCGCCGCCAGCTAATGTCATATTTTCGATATTCAGTGCTTTGAAAATTGCGATCAGGATCGATAAGCCACTTGGGAAAACGAGGGCACGTTCAAACGTGAGGCCCTCGATTTCAAGCTCTTCTAATTTATGGCACTGGATAGCTTTGTGCTTCAGCTGCTGTAATTTACTCAGGGTGATGAGTTCATCCATCCCTTGAGCAATCATGATTTCCTGAATCGCTTGTACAGTACCCGATGCGCCGACACAAATTTTCCACCCGTGATTCTTAAGGACATCAGCGATAGGCGCAATGACGTGTTGAGCTGCCGCTTCGGCTTGAGCGAAGTTTTCTTCTGTTAGCGTTCTGTCGCTAAAGTAGCGTTCAAGCCAAGTCACACAGCCCATTTCGAGGCTATAAAGTAGCTGAGCTTTCGCGCCTGTACCGGTGACAAGTTCGGTACTGCCGCCCCCGATATCGACCACTAAGCGTTGCTCTGGTCCGCCAGTTGTATGGGCGACGCCTTGATAAATCAAGCGAGCTTCTTCTTCTCCTTGGATTACTTTTACGGGATTTCCGAGGATTTGGCTGGCTTTCTCAATAAAGACATCGGCATTTTTAGCAAGGCGTAATGTCGCGGTTGCCACAACTCGAATTTGCGAGTTAGGAATATCTTGCAGATGTTCTGAGAAGAGACGCAGGCATTGCCAGCCTCGTTCCATGGCTTGCTCAGATAAAATATTATCTTTATCTAAACCCGCAGCCAGACGAACTTTCCGTTTAACCCGAGAAATAATCTGAATGCTACCTGCAGTTTCGCGAACAACCAGCATATGAAAGCTGTTGGAACCCAAATCGATAGCGGCATACAGAGAAGAAGATTTCAGCATAGGGTATTTACTCAGCCTGCACGTTTATGGTTATTACGTGGGCCATTATGGCGACGCGGCGCATTAGAATTGCGGCGTGGACCACTTGGGCGCGGACGGTGGCGGCGTTTTGGTGCCGGCAGGTCGCTCAGCAGTGCATCACTGTTATATTTACTGACAGGGATGGAGTGCTGAATATACTCTTCGATTGCAGGTAAGTTTAGTGCGTATTCTTCACACGCTAAGCTGATAGAATTTCCGCTTTCACCCGCACGACCTGTACGTCCAATACGGTGTACATAGTCTTCGCAATCGTCAGGTAAATCATAGTTAAATACATGAGTTACTGATGGAATATGTAATCCACGAGCAGCAACGTCAGTCGCAACCAAGATATCAATTTGACCTTGAGTGAACTGCTCTAAAATGCGCAGACGTTTTTTCTGTGCGACATCGCCAGTTAATAACCCGACACGGTGGCCATCGGCAGCAAGGTGAGCCCAGATATCATCACAACGATGCTTCGTATTGGCGAAAATAATGCAGCGCTCAGGCCACTCTTCTTCGAGTAGCGTTTGTAGTAGGCGCATTTTTTCTTCGTTGGATGGATAAAATAACTCTTCTTTAATACGGTGACCGGTTTTTTGTAGTGGTTCAACTTCCACATATTCCGGGCTGTTCATTTGTTCGAACGCTAATTCTCTCACGCGGTAAGAGAGTGTTGCGGAGAACAGTAAGTTGAGTCGGTCTGCTGCGCCAGGCATACGGCGGAATAACCAACGAATATCTTTAATAAAACCGAGGTCGTACATACGGTCAGCTTCATCCAAAACAACAACTTGGATAGCTGCTAAATCAACGTGACCTTGTTTTGCATAATCAATAAGACGACCGGTTGTTCCAATAAGGATATCAACGCCGTTTTGTAATACGCGTAATTGCTCGTCATAGCCATCACCACCATAGGCTAGACCCATTTTCAAACCAGTGTACTCGGCCAGCTCTTTAGCATCTGAGTAAATCTGTACGGCTAATTCACGAGTAGGAGCCATGATCAGCGCACGTGGCTGATTGGTTTTTTTCCCCTCGATTGCCGGGTGAGTTAAGAGAAAATGAAATGTAGACGTTAGGAATGCTAACGTTTTACCTGTACCTGTTTGTGCTTGCCCCGCAACATCTTTGCCTTCGACAGTATAAGGCAGGGTAGACGCCTGAATAGGCGTGCAAAAGTTGAAGCCTTTTTTATTAAGTGCTTCAATGACTTTTGGGTGCAATGCGAAGTCGGAAAACTTCTTTTCTGTCAAGTGTGCTTTACTCATAGTATGTTAGAATATCAGTTATCGGTTGGTTTACGAAAGCGTATCTTTTGAAATAAAGCATACTGCTGCCAATTAATGTTACACTATGTCTGTAAAAATGATCCTTTGGAGTACAACATGAGCGACAAAATTAAACATATTACTGATGCAAGTTTTGAGTCAGACGTTCTAAATGCAAGTTCACCTGTTTTAGTCGACTTCTGGGCTGCATGGTGTGGACCTTGTAAAATGATCGCGCCAATCCTTGATGAAGTTGCTGAAGAATATACAGGCAAAGTGACTATCGCAAAACTGAATATTGATGATAATCCAGCGACTGCCCCAAAATTTGGTATTCGCGGTATCCCTACACTGTTATTATTCAAAAACGGCAGTGTAGCTGCAACTAAAGTTGGTGCTTTATCTAAAACTCAACTGAAAGAATTTCTAGACGAAAATCTGTAAGTTATAGCTTTATATAAGCCAAAACGTTTAGCGGCGCATTTATTTTATATAGAGAGTCGCTAGACGTCCCCATTTAAGCATGATAAGTTATCCGCATTCCTCATAGAGTACCCATAAGAATTACCTTGTTTTCCTTTGCTCTTTTCTGAAACGTCTAGCTTGCAGTTCTGTTCAATGCCAATTTTAGTTACTGACTATTAATCTAAAGTTGATAATTCATGGTTGTATCACTGTGACTTAAGTCTTGAGTAAATAAATGGGCTGTATTAGGGATAAGATGTTGTCCTAAAATGTATAAAAAACTATTGCTAATATTGATTACGTTTCTAATAATATGCGGCATGTCATCTTGATGATTACAACGCTTTCGTTAGTCACAACACCTTCACAGCAATATTAGTTGTAGCTAGCACAAATTTTAATGCATTGTTGTTGGTTATGAGTTCATATCTATCAACAGGGCACTATAAAGTTAAACTGGCGCTTCATAGGTTCACTATACTAAATAGGTTCACTATAAAAGTTGCCTCCAATTTACGTTCATAGTTCGAGAAATACCCCGAGTTAAAGAACCCACCATTATGAATCTTACCGAATTAAAAAATACGCCAGTATCAGAACTGATTACGTTAGGCGAAAACATGGGGCTAGAGAACTTAGCCCGTATGAGAAAGCAGGATATTATTTTCTCAATTTTGAAGCAGCATGCTAAAAGTGGAGAAGATATTTTCGGCGATGGCGTACTGGAAATATTGCAGGATGGATTTGGTTTCCTCCGTTCAGCAGACAGTTCTTACCTCGCAGGCCCTGATGATATCTATGTTTCCCCTAGCCAAATTCGCCGCTTTAACCTACGCACCGGCGACACCATTTCAGGAAAAATTCGTCCCCCGAAAGAAGGTGAACGCTATTTTGCACTCTTGAAAGTTAACGAAGTTAACTTTGACAAACCTGAAAACGCCCGCAGCAAAATCCTTTTTGAAAACTTAACCCCACTACATGCCAATAATCGTCTGCGCATGGAGCGTGGTAACGGTTCTACTGAAGATTTAACGGCACGTGTATTGGATTTAGCCGCACCTATCGGTCGTGGACAGCGTGGTTTGATCGTTGCACCACCGAAAGCGGGTAAAACCATGTTACTGCAAAATATTGCGGCTAACATTGCCCATAACTACCCTGACTGCGTATTGATGGTTCTACTGATCGATGAGCGTCCAGAAGAAGTTACTGAGATGCAACGCTTAGTGAAAGGTGAAGTTATTGCTTCAACGTTTGATGAGCCAGCTGCGCGTCACGTCCAAGTTGCTGAAATGGTTATCGAGAAAGCGAAACGTCTGGTTGAGCATAAAAAAGACGTTATCATTTTACTCGATTCTATTACTCGTCTTGCTCGTGCATACAACACCGTCGTTCCTTCATCAGGTAAAGTATTGACTGGTGGTGTGGACGCAAACGCATTACATCGTCCAAAGCGTTTCTTCGGTGCTGCTCGTAACGTCGAAGAAGGTGGTAGCTTGACTATCATCGCGACCGCATTGGTTGATACCGGTTCGAAAATGGATGAAGTGATTTACGAAGAATTTAAAGGAACAGGTAACATGGAATTACACCTGTCCCGTAAAATTGCTGAAAAACGTGTTTTCCCTGCGATTGATTACAACCGCTCTGGTACTCGTAAAGAAGAGCTGCTCACCTCCCAAGATGAGCTGCAAAAAATGTGGATCCTGCGTAAGATTATTCACCCAATGGGCGAAATCGATGCAATGGAATTCCTCATCAGCAAATTAGCAATGACTAAGACTAACGAAGAGTTCTTTGATTTTATGAAAAGAGCATAGTCTCGTTAGGATTATGAGTATAGAAATAGGCGCTCTAATTAGGGCGCCTATTTTTTTATCAGTGAACAGTGAACATTCACAAAATAATAGTCTTTATTATTTATCAACATAAGCATGAATTACTTTCTTGATGAGTAAAATGAAATAATCAACGGATGCTAGCTTATTCTTTATAAGATGGTATTTTTTACATTAATTTTTATACTTAGATTTATCCAATAACTGATATTTACTCATTCATATGAAAAGTGATAGTGATGGTCGGTTAATATGTTGGAGATTGTTTTTATGGCATGCATCTTGCAGTGTTAAGAGATAAAATCTTTAAGGTGAGTTTGTAACGCAAAACTATATCGTCGTATTGGCTTTTTCGGCATGTTTTGTGCATATCAAAACGCAGGAAATCTGTTTTAGAGTACCATTTTTTGTTCGAATACTATGTGGCGGCAGTAATTTATCACAGCAACCAAAAGTTTTAGTGTTTAAAAGTTGGATAGAAATATAAGAGAGTAGAACAGTGGATAGCACACACTTTGTAAGTAATCTCTTCTATGTCTTTTTGTTTACCTTAGCTTTTATTTTTGTCGCGCGTATTGTGGCGAAAAAAATTGGCTTGGTTGATAAACCGAATTTCAGGAAGAAACACGTAGGATTGGTTCCTCTCGTTGGAGGGATCTCTGTTTTCTTTGGCGTTTGCTTCGCGTTTATGATCACGGAAGAATACATTCCCCATAAGTGGCTATATATTGCTTGTGCGGGGCTCTTAGTGTTCGTTGGTGCTCTGGATGATAGGTTTGATATCAGCGTGAAATTACGCGCTGGGGTTCAAGCTATCGTCGCTGTCGTCATGATGACAGCGGGTGGGTTGTCGTTAGAGTCTCTAGGCCATGCATTTGGTCCTTGGGAACTGGTACTTGGGCCATTTGGTTATATCGTCACCTTATTTGCCGTTTGGGCTGCGATCAATGCCTTCAACATGGTCGATGGCATCGATGGCTTATTAGGCGGATTGTCCTCGGTTTCCTTTGGAGCCCTTGGTTTCTTACTGTATCAAAATGGTAACTATGCGTTAGCGTTTTGGTGTTTTGCATTTATAGCGGCTATTCTTCCTTATATCCTCATGAATATGGGCGTTTTAGGGCGTCGCTTTAAAGTGTTCATGGGTGATGCGGGAAGTACGTTGATTGGCTTTACCATTATTTGGATCCTTGTTGCTTCAACACAAGAAGATGTCCATCCAATAAACCCTGTGACTGCATTATGGATTATTGCTATTCCGCTTATGGATATGGTGGCAATTATGTACCGCCGAATTCGTAAAGGTATGAGTCCATTTTCACCGGATCGTCAGCATATTCATCACTTGATTATGCGCTCAGGTTTTACCCCGAAAGGGGCATTTGTAATCATCACATTGGCTGCGGCAGTTCTTGCGTGTATTGGTATTATTGGCGAGCGCCTTTCATTCGTTCCTGAATGGGTAATGTTGGCATTATTTTTGCTTGTATTTATGATGTATGGTTACTGCATCAAGCGAGCATGGAAAGTCGCCCGTTTTATCAAGCGAATTAGACGTCGTGCGCGTAAGAGTGCGGTCCGGTAACGACAAACGAACTATAGAGGTTCTGTGCAGTGAATAACTCAGAAACGCAACCTAATCAACATCAAACCTCGCTTGAAGCGGAGTTAGATATTCGTGATTTATGCCGTTCACTATGGCAGGGTAAAATTTGGATCGTCGCATGTGCAGTGATTTTTGCTGCGATTGCACTGGGAGCATCCTATTTTATGCAGCCGAAGTGGAGTACAACGGCTATCACGGATTTACCGACTGTGAACAATCTGGGAAGTTATTATTCTCAGCAACAATTTCTGCGCAACCTTGATTCTCGTATTAATGCGGTGGGGCAAGAAGGGCAACTACCAACGATTGCCAAAGAAGCTTATGAAGAATTTACCAAACAATTAGGCTCTTATGATACTCGCCGCCAATTTTGGTTAGGTACTGAGTATTATAAGCAACGCTTGGAAAATGACCCGAAAGCGGATGCGGCATTGTTAGATGAGCTGATCAACAATATCGAATATACGCCAGCTGATGCACTCAAAAACCCAACAGATAGCGTGAAGTTAGTGGCTGAAACAGCAACAGACAGCAATCAACTGTTACGTGAATATATTGAGTTTGCTAATCAGCGTGCAACCACAAATTTGAATGATGAATTGAAAGGGACTTGGGCAACCAAAACCCAATCAATGAAAGCGTTAGTTAAACGTGAAGCGATGGTAGCAACTGCAGCATATGACCGTCGTCTAAATAGCCTTGAACAAGCTCTTAAAGTGGCGGAAAAGCAAGGTATTTCACGTAATCAAACGACTGCGCCAGTGGATGAAATTCCTGACTCAAAAATGTTCATGTTAGGTGTTCCATTACTGCAAGCTCAAATTGAGACGTTAAAAGCCACAGGTCCAGATTTTGATACAGATTATGATCAGAATGTGGCGATGTTATCGACGCTGAATGTTGAACCTGTTCTTCAAGATAATTTCCATGCGTATCGTTATCTGCGAACGCCTGAAGATCCAATCAAACGCGATAGTCCGCGCAGAGCATTTATTGCTGTTCTGTGGGGTGCAATTGGTATGTTAGTAGGTGCCGGAGTGGTACTGTCTCGCCGTCGCCCATCGTAATGTCACATTCGCCACCGGCAGCAAGGTCGGTGGCGAAATAGCATCATTAAAACTAAAGAAAGCAGTAAACTGCGAAGAAAATATAAGAGAGTCACTGTGAAAGTATTGACTGTATTCGGCACACGGCCTGAAGCCATTAAAATGGCTCCATTGGTTCATGCTCTTGCTGATGATGCAGACTTTGAAGCGAAAGTGTGTGTCACCGCTCAGCACCGTGAAATGCTAGATCAAGTACTGAACTTATTTGAGATCACGCCCGATTATGATCTCAACATTATGAAACCAGGTCAGGATTTAACCGATATTACTTGCCGTATTCTGGAAGGATTAAAGGCAGTATTTGCGGATTTCCAACCGGATGTTGTCCTTGTGCACGGCGATACTGCCACAACAATGGCAACCAGTCTTGCGGCATTCTACCATCGCATCCCAGTTGGGCATGTTGAAGCTGGACTGCGCACAGGAAACCTCTACTCACCATGGCCAGAAGAAGGTAACCGTAAAATTGCGGGGCACCTTGCTCAGTACCATTTCGCGCCGACAGAAAATTCGCGCCAAAACTTACTCAACGAATCTATTCCCGATAGCCATATTTCGGTGACTGGTAATACAGTCATTGATGCGCTGTTGTGGGTCAAAGAGAAGGTCATGGGTAACCAAAATATGATGGCTGAATTAGCCGGAAATTACCCATTTATCGATCCAAGCAAAAAAATGCTGCTTGTGACTGGTCACCGCCGTGAAAGTTTTGGTGGCGGTTTCGAGCGTATTTGTCATGCATTAGCGGATATCGCTCAAGCACACCCTGATGTTCAAGTGGTTTACCCAGTTCACTTGAACCCAAATGTGAGCGAGCCAGTAAAACGAATTCTGCATGGTATTGATAATATTATCTTAATTAGTCCTCAAGAATATCTGCCGTTCGTCTATTTGATGAACCACGCGTATCTGATTTTAACGGATTCCGGCGGTATTCAAGAAGAGGCGCCATCTTTAGGCAAACCTGTTTTAGTTATGAGAGATACCACCGAACGCCCTGAAGCGGTTGATGCAGGGACAGTTCGTTTAGTGGGAACAGATACACAAACCATTGTAAATGAAGTTAATCGGTTACTGACAGATGAAGCGGAATATCACGAAATGAGCCGCGCACATAACCCGTATGGTGATGGTCATGCTTGTCAGCGTATTCTTGCAGCATTAAAAAGCAATCAGGTGAAATTATGAGTTTTGAAACTATTTCTGTTATCGGCCTCGGTTATATCGGTTTACCAACAGCGGCAGCCTTCGCATCTCGTAAGAAGCAGGTTGTCGGCGTAGATGTCAACCAGCATGCTGTTGACACTATCAATCAAGGTAAAATCCATATTGTGGAACCTGAGCTGGACGTTGTGGTGAAAAAAGCAGTTGAAGAAGGCCACTTAAAAGCCTTCACCAAGCCACAACCTGCAGACGCATTCCTGATTGCTGTTCCTACGCCATTCAAAGGTGAACACGAGCCTGATTTGGTGTACGTGAAAGCGGCAGCTGAATCTATCGCGCCAGTCCTGAAGAAAGGTGACTTAGTGATTCTGGAGTCCACGTCTCCAGTGGGTACGACTGAGCAAATGGCACAGTGGTTAGCAGCAGCTCGTCCTGATTTGACCTTCCCTCACCAAGCAGGTGAAGAAGCAGATATCGACGTAGCATACTGCCCTGAGCGCGTACTGCCAGGCCAAGTGATGGTTGAATTGATCAAAAACGACCGTGTTGTCGGCGGGATGACACCGAAATCTTCACTGCGTGCTAGCGAACTGTACAACATCTTCTTAGAAGGTGAGTGTGTAATCACTAACTCAAGAACGGCTGAAATGTGCAAGTTAACGGAAAACAGCTTCCGTGACGTTAACATCGCATTTGCTAACGAATTATCGCTGATTTGTGCAGACCAAGATATCAATGTTTGGGAACTGATTAGCCTTGCAAACCGTCACCCTCGCGTGAACATTTTGCAACCGGGCCCAGGCGTTGGCGGTCACTGTATCGCGGTCGACCCGTGGTTTATCGTGGCTCAAAGTCCAAAACAATCTCGTTTAATCCACACTGCGCGTTTAGTTAACGATGGCAAGCCAATCTGGGTTGTTGATCAAGTGAAAGCGGCCGTGGCTGATTGCTTAGTGGAAACTGGCAAAAAAGCGAATGAAATCAAAATCGCATGTTTCGGTTTATCGTTCAAACCAAACATCGATGACCTGCGCGAAAGCCCAGCAATGCACATCACCAAAATGGTTGCGAACTGGAACCCAGGTAAAACATTTGCGGTGGAACCGCATATTCACGAGTTACCAACAGCACTGAAAGGTATTGCTGAAC
This sequence comes from Providencia sp. PROV202, assembly GCF_028479565.1. Taxonomy (NCBI): domain Bacteria; kingdom Pseudomonadati; phylum Pseudomonadota; class Gammaproteobacteria; order Enterobacterales; family Morganellaceae; genus Providencia; species Providencia sp. PROV202. The sequence continues at coordinate 135,794 of NZ_JAMPNV010000019.1, read as the reverse complement.
TGGTTTCTATTGAAACGGCCGTGAGCGAAGCGGATGTGATCCTGATGTTAGTCGACCATAACCTGTTTAAAGGTATCCAAGGTTCTGCTATCCCACAAAAATGGGTTGTGGATACAAAAGGAGTATGGCGTTGAAACGTATTTTAATTACAGGCGGAGCCGGCTTTATCGGCTCCGCTGTTGTTCGTCATGTGATTGAAAACACAAAAGACCACGCGATTGTGGTTGACTGTTTAACCTACGCGGGCAATTTAGAGTCATTAGCGGAAGTTGCCAATAGCGAGCGTTATGCTTTTGAACAAGTGAACATTTGTGACCGTGCTGCATTGGATAAAGTGTTTGCTGAACACAAACCTGATGTTGTGATGCACTTAGCGGCAGAAAGCCACGTTGACCGTTCAATTGATGGCCCTGCAGCATTTATAGAAACTAACATCGTGGGTACTTACACCTTGTTAGAAGCGGCGCGTCATTACTGGTCTGCACTTGAAGATAGTAAAAAAGCGGCTTTCCGTTTCCATCACATTTCAACTGATGAAGTGTATGGCGACTTGGAAGGTCCAGATGGCTTCTTTACGGAAACTACACCGTATGCACCAAGCAGCCCATATTCAGCCTCAAAAGCGTCTAGCGATCACTTAGTACGTGCGTGGCAGAGAACGTATGGTTTACCGACCATGATCACCAACTGCTCAAATAACTATGGCCCATATCACTTCCCTGAGAAGTTGATCCCATTGATTATTTTGAATGCGATTTCCGGTAAGCCACTGCCAGTGTATGGCAAAGGCGAACAAATTCGCGACTGGCTGTTTGTGGAAGACCATGCGCGTGCGTTGCATTTAGTGGCGACTCAAGCACAGCCGGGTTCAACCTACAATATTGGTGGTCATAACGAGCGTCGTAATATTCAAGTGGTTGAAACAATTTGCGAATTACTTGAAGAGCTGCACCCGCAGAAACCTCAAGGGGTTGCTCATTACCGCGACTTAATCACGTATGTGAAAGACCGCCCAGGTCACGATATGCGCTACGCCATTGACGCCGATAAAATTGAGCGTGAATTAGGCTGGACACCAGAAGAGACGTTTGAATCCGGGATCCGTAAAACGGTTCTGTGGTATTTAAACAATGAAACTTGGTGGCGTCGTGTGCAAGATGGCTCCTATGCTGGTGAACGTCTAGGCTTGGGCAGCTAGGAGGCAATATGAAAGGTATTATTCTGGCTGGTGGTTCGGGAACGCGTTTGCACCCGATCACTCGCGGCATCTCAAAACAGTTGCTGCCGATTTATGACAAGCCAATGATTTATTATCCGCTGTCGGTATTAATGCTGGCAGGGATCCGTGAAATTTTGGTCATTTCGACTCCCGATGATCTGCCGATGTTCCAGCGTTTATTGGGTGATGGTCATGAATTTGGTATTGAACTGAGCTATGCAGAGCAGCCATCTCCTGATGGGCTCGCTCAAGCATTCATCATTGGTGAAGAGTTCATTAATGGGGACTCTTGCTGCTTAGTGCTTGGAGACAATATTTTCTTCGGTCACTCATTCAGCCCTAAATTAATGTCAGTCGCCGCACGTCAAAAGGGTGCGACAGTATTCGGCTACCAAGTAATGGATCCTGAGCGTTTTGGTGTGGTGGAATTTGATGACAACTTCAAAGCGTTGTCTATCGAAGAAAAACCAAAAAAACCAAAATCAAACTGGGCAGTGACGGGTTTATATTTCTATGATAACCAAGTGGTTGATTTTGCTAAGCAAGTAAAACCTTCCGAACGTGGTGAACTAGAAATTACCTCCATCAACCAAATGTATTTAGAGCGCGGTGAGCTTAGCGTTGAGCTGCTCGGTCGTGGCTTCGCTTGGTTAGATACGGGAACCCATGACAGCTTAATTGAAGCCGGAACATTTGTTCAGACCGTTGAGAAACGTCAAGGCTTTAAAGTGGCTTGTTTAGAAGAGATTGCATGGCGTAATGGCTGGTTGTCTGACGACCAAGTTAAAGAAGCCGCCGCTCGCCTGAATAAAACAGGTTATGGCAAATACTTAGAGGACTTACTTCGTGTCCGTCCGCGCCAATATTGATCCCCTAGATTGGGAATCTGATTTTTTCAAACGTTCAACGGCGAAACTGGATTTTGCCGCGACTGATGCGCAAATTATTCTTTCTTATCAACTGGATAAGTTTGATATTGTGCAAGCGAAAGTTGCGGCATCTGAGACAGCTAAAATCGATGAGCTAGCCAGTATGGGGTTCAGTTTCGTTGAAGGCGAAATTGATTTTGCGTTAACGGTTGGCACAGAAAATGCTTATCTAAACACAGCGTTATCAGAGACGGATAATGTGGTTGTTGCACAAACAGGGGATATTGTTTCTCTGCGCGACACTGCCGCCTCTGTGTTTAGTAACAGCCGCTTTAGAACCCCTTGGTACCATGAAGGGGACAGCGGTCGGTTTTATGCATTATGGATAGAAAAAGCTGTTCTTGGCACCTTTGACCACACCTGTTTACTCCTTAGAGGTAATGCAGGTGATATTTTAGGTTTCGTTAGCCTACGTAGCCTTGATGTAGATACAGCCAGAATTGGGCTATTAGCGGCAACGCCAAATGCAACAGGACGCGGTATCGGTCGGAAATTAATGTCAGCAGCGTATCAATGGTGTGTGCAACACCAAAAAAGACAGTTAAATGTTGCCACGCAAATGAGCAATGTTGCGGCGTTAAATCTTTATTCACGTAGCGGTGCGGCAATCGCCAGCACAGCATATTGGTTATACAGGGGACAACATGATTCCATTTAATAAACCACCCGTTGTAGGTACTGAAGTTGAGTATATGAAGCAGGCCATGGCTAGTGGCAAACTGTGCGGGGATGGTGGTTTCACTAAGCGTTGTGAAGAGTGGATGGAGAAACGTTTTAACTGTCCGAAAGTCCAGTTAACACCGTCTTGCACCGCTTCATTAGAAATGGCAGCGATCCTGATTGATATTAAGCCGGGCGATGAAGTCATCATGCCAAGCTTTACCTTCGTATCGACCTCTAACGCATTCGTGTTACGTGGCGCCAAAATTGTGTTCGTGGATATTCGTCCAGATACGATGAATATCGATGAAACCAAGATTGAAGCGGCAATCACTGATCGCACACGTGCAATTGTTCCTGTTCACTACGCAGGCGTGGCTTGTGAAATGGACACCATCATGGCTATCGCGAAGAAACACAATTTATTTGTGATTGAAGACGCGGCACAAGGCGTGATGTCTACCTACAAAGGTAAAGCACTGGGTACCATCGGCCATATTGGTTGCTATAGCTTCCATGAAACTAAAAACTACTCTTCAGGTGGTGAAGGTGGTGCGACTTTAATCAATGATAAAGCGTTGATTAACCGTGCAGAAGTGATCCGTGAAAAAGGCACAAACCGCAGCCAATTCTTCCGTGGTCAAGTGGACAAATATACCTGGCGCGACATCGGTTCAAGCTATCTGTTATCTGACTTACAAGCTGCCTATTTATGGGCGCAGTTAGAAGAAGCAGACAAAATCAACGAACGCCGTTTACTGCTGTGGGATCGCTATTATCAAGCGTTACAACCGCTGGTAGCTGCAGGTCGTTTAGTGTTAGCCACCGTGCCGGAAGATTTGAAACATAATGCCCATATGTTCTATATCAAACTCAAAGATGTGGAAGAGCGCACTGAGTTTAATGAATATATGAAATCTCATGGTATTTTGACGGTATTCCACTATGTGCCACTGCACACCAGCCCTGCTGGAATGGAATTCGGTTATTTCCACGGTGAAGATAAATACACTTCGGTTGAAAGTGACCGTTTAGTGCGTCTGCCAATGTTCTACAACATGACAGACGACGAGCAACAAGTGGTTATTGAGCGAATCAAAGCGTTCTTTGCCTAATGTCTCTCGCTAAAGCATCGGTTTGGACTGCTGGGTCTACCCTGATTAAAATCGGGGTGGGCCTGTTGATCGTGAAATTATTTGCAGTCTCATTTGGCCCAAGTGGTGTCGGGCTGGCGGGGAACTTCCGCCAATTAATTACTGTGCTAGGTGTATTGTCTGGCGCAGGGATTTTCAATGGCGTCACAAAATATGTGGCAGAACACCATCAAGATCCGCAGAAATTACGGGCTGTACTGGGAACGTCTTCAACGATAATCCTCGGATTTTCAACGTTACTGGCGATTATTTTCTTACTATGTAGTGCCCCAATCAGTGCTGCGTTATTTGACAGTGAGCAATACAGCAATGTGATCCGCATGGTTGCCTTGATTCAAATGGGTATCGCATATGCGAACTATTTCTTGGCGATTTTAAAAGGTTATCGAGACGCTGCTGGGAATGCGACGGCCATCATTTTTGGTAGCATAATCGGCGTAGTCGCCTATTATTTATGCTATCTAATGGGTGGCTATGATGGTGCACTCGCAGGGTTAGCATTGGTTCCTGCGTTGGTGGTATTGCCTGCGGCAGGTATGGTTATTCGACGTAAACAGTTTGCGTTGTCATCCCTCAAACCTGCGTGGGATAAAGCCATTGCCACTAATCTGGGTAAATTCACTATCATGGCGATGTTGACGGCGATTACGCTGCCAGTCGCCTATATCATGATGCGAAATTTACTGGCACAGACTTATAGCTGGGATGAAGTGGGGTTATGGACGGGCGTCACCACGATTTCGGATGCCTATTTACAATTTATCACAGCAACATTTTCGGTCTATTTGCTGCCGACGTTATCCCGTTTACAGCATAAAAATGAAATTTCTGCCGAAATTGTTAAGGCATTGAAGTTTGTATTACCTGCTGTTGCCGCCGTGAGCTTTACGGTTTGGCTGCTGCGTGATTTTGCGATTTGGCTGCTGTTCTCAAAAGAGTTTACAGGGATGAGAGACCTGTTCGCTTGGCAGCTGGTCGGCGACGTATTGAAAGTGGGTGCTTACGTCTTTGGTTATCTGGTCATCGCGAAAGCGGCACTGCGTTTTTATGTTCTTACGGAAGTGAGCCAATTTGTTCTGTTAACGGGCTTTGCCCATTGGTTTATTCCTGAACATGGCGCCGTGGGAGCGACACAAGCCTATATGGCGACCTATATCGTATATTTTACTCTCTGTTGTTGCGTATTTTTGATCTACCGTAGGCGAGCATGACAACCTTAATACATGTACTGGGATCTGATCTCCCGCATCATAATCAGACGGTTTTAACGTTTTTTAATAACGTTATTTGCCAAGAGATGGCACCGTCACAAAAGCCGCATTTTATGGTGGTGAGCCAGGATGCGCAGCTTGCTGCTGCCTATCCGATGCTTGAAATTGAAGTTTTTGACAGCAAACAATCTATTGCAGATAGCGTAATTCGTCGCGCGAAAGCGGAACGTCGGACACGCTTTTTCTTCCATGGGCAATTTAATGCGCCAATTTGGTTAGCACTGCTTTTTGGCAAGATAAAATCCCATCAATTTTGGTGGCATATTTGGGGGGCTGATCTCTATGAAGAATCTAGCTCGCTGAAATTTAAGCTATTTTATATTCTACGTCGTCTGGCACAAAAGAAAGTGGGGCACGTTTGTGCAACGCGGGGAGATTTGTGCCATTTCCAGCAGTCGAATCCTAATGTGCCATCGTCGGTTCTTTACTTCCCGACGCGTATGGATCCAGCATTGACGCTAAACGAACGTCAGCCTCGTGAGGGCGAGCAGTTAACTATCCTGCTCGGTAACTCAGGTGACCGCTCCAATCGTCATGTGGAAGCACTGAGCGCGATTAAACAGCAATTTGGCGACAAGGTGAAAGTGATAGTCCCAATGGGCTACCCAGCGAATAACCAAAACTACATTGCAGAAGTTGAGCAAGCAGCACAGAGCGAATTCTCTCAGGGGCAGGTGGATATTCTTAAAGAACGTATGGCGTTCGATGACTACCTGAATTTGCTGAAAACCTGCGACCTTGGCTACTTTATTTTTAATCGCCAACAAGGGGTTGGAACGGTCTGTTTGCTTATTCAGTTCTCTATTCCTTTTGTCATTAGCCGCCAAAATACCTTCTGGCAAGATTTAACGGCGCAGAATGTCCCGGTCTTTTTCTATGGTGATGAGCTGACTTTGCCATTAGTGGATGAAGCACAACGCCAAATGAATTCGCTTAATAAACAGCATATTGAATTCTTTGCGCCTAACTTTACTGATGGCTGGAAACAGATCCTCAGCATTGCGGAGGCGAAAGCATGACATTGCTTGAATTGGGTGGCTTAGCGCTTATCTACCTAATCTCTATTATCTTTATCGGCACACTGATGTATAAAGAGTTTTTACGTGTGCGCTTTAATTTTAATATTTTCTTTACTTTATTGTATTTACTGACGTTTTACTTCGGATTTCCACTGACTTGTGCATTGGTTTTCCAGTTTGATGTCGCGATAGTCCCTGCCGATTACTTGATGTATGCCATGCTGGCGTCAACCAGCTTCTACGCCATTTACTATGTGACATACAAAACGCGTTTAACTAAGCGCGTGGATACCCAGCGTCGTGCGGTATTTAGCATGAATAAAGTGGAAACCAATTTAACCTGCCTGCTATTGATCACTGTCGCGGTGGTCACTGTGGGTATTTTCTTCATGGACAATGGTTTCTTACTGTTTAAGTTAAAATCCTATAGCCAGATATTCTCCAGTCAGGTGTCGGGCGTGGCATTGAAGCGCTTTTTCTACTTCTTTATCCCTGCAATGCTGATTGTCTATTTCTTGAAACCCACGCAAAAACGCTGGATTTTCTTCCTGATTAGCACGGTCTCATTCGGTTTCTTAACCTATGTGATTGTGGGCGGAACCCGTGCCAACATTATCTTGGCATTTGCCCTGTTCCTATTTATTGGGATTGTCAGAGGGTGGATCACGCTTTGGATGCTGGCAGCGGCGGGTGTGGCAAGTATTGTTGGGATGTTCTGGTTAGCTCTCAAGCGTTACGGTCTTGATGTGAGCGGTGCTGAAGCATTTTACACCTTCTTGTATTTAACCCGCGATACGTTCTCGCCATGGGAAAACTTAGGGTTATTGCTCAGTTATTATGACCAAATGGAATTCCAAGGTTTAGCGCCGATTATCCGTGATTTCTATGTGTTTATTCCTGCATGGGTATGGCCGGAGCGTCCTGATACGGTATTAAACTCAGCTAACTATTTTACGTGGGAAGTGCTGAATAACCATTCTGGGTTAGCGATTTCGCCGACGTTAATTGGCTCGCTGGTGGTCATGGGAGGCGTGCTGTTTATCCCGCTGGGCGCCATCGTGGTGGGTATGATTATTAAATGGTTTGACTGGATTTATGGTTTAAGCCTAAAAGAATCCAACCGTTACAAGGCCGCGATTATGCAGGCATTTTGTTTCGGCGCCATCTTCAACATGATTGTATTAGCTCGCGAAGGGGTTGATTCCTTTGTCTCGCGCGTGGTCTTTTTCTGTTTAGTCTTCGGGCTATGTTTAGTGTTAGCTAAATTACTGTACTGGTTATTTGAAAGTGCCGGTCTTATTCGTATTAAAGCCGCTTCATACTTAAAAAGTGGTCAACGGGAAAGCCGTTAAAAGGAGCATCATGGAACAGTCGTCAATTCCTCAATATAGCATCAGAGGTCATAATATTTGGGGCTTTAAAAACATGGCCCATTTCTTGGACTATCTGTTTGCTGACGGTAAGACCAAAACCGGCACACTTGTGGCTATCAACGCAGAAAAAGTGATGATTGCAGAGCAAGATACCGCGCTGAATACCTTATTAGGGCAGGCGGAATACCTTTATGCTGATGGGATCAGTATTGTGCGCGCTATTCGCCGTAAATACCCGAAAGCCGAGGTTTCTCGCGTGGCAGGTGCCGATTTATGGGAAGGCTTGATGGAGCGCGCAGGAAAAGAAGGCACGCCAGTATTTTTAGTGGGTGGCAAGCCAGAAATTCTTGAGCAAACTAAAGCGAAGCTACGCGCACAATGGAATGTCAACATTGTGGATTCCCAAGATGGCTACTTTACGGCAGAAGATCGCAGTGCGCTGTTTGAGCGTATTCACGCGAGCGGTGCCAAGATTGTGACAGTAGCGATGGGTTCGCCTAAGCAAGAAATCTTTATGCGTGATTGCCGAGTCGTGCATCCCGATGCGCTGTATATGGGCGTTGGTGGAACTTATGACGTGTTCACTGGGCACGTTAAGCGCGCGCCGAAAGTCTGGCAAAACTTAGGGTTAGAATGGCTGTATCGCCTACTTTCCCAGCCAACGCGAATTAAACGACAGTTTAAATTGCTGAAGTTTTTAGGTTACTACTACGGTGGTAAGCTTTAAGCCTCCTTCTTACTGAATAGACCCGCGTAATGCGGGTTTATTTTTTCTGGCGCCCCCATTCTCGCTTCAAATATACCTGTAATTGTTCAAAAATAGATGCAACCTAAGGGATCTCACGGTATCTTGGGAGATTGTATTTTTTATTTTATTTTCGACAACCAGCCGCGATAACTAAAAAGTTATGGCTATTAGAGCTGCGAATATCGAATGGTTATTATCGACAGGGGAAATTATGGATAAGCCACAGCAAGGTCTTCAGCGAGGGCTAGAAGCCCGTCATATTGAGCTGATTGCTTTGGGCGGAACAATTGGAGTTGGGCTATTTATGGGCTCAGCGAGTACGTTGAAGTGGGCGGGGCCATCCGTACTACTGGCGTATATTATCGCAGGGCTATTTGTCTTCTTCATCATGCGTTCTATGGGCGAAATGCTCTTTCTGGAGCCAGTCACTGGTTCATTTGCTTCATTTGGTTATAAATACTTAAGTCCTTTTTGGGGATGTTTAACCGCGTGGGGTTATTGGTTTATGTGGGTCGCGGTTGGAATTTCAGAGATAACCGCAATCGGGGAATATGCAAAGTATTGGTTCCCTGATGTGCCCCAGTGGATATTTGCGATGGTTGCCGTTGCGTTGGTGGCACTGGCAAACCTCGCCGCAGTGAGGCTATACGGTGAGCTGGAATTCTGGTTTGCGATGATCAAAGTGACTACGATCGTAGTGATGATTTTGATTGGTTTGGGGCTAATTTTCTTTGGTCTTGGCAATAATTTCGAGCCGATTGGATTGGCTAACTTGACCGAACATGGTGGATTCTTCGCTGGCGGTTGGAAAGGTTTCTTATTTGCGTTGTGTATCGTGGTTGCGTCTTATCAAGGCGTTGAGCTCGTTGGGATCACCGCAGGAGAAGCCAAAAACCCACAAGTGACACTGAAAAAAGCCATCAATAATATTCTTTGGCGCATTCTGATTTTCTATGTTGGTGCCATTTTTATTGTGGTGACGCTGTTCCCGTGGACGGAAGTAGGACAACAAGGCAGCCCGTTTGTGATGACGTTCGCTAAAGTGGGGATTGTCTCGGCCGCCGCGGTCATTAACTTTGTGGTGCTCACCGCAGCATTATCTGGCTGCAATAGCGGCATGTACAGCGGCGGACGTATGCTATACGCGCTGGCGCAGAATAAGCAATTACCGAGTGGACTATTAAAATTGACGAAAAACGGCGTTCCAGCGCGTTGTGTCGGTTTTACTATTTTATGTTTAGTTGCTGGGTCGAGCTTGAACTACATCATTCCAAACCCTGAGCAGGTGTTTGTGTATGTGTATAGTGCGAGCGTCTTGCCGGGAATGGTGCCTTGGCTAGTGATCTTGACCAGTCAGCTACGCTTTCGCAAGCAGAACCAGCAGCAGATGGCAGGACATACGTTTAAATCGATCCTGTTTCCATGGGTGAATTACGCCACACTGTTGTTTTTAGCTTGTGTGCTGGTGGGAATGGCGATTAACCCAGAAACGCGTTTGTCACTGATTGTAGGGGCTATCTTTTTATTGACGGTTTCAGGGCTTTATTTTGTGATCCGCAGCTTTAGTCGCCACGATAAAAGCCCATCGTAAAAATATTTTGTGGGTAAAATTTCATCTAATAGACGAGAAAGAGGGAAAAAATGCTCTCTTTCTCGACGAAATGGATAAAAGGCAAGCAATCGATAATTTTATTGAAAAAAGGACTAGACAGCAGGGGGATAAATCCGTACTATCCTCTCCCGCAACGGCGTTAAGCGCCCGTAGCTCAGCTGGATAGAGCGCTGCCCTCCGGAGGCAGAGGTCTCAGGTTCGAATCCTGTCGGGCGCACCATCAAAAGGTGACAAGCTACGGTGGCAAAATAAAGTTGTATGTAGTAGTATGACAACACTTTGAAATAAGTGAAGTTATGGTGGCTATAGCTCAGTTGGTAGAGCCCTGGATTGTGATTCCAGTTGTCGTGGGTTCGAGTCCCATTAGCCACCCCATTTTTTTTGTGACATTGCGAGGGTGGCGGAATTGGTAGACGCGCTAGCTTCAGGTGTTAGTGTCCTATGGACGTGGGGGTTCAAGTCCCCCCTTTCGCACCACGAAAAAAATGATGTCGAGTTACTGCCTTAAGCAGTTAAATTTCGGCGAGTAGCGCAGCTTGGTAGCGCAACTGGTTTGGGACCAGTGGGTCGGAGGTTCGAATCCTCTCTCGCCGACCAATTTAAAGAACCCCGCTCAATCGAGCGGGGTTTTTGCATTTTAAAACCGTCATTATTTCTAACCTGGTTATGTTCCCTTCCGTATTCTTATCTTCTTATCTTCTTATCTTTATCCTTGCATCTGTTTTTTATTATCTTTATTCCGATATCTCTGCTATCTCTTTTAACAAGAATGGTTCTTATCTGAGTGTGCTTATAACATTATGTTTTTAATCAATAAAAATATTTGTCGCAGATCCGATACAAACCCTCATTTCCATGTCGTCAAAAAGAGACACTTTACTGATTGATTTATATAAAGAAATTAATAGGCATTCTAAGCTGTCTCTAAATTGAGACAAAATAGCTGAATCGAACAGAATGGGATTTGGTAAGAATGAGGTGTTAAAAAATAACAATAAGTAAGAAATGAAAATATCGTTTAAAAGCAGGGGAGTTACGAGGTGAGAAAAGAAAAATGTGGAACGATATAAAAGTTGGCATGCATTCTGCATTATCTATTGTGTAGATGCTCATCCCACTTATTATGACAGCCTAGCTTCATAAACCCAGGGATGACGCAAAGCCGATTATCGGTGCCTATTGTCCAATTTAGATGATCAAGAGCTAATCCTCTTACCATCAGCGAACGGGCGAAACGTTGAGTGAGGCACCATCCGTCTGTAGACCTGATTGTTATTTACACCTGCTTCGGCAGGTGTTTTTTTTGTATCAATCTTGGGTTGTCATTTTCTTTCCTAACCAGATGAGCATTAGGAAAGAAACATTATCTTCTCGCTTACGCTTTTTTCTCTTTGCTTAACCACTTGCTGATCCAGCGAGTCACATAGGTATAGGCAATAATAATAAAGGTAATAATAAAGATATCTTTATTCAGATCGGCAGTATTGAAGCCAATGATCGAAATAAAAATAAACGGGGATAAAATCAGAAGTAGCAGGTCAAAAAAGATCTGTAAACGATTTTGGCTCGCTACAATCCAACGCCAGAGAGTTTTCACTACATTCATATCTTTATCCTGAATTCATTCAAAACGAAAATGTATACGATTATTTATACACTATGTGACCCTTTTATAACATAGCAATATGCGGTTTGCCTCGATTCGCTAAAAGTGACGCTCTCAGAGACTATCTTTTTGAGATAAATAGTAAAGATCCAAACGGTAGACATAAAAAACGCCTCGGACTAGGAGGCGTTTTAGATCATAGCTTAATGAATGAATTAAAAATTTATCCTTTTGCTCGCTCTTGCTTGAGGGAGTGAGTGAGCGCCTCTTGGCGAATTTTCGCTGCTTCATGCGGTTTGTGTAGCTTGTCATAAGCATCGGCTAACCAAGCAGCATCATAGGCATCAAAACGCTGTGCCAATGCGGCTTTAAAGTAGGTTTCTGCTTTTTCCCATTGGGCATGTTGAAGTGCAAGGATCCCTAATGTGCTATTGAGTAATGGTGTTGCGCCAGATTGTTTGACGAGGCTTAACAGTATTTTTTCAATCGCTTCAGGTTGCTCACTTTGTAATTTCGGGATCAGCAGCAGTAAACGTTCGTCATATTGCTGTTTTAATCCTTCGATGATCATTTTTTCTGCGCTACGCGTATCACCACATTCAATTAAATGTTCAGCTAAGAAGGCTTGTAAAGGGACTTCATGGCGAACTTTACGTGGCTGAGCTTTCCACCAATTTTTCAAACCATCGCTACCACCTTCAGCCATACATTGGTTCATGAGCCCTTTGTACGATTTGAGTTTTAACGCTTCCAGTTCATCTTCATTGTGTAATTGGACTTTCGCCATAATCGGCAGCAGCTCAATGAGCGCTTGGTATGCCCCAGTACCTAAGTATGCTTGTTCAGCTAAACGTAAAATCTCTGGGTGACGTGGTGCTTGGTCGAGCAGTTTGTCGATGCCATTACGGGCCGCATGAATTTCGCCTTCCGCCAATTGGATGCGAACACGGCTAATATCCACGGGAAGTTGATCTTTACCTGCGGCTTCAGCCGCTCTATCTAAATATTGATGGGTACGATAACTATCCCCACGTTGCTGGGCCGCTTCTGCTGCCATTAAGTAGTTAATCACTGGCTGCTGAGAGAAATCAGCGTGCTTACTCATTAATTTTTCAACTTGCTCCAAATCCCCTTCAGCTAATTTGAGCAAGGCTTTTTGAGTTTGAGTGTGTGCTTTCTGATATTTATGACCACTGAACCAGCCTTTTGTCCGTGAGGTCGTGCTCATAAAGCGGCGGTAGCACCATCCAAGGAATAATAGAACAAATTGCAGCAGGATAAAGCACAGCACAAGGCTGGTGACGCTGGTCGTAATATCGTAGCTATCGGTACGAATAAATACATAGCCTTGGTGCCCTGCTAATAGAGGACCCAAGATAATGCCAGCAATCAGGACGATAAAGAGAACAAAGACTTTAATCATGATCACCCCTTATGCTCAGGGGCGTTTGCCGCATCCGTTACGGGAGCTTCGACGGCAACGTCCGGTTTGTTGGTTTGCGTATCTGCAGGAGCCGTTGCCTCTTGGGTGGCTTTATCAGCTTCTTTTACCGCCTCAAGTGCGGCATCTTCGGAAACGCCAGTTGGTTCTGGATTTTGAGATAACAGATTACGTACTCGCATTTGCATCACTTTTTCTAGTTTCGCTTGGCTTTCTAAAGTTTCAGGCATATCGGCATCAATCGGTTGATTGATTAAATCATCGAGTTCCGTCAAAAAGGCTTTAGTAGCTGGCGCTTCTACATCAAAGTAAGCGCGTACCCACGTAGAAGCTTGTTCGAGAGATTGTTTATATGTCTCTTCTTGATAACGCGGTACAGCTTGGGCTGCAATGAGCAATTGGGAGCGAATATTTTCACGCAGATAAATATCTTGGTTTGGGGCTAGCAATGGGGCTTCAGATCCATCACGAGCGCGCACGGTGATAAAATCGCTGGTGAAATTTTTCCAGCTGCGTGCGAGGTTGTCTTTCCAGTCTGCAATATCGTCACTGACATCAGTACCGGTATCTTCAGGAGCATCGCCATTATTTAAATCAGCGAGGCGTAAGTTATCGACATCATTACTGAGTTGATTCAAACGCAAAATAATGCCGTCATAGTCAATTTGATTGATGGCAGCTAGCTTGTTCATATCATTGGCGATAGCTTTACGAATATCCAGCAAACTCGGGTCATTCATTTCCGCTAAACTGGTATCTGCGCTTTTGAGTAGTACGGCAGCGGTAACAGGATCATGGTCATTCCATAATTTGCGGCCAGCCATTTTCACCATAAAATCAGCTTGGGCAATCAGCCAGTTTTTTACGTCCGAACTGGAAAGTGCCGTGACGTGAGCTTGTAATTCTTGCATGCGACGGTTGAGTTGATCTTCATAATCACGCGCATGATTTTTCAGCTCCGTGTTGGTCGCGATAAGCGCATCCACACGTTGCCTATCGGCATTTTGTTGTTCAACTAATTCACTGACTTGTTGTTTCAGTTGGTTATTGTCATGAACCAATTGCGCATTGCTTTGCTGAGTAAAGTAGTACATCCCGCCGCCCATGACGACGATAATGGCGATAGCGATCGCACTGACTGCAAGACCAGGGCGTTTCTGTTTGGATGACGGCGTTGGCTGACGAGTTTCTTTTTTCTCTGTCACAGCTTCATCATTAACAGTATCGGTAATTTTGTCTTGTTCCGTCATAAATTAGCATCCCATATCGGTTGAAATTAATGCTTCAAGTAAAGCGTGATTATCTGCGCTAGTTGCCACACAGACTCGACGCCACCCACTTTGGCGGGCTTTTTCTGCAATTCGTTCGCTGACAACCAGTAGTCGGCGGGAATACCACCATTGTTGCAGATCTTCAGCAATCAAATCGTTAAGTAGGGTCAACATTTCACCGCTTGTAACCACAATGTCGGTGATATCCGTGTTAAACCAAGTTTGGTTAAACTTAGGTTTATCATAGTGTACAGGTCGCCTTGCGTAGCATTCGCAGTAATCAACATCTGCACCTCGAGCGCGTAATGTTGAGGCAAGGAGTTCGCGACCGCCATTACCTCGCAAGAGTAAGGCTCGTTTCCCCTCTAAATTTTGCAGGCCAGGGTGGGTGAGTAACACCTCGCTGGTTTCTCCTGCTTCAGCCCAACGGATAGTTTGTCCTGTTAGTTGCTGAAAATAGTGACCTGTAGATTGTCCTATACCATAGTAGGATAACTTATCTGACCAGTCTCGTCCTGTTTGTTCCAATGCTAAATTTGCATACCAGACGGCATTTTTAGATAAAAGAAAGACAAGGTCGTTTTCCGATAATCCATCTAAGCGAGAGCACAAAGTGTTGAGCTGTGCACCCGCTTCAATCGTAATTAAGGGAGCCGGATAAGCCTGCCCCCCTGTAGCATTAATGGCTGTTATCAACGCGGAGCCTGATGGCTCTGGGCGAGTAACAAGGACCCTCATGCGGGTGCATTGCCTTTATAGACTTCCGCGAGAATTTCCCGGGCACCATTATCAAGCAACTCTTCTGCGAGAGAAATACCGGCTTGGATTGCGTCGGCAGGCGCGATTAAGCGTTCTCCACGAATGACTTGGCTACCATCTGGGGCACCGACGAGCGCGCGTAACCAGATTTTATCCCCTTGCCAAATAGCATAGCTCCCAATAGGGACTTGGCAACCACCTTCAAGGCGCATGTTCATTGCGCGTTCAGCAAGGACACACACGGAGGTTTCATCGTGATTCAATGCTGCGAGTAAGTCACGGGTCCGTTGATCATCTAAGCGGCATTCGATACCTACGGCGCCTTGTCCAACAGCGGGTAAAGATTGCTCTGGCTCCAGTGCGGCTTTGATACGCTCATCGAGTTCTAAGCGTTTTAGACCTGCCACCGCAAGGATAATGGCATCGTATTCGCCATTGTCGAGTTTAGATAGGCGGGTGCCGACGTTGCCGCGTAGGTCACGGATAACTAAATCTGGACGTAATTCTCGTAACTGGCACTGACGGCGTAAGCTGGATGTACCGACGATGCTGCCCGCTGGGAGTGCATCAATATTGGCATAATGGTTAGAAACGAAGGCATCTCGTGGGTCTTCGCGCTCACAAATGGTGACTAAGCCTAACCCTTCTGGGAACTCTACAGGCACGTCTTTCATCGAGTGAACGGCAATATCCGCGCGACCTTCAAGTAAAGCTAACTCTAATTCTTTGACGAATAAACCTTTTCCACCGACTTTTGCTAATGGGGTATCTAAAATAATGTCCCCTTTGGTGACCATTGGGACTAACTCTACCTGTAAGCCTGGATGGCGTTGCTCTAATTCTGCTTTTACGAAATAAGCTTGCCATAGAGCGAGAGGGCTTTTACGCGTTGCGATACGCACGATATTTGTTGATGTCATTTCACTGTTTTCTCAGGCGAATATCGCCGCAGATTAACCATACAATTGGCGTTAGTTTTAACATGTTAGCGGTAATTTTTCCAGTTGGTCGCAGAATGAGCGATATAAGAAGAATGAACGGATGAGATGTATCAAGTGAAGTTCGCTTTTTTACATCTTTTTTGTGAGCTTCTTAGAAAAAAATGACTTAAAAAAGGATCTACATAACAAATTTCTTTAGCTATTTGTGCTTTTTTCGGATTGCAGTAGGCATTATTTTGCAGGAATTTTGTTGAAGCGTGTAAGCGTAGACCCTGCCAGCACTGGGATGAATTTAGATTAAGGCTGCTTTTTTGTTATACAATCCATGATGGTGATATTATTCCATTGAAAAACAAGGGATATTTTCGCGATGCAAAAATAAAAAGTCTTTTTATACAATATGTTGAAAAATAATTTGTACTAAAAATAGACGGGAAAAATTATGTGATCTACTTTACCCTTTTGCTCCAAGGTGTTAAATTGATCACGTTTCCGACAATCCCTTTGAAAAGTAATTTAAGTTTTTCTCTATCTGTTGGGTGCTGGGAAAATTCCCCAGGTTTGTCATTACATTCTTTCAGTCAGGCGTAACCTTTGTACCTCTATATTGAAACTTTAAAACAAAGACTTGATGCGATAAACCAATTACGGTTAGAACGCGCGACGGCTTCTATGAGTGAAACCTTTTCGAAGGTTTACAGCTTGTTGCCGGTCTTGTTTCATTATCATCATCCAATGATGCCGGGTTATATTGAAGGCAATGTCCCTCATGGCGTCTGTTTCTTCTCGCCAGATGCAGAACAACTCAAATGGTTACAACCTTTCGAACGCTTCTTATCCACTAACAACCAAGCTAATGGTGAATTGCCAATTACAGGCATTTACTCAATGGGTAGTACCTCCTCTGTGGGGCAAAGCCACTGCTCTGATATTGATGTGTGGGTTTGTCATCCTTCTTGGTTAGATAACGAAGAAAAACGATCTTTACAGAAAAAATGTACGCTAATTGAACAGTGGGCAGCCTCGCTGGGCATTGATGTCACCGTATTTTTAATCGATGAAAATCGTTTTCGCCATAATGCGAGTGGGCATCTTGGTGGTGAAGATTGTGGTTCCACACAACATATTTTATTGCTGGATGAGTTTTATCGTACAGCGGTACGTATGGCTGGGAAACGTCTATTATGGACAATGGTGCCTGTTGAAGAAGAGCAACACTATGACGAATATGTCATGGGACTGTACGCTCAAGGGGTACTGACACCGAACGAATGGCTGGATTTAGGCGGTCTCGGTGAATTGTCAGCTGCGGAGTACTTTGGTGCTAGTTTGTGGCAGCTATATAAAAGCGTCGATTCCCCGTATAAAGCGGTGTTGAAAAGTATTTTGCTGGAGTCCTACTCTTGGGATTATCCGCACGGCAAATTGTTAGCGTTGGAGTTTAAACGCCATTTACATGCCGGTGAAATCGTCTGTTATGGATTGGATTCATACTGTTTGATGTTGGAGCGCGTTACCCGTTATCTGACTGAAATTAATGATTCCACGCGTTTGGATTTAATTCGTCGCTGTTTCTATTTAAAAGTCTGTGAAAAACTTTCTGAAGATGAAGGTGACCAATGTTCCGGTTGGCGCCGTGATGTGCTGTCCCAGTTAGTGGAGTCGTGGGGATGGAGCGCCGAGCGTCTGGCGTTGTTAGATACGCGTAGCCAGTGGAAAATTGAGCGTGTGCGTGAAGCGCATAATGAGCTGCTCGATACGATGATGCAAAGTTACCGTAACTTAATTCGATTTGCCCGTCGTAATAATTTAAGTGTTAGTGCTAGCCCACAAGATATTGGGGTATTAACCCGTAAGTTATATGCTGCGTTTGAAGCTTTGCCGGGCAAAGTAACGTTAGTCAATCCACAGATTTCGCCGGATCTTAGCGAAGAGCACCTGACATTTATTTATGTGCCAGAAGGGCGCGCAAATCGTAGTGGCTGGTATCTGTATAACCAAGCGCCGCAAATTGACACGATTATCGGTCATCAACCGTTAGAATATAACCGCTATCTGAATAAGCTGGTGGCATGGGCCTATTTTAATGGGCTACTGACTGAAAATACGCAAGTCCATATGCATCATGGTAAATCCCAATGTGATGAACGTAAGTTACTGGAATTAATGCATGATGTATCAAGCCATTTCCCAATAAGATTGCCAGCTCCAACCCCTAAAGCGCTGTATAGCCCGTGTGAAATTCGCCACTTAGCGATTATCGTTAACTTAGAAAAAGACCCGACACAGGTCTATTCTGAGCAGGTGGTGCATGTGGATTTCAGAAAACTGGATATTTTCAGTTTTGGTGAGTCTCAGCAGTGTTTGATAAGCAGCATCGATCTTCTGTATCGCAATTCATGGAATGAGGTTCGTACCCTGCATTTCAGCGGTGAGCAGTGCATGCTAGAAGCACTGAAAACCATCCTTGGTAAAATGCACCAAGATGCGGCACCACCAGAAGCGGTTGAAGTATTCTGTTATAGCGAGCATTTACGCGGGCTTATTCGTACTCGCGTACAGCAATTAGTGTCTGAATGCATTGAATTGCGCTTATCCAGCAATCGTCATGAACCGGGTCGCTTTAAGGCATTGCGCATTGCAGGGCAAACATGGGGCCTGTTCTTTGAACGCTTAAACGTCTCTGTACAAAAACTCGAAAATGCCGTTGAGTTCTACGGCGCAATCTCCCATAACAAGCTGCATGGTTGGCCGGTAAAATTACAAGCGAAAGGGGATAATCATCTTCCTGCGGTTGTGGATGGCTATGCCAGTGAAGGGATTGTGCAGTTTTTCTTTGAGAATACGTCCGATAATACAGGATTTAATATCTACGTATTGGATGAAGCGAATCGCGTGGAAATTTACTCTCATTGTGAAGGTTCCAAAGAAGAGCTGGTGCGCGATGTCAGTAAATTCTACTCTTCCTCCCATGACCGTTTTACCTACGGTGCTAACTTTATCAATTTCAATTTGCCGCAGTTTTATCAAATTGTGGAAGAAGAAGGTAAAAAGCAAGTTATTGTCTTCTCTGATGCCTCTTGGTCATTTACTGAAGATGAAGAAGACGATGAATATCCCTCGGCACCACAATTAAACCAGTCTGAACAGCTAGACCATTCTAAACAGCACGCTCAATACTATTAATTTTATTATGTTGATTTTATGATGATAAAAAAACAGACAGAGTAAGTTATAGACTCTGCCTGTGATTTTTTGATGCGCGTGTTTAGAACGAGAATGGGAAGTGGCTTTGGAAGGTAATCGCATTGCCCAGCATGGACAAAAATTCTTGACCAGAGCGGTCACAGATCCATTTTCCATCTTTATAATCATAATGATAGCCACCTTGTTTGGTTGCTAACCAGATTTGGTGGAAGGCTTCTTGTTTGTTGATGATGATTTTGCTGCCATCTTCAAAGCTTAAGGTCATGACGCCGCCATTAATTTCACTATCAATATCCGCATCGCCATCGTAATTATCTAAATGCTCTTCAATCGAGCTGAGCAATTGCTCTGCTAACTGATGAAATTCGCTATCGTTCATGATGTATTTCCTGTTTATACTTTTATTTAGGCGAAATTATAGGGTTGAATGTGTTCAAGGGTCAAACGGCGCACATCTTACTTGTGAGATGCCATTTGAATTATTTAACGTATATAATATTAATATGTTTGATAAACAGGCGTGATTTGAAAAGCGACACCTGTTACTGTGTGAAATATCAGATTGCAAAATTTAGTCTTACAGGCGAAACATCATAATGAAAAAAAGTTTATTTGGACTTAGCGCACTTCTCGTTTTATTCACCCTTTCTGGCTGTGGCTTAAAAGGGCCGTTGTATTTTCCGCCTGAAGACAATGCAGCGGCGCCTGCTAAATCTGATGTGCAACCTAAAGCTCCAAGCAGCTCGAACCAAGAGCCTGCAGCGACCAAACAGTAAGCCTCTGTTATGGAACGTGAATTGCAGTTCTCAAAAATGCATGGTTTAGGCAATGATTTTATGGTGGTGGATGGCGTCACTCAGAACGTCTATTTTTCACCTGAACTGATTTGCCGTTTAGCGGATAGGCATACTGGCGTCGGTTTTGATCAGCTTTTACTGGTCGAAGCCCCTTATGATCCTGATCTCGATTTCCATTACCGTATTTTTAACGCAGATGGCAGTGAAGTTGCACAGTGTGGCAACGGGGCGCGCTGTTTTGCACGTTTTGTCCGCTTAAAAGGTCTGACAAACAAGCAGAAAATTAAAGTGAGCACTCAATCTGGGCGTATGACTCTCACAATTAATGAAAATGATGATGTTTGTGTGAATATGGGCGAGCCTGATTTTGAACCGCAAAACGTCCCATTTCGTGCCGTGAAAGCGGAAAAGACCTATATTATTCGAGCACAAGAACGTACAGTGTTTGCGGGTGTTGTTTCCATGGGTAATCCGCATTGTGTGGTACAAGTGGACAGCGTGCAAACCGCTGAAGTGGAGGTTTTAGGCCCTGCGTTAGAAAGCCACGAACGCTTCCCTGAACGTGCCAACATTGGTTTTATGGAAATTGTTAGCGCGGACTATATTCGCTTACGTGTTTATGAACGTGGCGCGGGGGAAACTCAAGCGTGCGGGAGTGGTGCATGTGCCGCGGTTGCCGTAGGCGTAGGACAGGGCTTATTAGCTAACCGTGTTCGTGTTGATTTACCGGGCGGTTCCCTCGATATTAGTTGGGAAGGCCCCGGATCACCGTTGTATATGACAGGGCCCGCGACCCATGTTTATGATGGAGTGATCCAAATTTAATCTTGATTGAGTGTAAAGAGGGGAATAATGGATAAGCGTGAACAAGTGCCAGAGATTGCTCAGTTAATTGATGAGCAAGATGTGGTGCAATATTTAAAACAGAACCCTTATTTCTTTATTCGCAATGTGTCTCTTGCTGAACATATCAAGGTTCCTCATGCCGTGCAGGAGGCTATTTCGCTTCCTGAATTGGTGATGAGTCGTCAACGTCAAAAAATCAAAAATCTCGAGCAGGATATCCGCTTTATGGTGGAACAAGCCCACGAAAATGGGCAACTGTTCGATGAGCTTCTTTATCTCGTCATTGAAATGTCTTCCGCAAATAGTTTGCGGGAGATGCTGTTTGTGTTGAATCGCTGGGCTAAAAAGCTTGGGCTATCAGGGGCTTCTGTACGCCTGTTTAGTGATAGCTGGCGATTATCTGCACCATTGGATGCCTACGAATTGGTGCTCCCACGCCGCGTTTTTGAACCCGTACGTATTCAGCGTTTTGGGGATAACCTCAATTATCTTGGGCGACTAAATGGTCCTGAGCTCCAGCTTTTACTTCCGGATGCCCAAAATGTGGGCTCAGTAGCTATTTCGCTGTTTGGCCATCATGGGGAATCTGGCATGGTAATATTTACTAGCCGTGACCGTGAACACTATCAACAGGGTATGGGTACGGTAATGCTGGAAAAAGTGGCTCAAATTCTACCGAGGTTATTATGTCAATGGATAGAGCGCCTGTAGACATTCAGCCAGAAGGGCTGATGATTCAAGTGGAAGCCTTCTTGCGTTACCTCCGTGTTGAACGCCGGTTAAGTCCAGTCACGATAACGAATTATCGTCGCCAATTAGGTGCGGTTTGCCAAATTTTAGGTGAACTGAAAGTGAGCCAATGGCAGCAATTGGATATGACGGTGGGGCGCAATATTGCCGCGAAGAGTCGCCGAACAGGCTTGCAAGCAGCGAGCATGGCATTAAGGCTTTCCGCACTGCGTAGTTTCTGTGATTGGATGGTGCAGCAAGGCGAGTTACCAGCAAACCCAGTTAAAACCATTCATGCCCCTAAAGCCAAAAAACGTCTGCCGAAAAATATGGATGTGGACGAAGTTTCTCAACTGTTGAACATGGACAGTGGCGACCCACTCGTGGTGCGAGATAGAACCATGCTGGAAGTGATGTATGGCGCGGGATTACGTCTTTCTGAATTGGTTGGTTTGGATGTGAAGCACCTTGACCTCAATTTAGGTGAGGTTTGGGTGATGGGGAAAGGTAGTAAAGAACGTAAAATTCCCCTAGGAAAAACGGCAGTGAGCTGGCTAAAACGCTGGCTTGAAATGCGTGAATTGTACGAACCTGTTGATGGTGCGGTATTTATTTCCACCAAAAGTGGTAAGCGTATCTCGAATCGTAATGTGCAAAAGCGGTTTGAGCAGTGGGGTATTAAACAAGCGGTGAATAGCCATATAAATCCCCATAAATTACGTCACTCTTTTGCAACTCATATTCTCGAATCAAGTGGTAATTTACGTGGAGTACAAGAGTTATTAGGACATGCTAATCTCTCTACCACCCAAATCTATACCCATCTTGATTTCCAACATCTCGCTAATGTTTATGATGTGGCACATCCGCGAGCGAAGAGGGAGAAATCTTAATGCACTTTTACCGTCCGTTATCACCCATCAAAGCGATGACGTTTGATTTGGATGATACGTTGTACGACAACCATCCCGTGATTGATAAAACGGAAGAAGAAGTTTTACGATTTATTCGTGAATATGACCCGCGTTTTCATCATTTTACGAACGATGATATTTATGCATTTCGCTATCTTGTGGAAGAACAAGAGCCGGATATTCGCCATGATATTACCCGCTGGCGCTGGTTATCGTCGAAAATGATGCTGTGCCACTATGGTTATAATAAAGAGGATGCCCTCAAAGGTGCGGACGATATTATGGCGCACTTTACCTACTGGCGTAATCAAATTCATGTCCCGCAATCTACACATGAGACGTTAGCAAAATTAGCCGAAAAATTACCGCTGGTGGCGATTACGAATGGTAACGCAGAGCCGCAAGCGTGTGGGCTGGGGCAATATTTTCAGTTTGTATTAAAAGCGGGGCCTGATGGGCGTTCTAAGCCATGCTGCGATATGTACCATCTTGCCTCTACACGCTTGAATATCGAGCCGAGTGCCATTTTACATGTTGGTGATAATTTGCTTACTGATGTAGAAGGGGCGATTAATAGCGGTATGCAAGCTTGCTGGTTCAACGTGGATCATATGACGTTAATGGATGAGAAAGAGGGGCGCATATTGCCTCATGTGGAAATTTGTCGGTTGGATTCTCTCTTGTCATTGGTATAATCCTTTCTCTGTATAAAAATACAGTGGTGGTGATAGCCGCCACTGTCTTGCTTTGATGGTAACTATGGACGTCTCATATCTGCTCGAAGGTCTTAATGACAAACAGCGCGAAGCGGTTGCCGCCCCGCGTACTAATTTACTGGTGCTCGCAGGGGCGGGTAGCGGTAAAACACGCGTGTTGGTTCATCGCATTGCGTGGCTCATGTCGGTGGAGAATGCCTCCCCATTTTCGATTATGGCCGTGACGTTTACCAACAAAGCCGCCGCAGAAATGCGTCATCGTATCAATCAGTTGGTGGGTACTAGCGAAGGCGGTATGTGGATCGGTACTTTCCACGGTCTCGCGCACCGCTTACTTCGCCAGCATTACTTGGATGCGAATCTGCCGCAGGATTTCCAAATTCTCGATAGTGATGACCAATACCGTTTGATTCGTCGTCTGCTTAAAGCCATGAATCTTGATGAGAAGCAGTGGCCGCCTCGTCAGGGAATGTGGTACATCAACGGTAAAAAAGATGAAGGACTACGTCCTCAGCATGTTGAAAGTTATGGTAATCCAGTCGAAGCGACATGGCTGAAAGTCTACCAAGCCTATCAAGAAGCCTGTGACCGCGCAGGGCTGGTGGATTTTGCTGAATTATTGCTACGTGCTCATGAGCTATGGCTGAATAAGCCTCATGTTCTTCAACATTATCGTGAGCGTTTTACCAATATTTTGGTGGATGAGTTCCAAGATACCAACAGTATTCAATATGCGTGGATCCGCGTGTTGGCGGGCGAAACTGGCAAAGTGATGATTGTCGGCGATGATGACCAGTCAATCTATGGCTGGCGTGGCGCTCAAGTTGAAAATATTCAGCGTTTCTTGAATGACTTCCCCGGCGCAGAAACTATCCGTCTTGAGCAAAACTACCGCTCTACCAACAATATCTTGAAAGCGGCAAATACCCTGATCGCTAATAATAGTGACCGTCTCGGTAAGAATTTATGGACGGAAGGCGGTGATGGTGAGCCGATTTCCCTTTACTGTGCCTTCAATGAGCTCGATGAAGCTCGCTATGTGGTTGGGCGGATTAAGCAGTGGCATGAAAACGGTGGTGCGCTGCAAGATTGCGCTATTCTTTATCGCAGCAACGCCCAATCCCGTGTGATGGAAGAAGCGTTAATTCAAGGCGCGATGGCATACCGTATTTATGGTGGTCAACGCTTCTTTGAACGTCAAGAGATCAAAGATGCCTTATCCTATCTCCGATTGATTGCTAACCGTAACGACGACGCCTCTTTTGAGCGAGTGGTAAACACGCCAACACGGGGAATTGGTGAGCGTACGCTGGATACGGTTCGCCAAACCGCTCGGGATCAACAACTGACATTATGGGAAAGTTGTGAGTACTTACTTCGAGAGCAAGTCTTGGGTGGACGAGCGGCAAGCTCCATCGAGCGTTTCCTTGAGTTAATTGAGGCGTTAGCCAAAGAGACTCAAGAGATGCCACTGCATGTGCAGGCTGATCGCGTGATCAATGACTCCGGTTTGCGAGCGATGTATGAGCAGGAAAAAGGTGAAAAAGCTCAAGCGCGAATTGAAAACTTGGAAGAGTTAGTCAACGCAACCCGCGATTTTAGCTATCAAGATGAAGACCAAGATTTAATGCCATTGCAGGCATTTTTATCTCATGCTGCACTCGAGTCTGGAGAAGGGCAAGCAGATGCGAACCAAGATGCAGTGCAATTAATGACGTTGCACTCAGCGAAAGGGTTGGAATTTCCTGTCGTATTTATGGTTGGCGTGGAAGAAGGCATGTTCCCAAGCCAAATGTCGATGGATGAAAGTGGGCGCTTAGAAGAGGAGCGTCGTCTTGCCTACGTGGGTATCACCCGCGCCATGGTGAAATTGACAATCACTTATGCAGAAAGCCGTCGTCTTTATGGCAAAGAAGTTTACCATCGTCCTTCACGCTTTATTGGAGAACTGCCGGCGGAGTGTGTGGAGGAAGTTCGATTAAGAGCCACTGTTTCACGTCCTGTCAGCCATCAACGTCTTGGTACACCGATTAGCCAAAATGATTCGGGTTATGCATTAGGGCAGCGAGTCATGCACCCTAAATTCGGCGAAGGTACGATTATTAATCTCGAAGGAAGTGGTGAACATTGCCGCTTACAAATTGCCTTTCAAGGGCAAGGAATTAAGTGGCTGGTTGCATCTTATGCTAGGTTAGAAACAATATAAATATAGATTCAATGGAGCACCAAAAATAAAGGTGCTTCATTGGAACATATATTTGTCTTATTTTTTTGGCTCAGGTATACATTATTAATATTTGTTTTTTTAGTTTCATTCAATATAATTTCCCTCTCTTAATCAGATAATTAGAGAAATGGAGTTTATATTATATGATGCATGTAAGATCTAAGCCGTTAAGTAATAAGATTATTTTAGCTATTTCTAAAGTAGATAAAATTAATTCACTCATCGAAGAAACTAAGCTTAGCGCAGTTAATGCAAGAGGTCATATGACTTCTGTTCGCGATGGATTATCTAATTCGAATAGAGTTGGTTTTCTGAAAGCAAAAAAAACAATGGGTACTTTAGATTATAAAATAAAGAAAAGTGTTGCAGGGCAACAGAAACGGTTTAATTCTTTATCTAAAGATTTATTACGTCAAAGAGAGGATTTTTTAAATTTAAATTCAATTGATAATACGTATGATCAATACGAAATTGATTATTCTATTAAAGAAATAAATCAAGATTTGAATAATATAGATAGTTGGACTGTGACTGAAAAAAAATTCGAAAAAATAGATTTTCATAATCACAATGGACTGAGAGGGATGATTTTTACACCAATAGCAGATTTCAATCGAAAGAGTGAACAATTAGAAAACGAAATCTATGAGCTGGATTTGCTATTAAATGAAATTCGTAAAGAGAGTTTGTCTCTAGAATTAGAGAAATTTATGGCGATGAAAAACACTGAAGTATTTAAAACTCAGTCTGATCAAACCGAGATGCTGACTCACTATTCGTCAGAATTTGACAAGGGTCATGAAGGTAGTTCAATGGTTGGAAGTCAAATTGAACCAGTGAAAACATCGCTCCCTTTATGTGGCTGTGGCGGTATTGGTCGAACAGCATTTTGTGTTTGATTTGAAATAATTTTACACTTAGTGAACTAATTTTCATCTCTGATGAGATAAGGGACTTAACCTTGTTTAAGTCCTTTTTTTGTCTCCTATTTTTCTATATTTATGATATGAAAACAATTATTCACTTTACTATAGAAATTATAATGTTTTAGTGATTAGCGTTGATATAGTTATTGAATCATCAAGATTTACGTTTTTAGTTTTAATTTTTTATGATAATCAAGTATAAAATGTTACCTAATAACCACTCTTAGATTCATCATGTCGATTAATCAACTTATTGATTCACTTGCTTCACAAGGTTGGTATGTGTGGGACGATTTTCTGAATCTGTCAGAGATTCATACCATTAAAGATTGTATTCCCGATACACTGCAAGACGCACGTATTGGCTATCAAAACACGTTACAAGACAACAAAACCATCCGCGGTGACCAAACGGTGTGGCTCGAGCCCGAAATGGGGGCGCCTGTCGTTCATTATCTGGATAAGATGGAAAACTTGCGTCAGGAACTTAATTGCCAGTTATTTCTTGGATTACGAGACTTTGAAACTCATTTTTGTCGTTATCCCAATGGTGGATTCTATAAAAAGCATGTGGATAATTTCCGTGGGCAAGGGCGCCGTCGAATAACTACTGTGCTGTACATGAATGAGTCATGGCAGCAGGGTGATGGCGGTGAAATTGTGATGTATGACATGCAGGATAACGAGTTGTTTACTCTAGAGCCGTTAGCTGGTCGCATGGTATGTTTTATGTCTGAGGATTTTCCCCATGAAGTTCTACCTACCCAAAAAAAGCGTGAAAGTATTGCCGGTTGGTTCTTGACCGAAAAAATACTGTAACCCTTTCTCGTCTATGCCGCCTCTGCAAAGGGGCGGGCTGTAAATTAATCACCTTAATAATAAAACTTGAGCTTACATATAAATAATAAGTTTGTTTTTTAAACACTCTGCCTTTATTTTAAATTTATTATCTTGGTTGGTATGAAGATAATGAATTTCATTAATTTAAATATAAATAAAGGATGAATTATATGATGAATTTAAATAATAACTTTGAATTTAATTTACAAGTGGAATTTAATTCTTTCAAGTTGAAATTTGAAGATTACAGCGAAAAGTTTGAAGTTTATGTAAAAGAGCAGCAAAGAAATATTAATATTTTAAGAGAACATACAGACAGAAGCTTAGATACCTTAACAACCCGAGAGGTTAAACCTACGGATAAGTTCATACATCAGGAAGAGATGAATTTAAATAATAATAAAGAAAAGTTCTCAATTATTAAAAATAAGATCGTGGAAATGGAAAAATATATTAATACTATTGGTGATGCAGATAACTTTGATAAAGTTATGGGCAGTATTAATGCGCTAAAGCTGAGTTTGGCGTCATTTTCGAATACGGAATACCCATTTCCTTCAGTAATCCCTTCAGACTCCCCATTTGTGCAGCATGCGGTAATATCTCTATATATCCAAAATCAATGGATAAATGGAGAATTCGCAACGTTAGATGCACAACGTATTCGTTTTTCTGAGACGGTGAGCGCAGAGTTCGATATTCTGAATGAGCCTCAAATACCCGATTGTTTTGGCTATAACAATGAATCGATGCTCATCGAATACGTAACAGCGATGGACTCTGTAAATAGCTGTTATATGGGGGATGATGCTATGAGTTCATTGTTCCCTGCTTATCCTGCTTGTGATATTTATCTTGGTTATCCTCATTATGCTTAATTGGTGATAATAGGGTGCCACGAAATAGTGTGGCACCCGTGTTTTTTAAATTCTTTAAGGATGTTCGAGACAATTGGAGTGGCGTGTAGCGATGAGATAATCGTCCTTTACACTCAGTTCGCATCTATTTTCGACCTGCGCCATGCGCGAGGGAATACAAGCTAATCTCATTAGCCACTGGCGAGACCAAATAGCTGTAATCGCCTCGAGAGCCGAGAATAATCACCATACCACGATCAGAGGGAGCTGCACCTTTGCGGTGTAGTCAGCCATCAACTCCATTAATACGACAAGGCTCTACGAGGTTATGGTTCAAATCCAAACATTGCTCGCCAGAAGTTTTTACTTGCTGCCGCCTCATCGGAATTTTTATCAAGCCCATTATGACTATGTTGTTCGACGTATTGGCGTAGAATAGATTGCCCTAAGCCACGCAAGCCACTGTGTACGAGTAACAGGAGTTTTTGTTTATCCAAGCCACTTTGTGCAAATAACTCCGTATCCAGCACTTTAATCGACGGATTGGCACTCAGCGAAATGGTTACCGCCACCAATAGAACTAACGTTTAAAACGATTTTTAACGTTTAAGGCTATTTCTGAGGCTGTCCACAAAGAGTTTGATTAATTGTTGTCATGATGAACCTCCTTGCAGTGAATTGAATGAATGAAAACGTGGCGGATATTAACGGGCGCTTTTTTCTTTTGCATGAGGGAAAAAATCAAAAGTGTAAAATTAATCTTTATCCTAAAGTAATTAATAAATGAGAAATTAATTATTTTTACGACTAATAATAATTAAAAGCTTAAATTTATATTTAATTCTAGATTTGAATGTTATAAAAATATTTCATTGAGATAAGCGCAAACAGGTATATTTTCGCTATTTTAACTTTGCGACTCTTTTGCTGGGTGCTTGATCTTACTCAGTTCAAGCATTTATTTTTGGTCTGGGAAAGAAAAAGCCCCGTTAGTGATATTCACCAACGAGGCTGCACTCCCAACCACACAATCGGGAGTGTGCCTCTTAATAAAAGAGAGGTCAAGGAGAAATGACAAAGTACGCAATGATAGCTGTAGTTTCTATTTGCGTAACAATATTGGGTTGCTCATTTTTAATAAAGGATAGATTAAGCTATTTGCATATTGATAATGACAATACAGTCGTTCAGGTGAAATTGGATTACGAAATCAATTAATCACTGAGTGGGGAAGTTAATTTTAGTTAATTCAATTTAATGACAACTAATTTCCCACTCTTTCTTTTTTCCTATTACCGGTTGGGATATCAAGCACCCAAACTAAAGAGCCCCAATATAATTGGGGCTCTTTTTACTATTTTAATTCATTAAAAAACTACGAAGCAATATGAACCGTTTTTCCGCCCACAATGGTACGTAACACTTTCACATTTTCAATATCATCCGCAGGAATGGTAAATACATTGCGATCCAGTACGATCATATCCGCGAATTTACCCGCCTCAAGCGATCCTAAAACATCTTCACGATGTTGCGCATAAGCAGAGTCAATCGTTGCCGAACGCAGAACCTCGATCACGGTCATATCGCGGTCATTATCCAGTCTTGGGGCTGGCTGACCATTAATATCACGGCCACGGCGGGTTGCGGCGACTTTCAAATCATACCATTCGTCAAAATCATCAATTGGCCAGTCACTACCAAAAGCAACTACTGCACCTGCATCAATAAATTTAGCGATCGGCTCTAGCTGCTGGAAGCGGGCTTCACCCAGCATGTTTTTCTCAAATGCAGCCAGCTCAGGTGTTGGTGCTGCCCACTGGAATGATAAGCACGCAATGGTTTTCAGGCGCGCAAAACGGGCATAATCTTTGGCATCAACCAGTTCATTATGAGCAAGGCCTGGGCGGATATCTTTCTCTGGGTGAGCTGCTCGCATTTTTTCAATGGCATCCAGCACGATAGAAACGGCACCTTCACCGACGGTATGTAAGTGAGGGTCGTAACCCGCAGCGGCGATTTTTTCGAGCAGCTCATCCAGAATTTCAGCTGTGAAATAGAGGTCGCCGTAATTATCGGTTTCGACCCAATTTGGTGCTGAATCAGTACCTTTGTTCACGCGGTATGGCTGTAATAATGATGCAGTCATGGTTGGGTATTGCAGCACGCCATCCACAAACATTTTGATGTTACGCAGACCGATACCCGGCGCTGGAGTCCACTCCGCTTGGTGCCATTTTTTGGCGAACGCCACGGCTTTATCAACAGCAGCCGCAACGGCAGCCACATTCGGGGTATCATCAGGCGTGATTTCGCGCGCAGCTTGGAAGCGCAAAGTGAGTTCGCCACGTTGCTGGAGCTGATGAAAAGCCTCTAATTGTTGCTCAGAAACGCGGGCATCCATCACCATAGTAACGCCTTGCTGATTCAATACTTTTTGAACCAATTCAGCGACTTCAACTGCTTGCTCATCACGGATAGACGGAATGCTATCCGCAGCACGCATGGCGGGTGCATCTTCTAAAATGCCATTAAGTTCGCCATTTTCGTATTTACCGATTTTGCCATCTGGTGGTTCAGGGGTTTCTTTGGTGATCCCGAATAATTCAAGGGCGCGGCTATTGGCTAAGAGGGTATGGCAGTCATTAGAAAACAGGACGACTGGGCGCTTAGTATTGAGCTTGTCCATATCTTCACGGTACATATCAATACCTGCTGGTAACATGCCTTGGCGTAACCATGCAGTGACTTTTAGCCAGTCATTTTCACCCGTGCGAGGATCTTTATCGAGGTGATCTTGCACGCGCTGTAAAATTTGGTCGATAGTCAGGGATTCGTAATTAAGATGGCAGCCGAACAGCTGAATGCCGCCCCAAAATGGGTGCATATGTCCATCAATGATCCCTGGCATCATCATCTTGCCTTCAAGGTCGATGCTCTCGGTTTCTGGACCAACATATTGATGTAATTCATCGGAAGTCCCTGTTGCAAGAATATAACCTTCTTTCAAGGCGATAGCATCGACAACACTATCTTGACTGTCTGCGGTATAGATATAACCGTTGAAATAAATAACATCAGCAATTTTATTATTCATCGTAAACCGTCTGTATCAGGGGCTCCTACGGAGCCAGAACCAAAAAAATAATGGGGAAGATAAGCTTCCCCATAATCAACGAAAGGTACTGGAGGATTAATTGATAATCATCTCAGTCTCGGCATCAGAGATAGCAGGTGGACGACGAGTAAAACCATGAGTCAGAAGCGTGAGGTAGCCTGCCCCTGCCGCTAGCCAGCATAAGCCGACTGTGAAGGCTTCTGCATCTAAGCTTGTCCATAACCATAAGGTTAAAACAACCCCTATGGATGGCATGATCAGGCAAGTGAGCAACTTGGTATTATCCAAGGAGGCTTTGCGGTCAATGTAGAAATGTTTGATGACTGACAAGTTCACAAAGGTAAAGGCTATCAGCGCACCAAAGCTAATCATCGACGCAACCATGCTGAGTGATAACACCAGCGACATCAACGAAGCCACAGCCACAAAGATAATGGAATAGACCGGTGTATTCAGGCGCGGGTGCAAATATGCAAAGATAGAGCGAGGTAGCACACCTTCACGACCCATTGCATAGAAAATACGCACGATACTGGCTTGCGAGGTCATTGCAGAGGCAAAGACACCGATAACATAAGCGGTAATAAAGCTCGATGCCATCAAGGAGGCGCCGATCCACTTCATTTTATCACCCACTTGCTGCATTACCGCGATACTGGCGACATCCGTATTAGGGAGAAAATCTTGCCATACCGGATACATTAAATGTGCACCGTAAGAGATGGCAATAAACAAGGCTCCCGCGATAAATACGGTATATAAAATCGCTTTCGGTAAAGCACGGCGTGCGTCTTTTGTCTCTTCGGCCATGGTTGAAATGGCATCAAAGCCCAAGAAGGCTAAACACAGTACCGCTGCACCCGCAAACAGCCCCGACACTTGTGATGACATCACGGTGAGCGGTGCCATAAGGGCTTCAACATCCAGTACCATCGCGTTTTGCAAGCAGATGTACAAGAAGATGGCGATGAAGACAAATTGCATCAGAATAATCAGCATATTCATCCAAGATACCAATTTGATACCCAAAATGTTCATGATGCTGACAACAGCGATGGTTGAGCAGATTATCACTGGCATTGGGATGTTCGGGAAAGCTTCGTGGACAAAGATCCCAATCGCAATGTAGTTAATAATCGGCAGAAATAGATAATCCAGCAGTTGTGCCCAACCAACAAGAAATCCAAGAGTGCCGCCAAAGGTTTTTTGCACATACGAATAAGCAGACCCAGAAAGCGGGAGTGCACTGGTCATACGGCAATAGCTCATGGCGGTAAAGAAGACAGCAGCGAGCGTAATTAAATAAGCGATAGGTAGATGCCCTTCACTTAATACAGTCACTTGTCCATAGGTGGTAAAAATTCCGAGCGGCACCATATAGGCCAGCCCGAAAAATACTAACGCAGGGGTGGTCAGTACACGTTTCATTTGAACGGTATTCTGTTGCATTTTGAAGCCCTTCCCAAAAGCCCTTAACAACGTTAACTCTGTCTGAATACACAGGCCGAGTGAACCTAAAATGCAGCCATATAACTTGAGCTATAGCACTACATGTTTTGTTTTTTACATACACAAATCATTTAATTAGGTATGTGGATAGACGCCTTGTATTCAATTTCAGAAAACCTCGCACCAGGACAGAATATAAATCACTGTCATCGTGCGCACTTTAATGAAACGTCAGTAATGAATCGGACCATTACCATCCGCTGGGGTGAATACAAGCGGCGTACAATATAATTATCAAGTTCCTATTAAGCAATCATTTATTTCAACAAATAAATATACTGTTTTATTTCAATGGGTTGATATTTGAAAGGTGTATTAATAAGGTGGAATTTAACGTAAGTTAAATATGAATCAAATTTCCGATAAAATCAAGGAATAAAATATTTTATAATGCATTGAAATTTAACAATAAAATGTTTGATTTTGAAATTAACTAAAACAAGAGAAAAATACCCAAAAGGTAAATTATTTTTAATAAAAATACGCTGGTTATATTAAATAATTTAACCTTTTTAGTTCCATTAAATGAAACGTGCATTAAATGGGTAATATAATATACAGGTTAATATTAATTTAAGTCAGATATTATGGGCACGAATGCCCATAATAGAGAAAATTAAATTCTATTTTCTTCTGAGTTTCTGCTGTGTATATAAAGCATCTAAAGTAAATAAAATTAATGCAATCCAGATAAAACCAAATGTAATTAACAATTCTTGGGTCATCACTTCACCATAAACAAAGACGGCAAGTAAGAACATGATGCTTGGGCCTAAATACTGGAAGAACCCTAATGTTGATAGTCTTAAATGGTTAGCTGCTTCAGTAAACAGTAACAATGGCACCGTAGTAATAATCCCCGCTGCAATCAGGAGAATGTTTAAATGCCAGCTGTTCATGGTCATGTTGCTTGTCGGGCTATCTGCAAAGAATAGCAGGAAGATAATACCGACAGGGAGTAACCATAAGGTTTCAAATGTCATACCAATTTGTGCATCGACACCCAATTTTTTACGTAATAAACCGTAGGTGGCAAACGTCACGGCAAGGCTTAATCCAATGATTGGCACGGAGCCAAATTGCCAGAGTTGAATTAATACGCCGGTGAGTGCTAATCCGACCGCAACCCATTGCATTCGGCGGAAGCGCTCATGTAAAAATATCATGCCAAACAAGACGTTAACCAAAGGGTTGATAAAATACCCTAAGCTGGCTTGCAGCATATGCCCATTATTCACCGCCCAGATATAAATCAGCCAGTTAGACGCAATTGTCACGGCGGTCACACCTAAAATTAAGATCTTTTTAGGCTGCTTTAATATTTGGCGGAAATAATTCCAATGGCGCGTAACTGTCAGTAATAACAGCATAAAGAAGAATGACCAAATAATACGGTGAGTCAAAATTTCTTCAGCTGGTACTTCTTTGATGGATTTAAAATAAATGGGAGCGACACCCCAAATAAAATAAGCGCCTAAGGCACATAGTACGCCTTTGGTAGTATTTTGTTGGCTCATGAATAGCTCTGAAAGTGATATAAAGTCAAACTGAGAGATCGAAACCAAGAATGTAAGAGGCTCGATTTGTGATGTCGTTAATGTGACATTGCTCAGGTTTTTTTACAAGCTATTAGTTAATGAGGTTATTAATTATTTACCAAATTGTTTCATGCAATTTGTTCACATTATCCAATCAAATAGGTCGCTGTCGCAGTGGCAATATGCTGATTTTTCTCATTATGTAATTCACAGCGGGTCACGGCGATTTTATTACCATCGCGTAGTAAGCTGGCGCTCGCGATAAAAAACTCTCCGCGGCCAGGGCGCAAATAGTCAACGCGCAAGTCAATGGTGCCCATTTTGGACATCTTTTCGGCAATGTCTTGATGCACGAGAGGCTCAATGCGTTGCAGGATCCGGTTAATACACACCATGCCGCCCGCCACATCTAATAAGGATGCAATCACGCCACCATGCAGAATATTTTGGGTGAAATTACCGATCAGCTCAGGGCGATTTTTCACAGATAGCTGGACTAAGTCATCCGTCATTTGTAAAAGCTCAATTCCAAGTAATTGATTAAAAGGCATTCTATAGATAAATGCATCACTCATAAATTTGCTGGCTTCTTCGAAGGTATAGATGCGGTCATTCATTTTAGGATCCTTGTTTGTGATGTTAATGATAAGTTAACATTATGTATGTGCTAATATCTAGAAAACAAATGAATAATCTTTCAGCGGTTGATCGTTTTTCGGTGTAAAATGAGACAAATTTTTTCACCGCAGTTGAAATAGGAATGGCAAATGCGCGCTTTACAAATGTTGTTGAGTTCTGTGCTCTGTTTCTGGTCTGTTTCACTTTTTGCATCTGACAATACCAACGAACCGGCACAGCAGGATACTGAAAATCATACACCCGTTCGTGGAAGTATTATTTCGGGGTTACTGCAAAATTATGATAACCCATTCGTTCTGTATCCTTATGAACCCAATTACATCATTTATACCTATACGTCTTCGATAAATAAGAAAGCCATCGCGAGTTATGATTGGGGTAATGATGCACTGAAAGATGAAGTGAAATTCCAATTGAGCTTGGCGTTTCCTATTTGGCGTGGAATTGCGGGGGAAAACTCGGTTCTTGCGGCATCTTATACTCAGCGTTCTTGGTGGCAATTAAGCAATAAGAAAGAATCTTCGCCATTTCGTGAAACCAACTATCAACCCCAAATTTTTGTGGGTTGGGCGCTAGATAACCAATTTGCAGGCTGGACGTTACGTGAGTTTGAAACAGGTTTTAACCACGAGTCGAACGGTCGTTCAGATCCTACATCACGTAGCTGGAACCGAGTTTATGCCCGAGCGATGGCACAAAGAGGGGATTGGCAAGTTGAGTTAAAACCGTGGTACCGCATTCCTGAAAGCGAAAGCAGTGATGACAACCGAGATATTAATAAATATCTCGGTTATTACCGCGTAAAAGTGGGGTATGCACTTGGGGATAGCGTTATTTCAGCTGCCGGACACTATAACTGGAATTCAGGGTATGGTAATGCCGAGTTGGGTTGGAGCTACCCAATGACAAAGCACGTGCGCTTGTATACCCAACTGTTTAGCGGTTATGGTGAGTCGATGATAGACTATGACTATCGCCAAACACGTTTTGGTATCGGTGTGATGCTTAACGATATCATGTGATCTGGGCAGACATCCCAGTCATTTCAGGGTAATATCTTGCTAATAGCTGCTCTTTTCGGGCAGCTATTTGTTTCAACCTCTAGAGGGAATTCGTGTCTACCGCTTGCGTTATCAATCAACTTTCACTGGCTGAAAATGTGCTCAATAGCACGTTCGGTTACCAATCCTTTCGTCCGGGGCAAGATGCTGTCATTGGCGGTATTCTCGATGGTCGTGACTGCTTAGTATTGATGCCAACAGGGGGCGGAAAATCGCTCTGCTACCAAGTGCCTGCGCTGGTTAAACAAGGCATTACGCTGGTGGTATCACCTTTAATCTCCTTAATGAAGGATCAAGTTGATCAACTCAAGTTACACGGTGTTGAAGCGGCGTGTTTGAATTCTTCACAAACCCCTCTAGAGCAGCGCCAAATTATGGAATTATGCGCTCAAGGGAAAATCAAACTTCTGTATGTGGCACCAGAGCGTTTACTGACTGACTATTTCATTCAGCAAATTGGTAGCTGGGATATCGCCTTATTAGCAGTAGATGAAGCGCACTGTATTTCCCAATGGGGCCATGATTTCCGTCCTGAATATCGTTCATTAGGTCAATTACGCCATTCCTTACCGAATGTGCCCGTGATGGCGCTGACTGCGACAGCAGATGAAACCACGCGCGCTGATATTATTCGCTTACTCGAGCTTAATGACCCATTAGTTCATGTGAGCAGCTTT
The DNA here is from genome assembly GCF_028479565.1 of Providencia sp. PROV202. Taxonomy (NCBI): domain Bacteria; kingdom Pseudomonadati; phylum Pseudomonadota; class Gammaproteobacteria; order Enterobacterales; family Morganellaceae; genus Providencia; species Providencia sp. PROV202. The sequence goes on along the minus strand of NZ_JAMPNV010000019.1, from coordinate 99,190 downwards.
GACCGCCCGAACATCCGCTATACTTTAGTCGAGAAATATAAACCGTTAGATCAATTATGGTTTTTTATTAAGGCTCAGAAAGGTAAGTCAGGGATTGTTTATTGTAATAGCCGTAGTAAAGTTGAAGAAACCGCGGAAAGATTACAAAAACGTGGCTTGAGTGTCGCTGCTTACCATGCTGGTTTGGAGAGTGCCCAGCGTGACTGGGTACAAGATGCGTTCTTGAAAGATAACCTGCAAATTGTGGTTGCGACCGTGGCATTTGGAATGGGAATTAACAAGTCCAACGTCCGTTTTGTGGCGCACTTTGATATTCCTCGTAACATTGAAGCGTATTACCAAGAAACGGGACGAGCAGGGCGTGATGGCGTCGAAGCCGAAGCCATTCTATTTTACGATCCTGCTGATATGGCGTGGCTCCGTCGATGTTTAGAAGAAAAACCAGCGGGAATGCAGCAGGATATTGAACGTCATAAATTAAATGCCATTGCTGCCTTTGCCGAAGCGCAAACCTGTCGTCGCCTGGTTTTACTAAACTATTTCGGCGAAAATCGCCAAAAGCCTTGTGGTAACTGTGATATCTGCCTTGATCCTCCAAAACGTTATGATGGGCTGATGGATGCGCAAAAAGCACTTTCTTGTATTTATCGCGTTGGGCAGCGGTTTGGTATTGGCTATATTGTTGAGGTGCTACGAGGCGCTAACAATCAGCGAATTCGCGACTTAGGGCACGATAAACTACCGGTGTATGGTATTGGTAAAGAGCAGACTAATGAACATTGGGTAAGCGTTTTACGTCAATTAATTCATTTAGGCATGATCACTCAAAATATCGCGCATTTCTCCGCATTACAGTTAACGGAAGCGGCTAGGCCCATTCTGCGTGGTGAAATGCCATTACAGTTAGCGGTTCCACGCGTTTTAGTCACCAAAAGCCGGAATCAACAAAACAAAATTTATCATGGCAATTATGATAAGAAGCTGTTTGCCAAATTGCGTAAATTACGTAAATCCATTGCGGATGAAGAAAATATCCCGCCTTTTGTGGTTTTCAACGATGCAACGTTGATAGAAATGGCAGAGCATTGCCCAACCAAACCCGTTGAATTATTGCTGATTAATGGGGTTGGTGAGAAAAAATTAGAGCGTTTTGGTGAGGCGTTTATGACACTCATCCAAGACCATCTAGAAGGTTATGAATGAGGAAACCCCATGTCGCCAGATAGTCTAAAAGCCAGTTGGTTAAATCGAGAAACTGAGTTTTCGGCCTTTACCAACGGTCCGCTTTTAGATTTTTGGCAATTACGTGAAGAAGCTGAGTTTCTTGGCGTTGATGACATTCCTATTCGCTATGTGCGTTTTATTCATGCAAAGCACCATAAAGCCGTGGTTATCTCACCGGGTCGCAGTGAAAGTTACGTTAAATACCCTGAAGTCGCCTACGATTTTTATCATTTAGGGTTCGATGTTTTTATTATTGATCATCGTGGACAAGGGCGATCTGGCCGTATGTTGGCGGATCCCCAAAAAGGGCACGTTGAAAAATTCACAGATTACATCGATGATTTTGAAAAATTCATTGATTTAGAAGTGAGAGATCGCCACTATCCTAAATGCTATGCGCTGGCTCATTCGATGGGAGGCGCTATCCTTGCTGGGTACTTACTCCGAGATAGCGTGACATTTGACGCTGCCGCATTGTGCGCTCCCATGATTGGCGTTAATTTACCGATGCCTCATTGGCTCGCGAGCTTTATTGTTGAGCGTGCAGAACCGCGCCGCAGTGTGCGAAATGATTATGCAGTTTCTACGGGAAAATGGCAGCCATTACCTTATTTAATCAATGTGTTAACCCATAGTCAGGAGCGTTATCGACGCTATTTACGCTACTATGCGGATTATCCTGAATTACGTCTCGGTGGTCCAACTTACCACTGGTTACGAGAAAGTTTTGCGATTGGTAAAGAGCTGGTTGCGAAAGCGGGAGAGATTGAAACCCCTCTGATGCTCCTTGAAGCGAGCGAAGAGAAGGTAGTCAGTAATCGAGAGCTACAAGCTTTTTGTCAAAGTCGGCAAAAAGCGCAAGCAGGACGAGAAGAAAAATTACCCCTCATTATCGAAGGGGCTCACCACGAAATCCTGTTTGAAATAGATGCATTGAGAGCCATGGCCCTCAATGCAATTTGTGATTTTTTTGAGCAGCATTAGCCATAATTAGGGATCTTGTATGAAATATCCGGTTGTTGCTTCCGATTTGGACGGAACACTTTTATCTCCCAATCATGATTTAACCCTGTATACCAAAGACACTCTTAAGCAGCTTGTCGCGACCGAAGAAGTACGATTTGTATTCGCGACGGGACGCCATCATATTGATGTTGCACAGATCCGCGACGGTCTGGGGATTGATGCTTATATGATCACCTCGAATGGAGCGCGTATTCATAACACCAATGGCGACCTTATTTTTGCGAACAACGTTGACTCGCAGATAGCGAAAGAACTGTGCTTAATGGAGTTTGATCACCCAGAAATTCTCACCAATTACTACCATGGCGATGATTGGTTTATTAACCGGGAAAGCCCAGAGCAGAAAGAGTTTTTCAAAGAATCTGTATTTAATTACCAACTGTTTGATCCCCGTAATTTCCCAACATCGGAAGTCTGTAAAGTGTATTACACCAGTGAAGATCATGATTTACTGGTAGATCTGCAACAGCGTATTCAACGTCGTTGGCAGGACAAGGTTCATGTTACTTTCTCCTTGCATAGCTGCCTTGAAGTGATGGCGGGCTCCGTTTCTAAAGGGGAAGCATTGAAACAAGTCACAGCATTGCATGGTTATGGAACCCATGATTGCATCGCGTTTGGTGATGGCATGAATGACAAAGAGATGCTGAAGTTAGCGGGCAAGGGCTGCATTATGCAAAATGCTCATCAGTTGCTGAAAGATGCTTTACCTCAGATGGAAGTTATCGGGTCTAACCAAGATGATGCGGTTGCTCGTTATTTGAGAAGTAAATATTTAGACAACAAATAACCATTTTTTCTATGTGTATAAACAGAAAGCCAGATAGAATAAAAAACTATCTGGCTTTTTATTTGCCTTTTGTCATGAATGATAACGAAAAGTGCTATTCATCAAAATTAAGGTGTTTATCCTATTTTGTCTTCTGACGAGTAAATTTAAACTAGTTCAGATGAAAAGCGAGTTTAGGCTGTATAATCTGCCAAATCAGCCGATAATAACGGGTATTACTGTGTCGCCAGTTGCCATACTGCACTGCTGAGGGTTACTTAGGATGAAAAAAATTGCGTTAGCGCTGTTGTTAGGATCTGTTTGTTATAGTTCATTATTACTGGCTACACCGGCGAAACCAACGACCGCCAGTGAACAGACGACGATAGAGCAAATTACGCAGTTAGCTGAAAAAGGTGATCCCGCTTCTCAGTTCCTTTTAGGAGAGCGTTATTTTAAAGGTCAGGGCGTTTCTCAAGATTCTAAAGTGGCCGCAGAATGGTTTATCAAAGCGGGGGATCAAGGCAATTCAGATGCTCAATTCCGATTAGGTACTATGTACGTTAATGGCTTTGGTGTGCGTCGTGACTACGATAAAGCGATGTTATGGTACGAAGAAGCGGCTAAAAATGGCGATACTCGTGCGGAAACCAACATGGCCACCATGTATTCACAAGGCTTAGGGGTGAAGCAAGATCTAGAAAAAGCCGCATACTGGTTTCGAAAGGCAGCGCAAGGCGGCAATGTGATCGCGCAATTCAAAATCGGGCAAATGTACTCGATTGGTAGTGGTGTCGCATTAGATAATGAAAAAGCGGTGTTTTGGTTCAGAAAAGCGGCAAAACAGCGTGATGCAAATTCTCAAGACCGTTTAGGGGTGATGTACTCTGAAGGGAAAGGGGTGAAAAAGAACTTACAGCAAGCGTATGCATGGCTGTCTACCGCGGTTTATAGTGGCAATAAAGAGAGCCAACGTTTACAGAAAAAAATCGCAGAGCAGTTGAACGCAGAAGAGCTGAAACAAGCGCAAAAACTGGCTGATAACTACATTAAAACCTACGGTAATAGCGAAGAAAGCTAATTCGCTCAATATTAATTTAACGGGATATCAACAGGTATCCCGTTAATCCAATCACAGACAGAATCAAATATCCCCAGCAAAATCGGTAAAACCGATTATATCCCCATCCTCGGCGTACACTCAGTTGCAGCGTTTTTGTCGACAATTGACGAACCTTCAAACGGTAAACCACTAAATACAGCAGGCTGAATCCTTGCCACAGATAGAGCGTATTAAAGGCAAAATCCTTTCCGACAATCAGCAAAATCACCAACGGGATCAGAAAAAACAGAATGGAGCCGACACGCTCATACTGTGCAATTTTCAATTTGATAGATTCGTCTTGGATTTCTACTGCTTGGGTCATTATTCTGCCTTTTCTATGATGAAAAACGAGGGAGCAAACGCTCCCTCGATAAACTTATAGCTCACCAGTACCGCGTGGTGGATTACGACCAGAGAGGTTATTTGTGGCGCTTTGTATCGAATTACTGCGTACATCCACACGGGCTTGGAACGGTGGGAATGGCAATGTAATTCCTTGTTCTGCAAAGGCTTGTAAAATATGTTGGTGAATTTCGTGGCGAGCCGGCAAACGGTGCCCCATTTCACCTGCATACACCCGCAGCTCGAAAATTTGGATCCCTTGCTGTAAGTCCACGAGATAAACTTCAGGATTAGGGTTATCCAAAATCATGGACGAGCGTTTTGCCGCACGCAGGATAATCTCTGTCACTTTTTCGCTATCGGCATCCGCTGGGGCAGGGATAGTCATCACGATACGGGTAACGGTATCGGTCAGAGACCAGTTAATAAACTGTTCAGTAATAAATGCCTTGTTCGGCACAATAATCTCTTTTCTGTCCCAGTCCGTTAATGTGGTGGCGCGGGTATTAATCTTAGTGATGCTACCTGTTAAGTTACGGATAGTGACGGTATCGCCGATACGGATCGGTTTTTCAAATAGGATCATCAAACCAGAGATAATATTGGCGAAAATTTCTTGTAAACCAAACCCTAGCCCGACCCCCATTGCCGCGATAAGCCACTGAAGTTTTGACCAGTCGATCCCCAGCATGGAGAACCCGACAATGGTTCCGATGATGGTGATGCTGTACTTGGTCAAGGTGCTGATGGCATAGCCGGTGCCCGGTGTTAAGTCGAGATGCTGAAGGACGGCGAGTTCTAATAGTGCAGGTAAGTTTCTAACGAGCTGCGCGGTCACGATAATCACCAGTATGGCGATAAAAATCGAGCCCATAGTGATGGCTTGCACAGTTTCCACACCATTGATGGATGAGGTCACATCCCACAGGCGAATATTTTCAAGGAATGAAAATGCGGTATGCAATTCAGACCACAGCCAAATTAACGAGACCAGCGCTATCATAGTCAGAATGGAGCGCACCAATCCAACCGATTGGGTACTGATAGTATCGAGGTCAAGAACCTGCTCTTCAATATCAATGTTCCCTTCACCGCTGGCATTGGGGAGTTGAGAATCTTCTTCCCCTTTAGCTCGCTGGGCTAAGATTTCCGCACGGCGCTGTTTTGCTCGCTCGAAGGCAAGTTTTCGACGCTGCATTGACATCCAGCGCTGGATAGTGTGATAAACAATTAAAATCACAAACCAAATCGCCACTGAGGTCTCGAGTCGCGCCAACAGTGCCTGAGAAGTGGAGAAATAACCCAATACCGAGAAAAATGCGGCAATCACCGGCGCAATGAAAATGAGCCACCATAATGCGGTGTTCACTAAGTTTTCACCGGAGCCGTGTCTGTCCAAATATAATGGGATTTTAGAACGGCGTAAGTTATTGGTAATTAAGCTTAATGCGACGCACAGCACTAAGAAGCAGAGGCGGCCTAAGGTCGCAGAGAACTCTCTCTCGCTGTAATGTTCAAAAGTGATGATCGCCATCACTAACGGCACAATCACAAAAATGGCTAATCGGTAATGGCGCATTGCGCGTTTTACCGCGTCTTTATCCCAACCAAAGTGGGAAATGAACAACCCGGTAGGTCGTGAGAATGTTTCACTGATCATAAACAGCCAGAGCAGCGGGGTCGTTGCGCTAACGCCGTAGCCGATGGCTGCTGCCATCGGATATTGCCATGCACTTTGTAAGCCATAGCCAATGGCAGACCACATCATCGGCAGAGGAAGCGCCACGATAATCGACCAGAAAATAGTGCGGATAGTTAAATAGAAACGGTCTTGTGTAACTTTACCAATGCGCAGGCTTGAACGGTCTAAGAACGCTTGATAATGGCGGCGTGTGCTGACACTGAAAATCACTAAGATAATGGAACCCAGCAGGTATAAGAATGAGTCCTGGCTAGTGACCATCACTTGCAGGGCACCCGCGAGCTGGGAGAGAGTATCCAGTGAAAGCAATTGGGTCATGTCAGTAACCACAAGCACCGGATAATTAATGCTAATCGGCGGGACATCAGCGACCCAGAACAGATAACGGTTTGAGGCGTCTTTTACCTCTTTCAGCGCATCCGTTAATTGCCCCGTTGCAACATTGAGCTTAGTCAGTTCTAACATTTCGCCATCAAATCCCGAAATGAGCGAAGTTAATAGCTCTTTGCGGGTCTTCATCAGTGACTGATAAACCTGTGACTGAGAAGGGTTTAAATCATTGGCGCTTTCTTGTACTGATACGTCAAGCTTGGATAAGCGCTCAAGCATATCTTCATAATTTAAGCGCTGAACACGTAAATCCGCCATTTCGCGGTCAAGTTGCTGGCTTTTAGGGATATCTGGAAGGCGAGAAAGCTGGGTACGAAGCGCTTCTCCTAAAGTACTTGAACTGCTGATCCACTGGGCTTGTTCACGAATAGTCGAGAGTGCTTGTCGTGCATTTCGAATGCTGGTGGAAATTTCCGTTTGGTTGGTGGTGATCTCGCTCATGCGCTGAGCTTGCTCGGTCAACTCTTGGGACATTTTACGGTTGATATCAAGCTGCTCTTTTAAGAAAGGGGTCAATTCACCCTGTTCTGCCAACATTTCGGTATGCTCTAACGCCAATATTGCTTTTTGTTGGCGCTGAGTATTTTGGAAATCACGGAGCTGTTGAAGCTCTAATTCTAGGCGCTGATAACGCTTTTTCTCAAGCTCCAGCGCCATTCGGGAAATTTCTTGACGGTTATTGGCCGATAATTGCGCCATTTCTAGCTCGTTCACAATGGACTTGCGAGCACTTACTTCGGCTTGAGCTAAGGTGTATTGGGCTTCAGCTAACGGAGTCGTTGGCGTATTGAGTGATTGGAATCGCGTTGAGGCATCCGTTAATTGACGTCGTGCCTCAGATAACTGCTGTGGCAAGAGATTCAGGGATTCGCTGATTTCGCGCCCTTTGTCTTGCTCTTGCTGCATCAAGCGCCCTTGGTCAAGTAGCTGGCTGCTGACCTGGGTAATACGCTGCTCTAGTTCACTTAAGCTAATGCTGGTAGGGATCGCGGGCGGTGTATCGGTTTCATTGAGTAAGGCTTGACGGATTGTTTTGATAATTCGAGGGAAATTATCGATAGCATCTTGGTAAGACTTTGCCTTATTGTCTGAATCACGGGCTTCGTTAATCCAGCTTAATGCCCCTTGCAACGCTTGAGCGGTCTCTGCGTCCTTGGGGTTTTTGCTTGGATCAAGCTGTTTGAGCTCCTGTGTAATCTGTGCTTCATCTTGTGCGGAGGCTGGCGCCGCGTGGGATGAAAAAACGATTAACAGGCTAAGTAAAAAACTGATAATCAAACGCACAGTGAGGAGCTCCTTCAGACATAGAATAATTTAATTATAGTTTAAATGATTAGCTAACAGTTTCAGTGCGTTGCTGCTCATCGATTGATTCTGCTAATAGCTCACCCATGCGGGTTGCATAGCCGGGGATCAATGAGGCATTAAAGCGAATTTTGTTAGGTTCAAACAGGTTAATGACAGTGGAACCGAGTTTGAATAGACCCATTTCTTCCCCTTTTTGTAGGAAGATAGCGCCTTCTTCACCTTGTGCTGGATATGTCCAACGTTTAATTACGCCTTCACGCTGAGGGTTAACACAACCGCTCCAAACGGTATCAATGCTGCCGACAATGGTTGCACCAACCAAAATCTGTACCATTGTGCCAAATGGGGTATCAAACACGCAGATTAAACGTTCGTTACGTGCAAATAAATTCGGAACATTTGCTGCGGTTAATGGGTTAACGGAGAACAGATCGCCAGGGACGTAAATCATCTCTGTTAATAAGCCGTCACATGGCATATGTACACGGTGGTAGTCACTTGGGGATAAATAGGTTGTGATAAAATCACCACCACGAAATTTATCTGCTAACTGATATTGCCCAGCAAGTAGGGCTTCAACTGTATAATTATGGCCTTTTGCCTGAAAAATCAGGTCATTATCGATAGGGCCTAATTGGCTAACGGCACCGTCTGCAGGCTGTGCAAGTTGATGTTCGGATTCAACAATTGGGCGTGCGCCATCTTTTAATGTACGGATGAAAAAGTCGTTAAAAGTTGAATACGCGGTGAGCTCACTTTTTTGAGCTTCATTCATATTCACTTTGTAGGCTTTTGCGAACAGCTTTATTGCCCATTGAGTTACAAAACCTACATTGCGACTAGCAAACCATCCTGCGAGTTGAGTAAGTCCTTGTTTAGGAAGCATAAATTGCAGGCGAATTTTGATTTTATCTAGCACGTTAACCTCTGAATTTTAAAGGTAAGTTAGTGAAAGGGCGCTATTGTAACTGAAACTCATCCGCTTTCGAATTATTTCAGAAAGCGGATAAAATGAACGATAAACGTGAGCGCTCACTAACTTATTTTAGACTGATTTCGGGGATTATTTATCTTTAGCAGTAAAGTTACCACGCAGTTTAACTTGTTCCATACTTTCTAAAATACGGTGATAGTTTTCAAAGCGTGATTCGGCAATTTTGCCGTCTTCCATTGCGTCTCGCAGTAAACAGCCGGGGTCATCTAAGTGTTTACAATCGCGGAATTTACAGCCACCAAGGTAATCTTTAAATTCGACAAATCCTTTGGTCACTTGTTCCTTTGTCAGATGCCAAAGACCAAATTCACGTACGCCCGGTGAATCGATGACATCACCACCCTGTGGGAAGTGGTACAGTCTGGATGCGGTCGTAGTGTGTTGCCCTAAGCCCGAGGTATCAGAAACATCATTGACTAAGATCGCGGCCTCATTTTGAGGTAACAGCGTATTCAACAAACTGGATTTACCGACACCAGATTGGCCAACAAAGACTGACACTTTGCCAGATAGCGTGTTAGTGAGTGCTTCCATTCCTTCACCGGTATGACTGGAAACTTCGAGCACTTGGTAGCCAATATCGCTATAAATTGTCATTAAATCACTGACCCACTCGCGATTTTCTTCATCGAGTAAGTCAACTTTGTTTAAGACAATAATCGGCTGGATCCCTGTCGTTTCACAGGCGACTAAGTAGCGGTCGATAATATTGAGCGATAATTCAGGTAAAATCGCAGAAACCACAACGATTTGGTCGATATTTGCAGCGATAGGTTTTAACCCATCATAATAATCAGGACGAGTTAAGACGGAGTGGCGCTCATGAACGGCTTCGACAATGCCGTTCACTTTGATATCACTCTGTGTGTTTAGTGCAGGGCGCCAGACAACTTTGTCCCCGGTCACTAAAGATGAGATGGTTCGACGCAGGTTACAACGCTGTATAGTGCCGTCTAAGGCTTCAATATCCGCATGTTGGCCAAAGCGGCTAATCACTAAGCCCTCTTGAGCCTCACCTAATTGGCTATCATCAATCTCAATGGCTTTCTGTTTTTTGAGTCTTTTTTGATGATTTTCTTGCACGCGGCGCTGTTGGCCTTTCGAAAGTTTCTGCTTAGCCACCTGACCTCTCTCACTTAAATAATTTAGTGTCTATATTATAACCGATAGGGATATTATTGAAAAACTACATACCTATAACGGATAGCACGAAGGGTGTTATCATACCTTAACTCCACCGTATTCAGTTAGGGCATATCATGCAAAAGAATGAGAATAATTTAATTTGGATCGATTTAGAAATGACCGGGCTCGATCCTATTCGTGATCGTATTATTGAAATCGCGACCATTGTGACTGACAGTAACCTGAATATCTTGGCCGAAGGCCCTGTTATCGCGGTACATCAAACCGAAGAGCAGTTGGCATTAATGGATGAGTGGAATGTAAACACGCATACTAATAGTGGCTTAGTGGAGCGTATTCGTAAAAGCTCCATTGGTGAGCGTGAAGCAGAGCTGGCAACCATTGAATTCCTAGAAAAATGGGTACCAAAAGGCGCATCGCCTATTTGTGGGAACAGCGTAGGCCAAGACCGCCGCTTCTTATTTAATTATATGCCAGAGTTAGAAAGTTATTTTCACTACCGCTATCTCGATGTAAGTACATTAAAAGAGTTAGCCCGCCGCTGGAAACCTGAGATCCTCGCCGGATTCTCAAAGAAAAATACCCACCAAGCGCTGGATGATATCCGCGAGTCGATTGCCGAGCTGGTCTATTACCGAGAAACGTTTATTAAATGACGGGCTTTAAAGGCTCAATATTACCGCAATCTTAAGAATGCCATATGCTCAAGCTATATGGCATTGTTTGGATAGTATTGCTTGGGAGATACCATCATGGAAAATAATACTCGTGAATTTGAAAACGTTGATGGTTTGAGAATGGAAGAATCGGGTGACGTCATTATAAGAAAGTAAAAGGTTAACAAACTTAACACCTTGAAATGCTTATTTAACAAACGGCGACGACAAAATCATCACTATGATTGTTTTATCATCAAACGAACAAAAAAATAAAAAATTTGAGTTCAAACGCTTGCTAGTATCTTAATTTCTCGTATAATGCGCTCCCCGTACCGATGAAGTTTTTATGATTTTATTGGCACGATTAAGGCACCAAGATTGGTTATGCGGGAATAGCTCAGTTGGTAGAGCACGACCTTGCCAAGGTCGGGGTCGCGAGTTCGAGTCTCGTTTCCCGCTCCAAATTTTCTTGATGTTTTAGCTAGAGCACTATTTTCGGAATGCGGGAATAGCTCAGTTGGTAGAGCACGACCTTGCCAAGGTCGGGGTCGCGAGTTCGAGTCTCGTTTCCCGCTCCAAACTTTCTTAGTGTTTTAGCAGAACTAGCCTGAATTTAGTCGTAAGTAGTACCCACCAAATGCGGGAATAGCTCAGTTGGTAGAGCACGACCTTGCCAAGGTCGGGGTCGCGAGTTCGAGTCTCGTTTCCCGCTCCAAATTTTTATCTGTTAGTCTCTCTTTATATCTCCCGATAAACACGCCATAAAATATTAGCTTTTGACTTAAGCATTAATACTTATTTGTCTTTTCGTGCGTATTATTTAGACAAAAGCAACTTTTACCTTCCTTGTTCACGATCCTTTTATTATTTATGATCTTTTTAGGATCCACGTGAGTTTTTTACTTGCATTCATAGGCAGAGAGCCATAGAATAGCCACCCCTTAGCAATAGGGCATCCTATAAGAACTTCAGCCAAAATGGCGAACGTTCGAGTGAAAGGTAAAAAATCCTATTTTTACCTGTTCAGTTAAAATTTCTTCTTAACCTGACTTTTTGATAACTTTACTTTAGTTAGTTAACTAAAATTCAGCCTTTTTTATTACTTCTCTCCATGAGAAAGTTATCCACAACCTGAGTGGGTCTAGGTTCAATTTATCCTAGACAGAAATACTTTGCTGCACAGAGTTATCCACAGGTTAGTTATTGGTTAATTTTTGATTATCACAAAATGAATATTATTGATTTTAATTTTAATTAATTGAAATTAAAGTGAAAAATTATTTCTTCAAAATGTGCTGAGCACAACTTGCAAATCCTTTACCTATTGTCGGCTAAGCACTTTTTTATTTTATTCACATCAGTTTGACAATTGATAGATTAGGATATAAGGCCGGTTTTTTTTTAGGCGTCTCGAGGTAAACCTTTAGTAATTGCCCTAACAAGACGTTTTTGTTGCGAAGTTTGAATTGTGACTTGATTTTCTTCTCGGCGTTTTAATTGCTGCTCAATAGACCATTGAAAGTGTTCGTCTAGCATTGGGTTAATTCCAAGGCGATTTTGCAATGCGAGGACAATACTATCTTGATAGGGTGCATTACCCAAAGCGACACTGATATTACGTAGCCATTTTATATAGCCAATACGGCGGATTGCCGACCCTTCCGTAATACGGAGAAATTTTTCTTCATCCCATGAAAAAAGATCTAATAATTCCGGCGTATGCAATGCGGCTCTAGGACTAAAATCCTCTTCATCTGTCAACTGAGAAAAACGATTCCACGGGCAGATAAGCTGGCAGTCATCACAGCCATAAATCCGGTTACCCATTAAAGGTCGAAACTCTTCGGGGATAGCGCTATCGAGCTCAATGGTTAGATAGGAAATACAGCGTCTTGCATCAACAGTGTAAGGCTCTACAATTGCACCCGTTGGGCAAGTTGTCATACAGGCAACGCAGCGCCCGCACTGCTCTTCAACGGGTTGATCTATGGGAAGAGGGAGATTGACCAGCAATTCGCCAAGGAAAAACCATGATCCTGAATGTTGGTTGAGCACCAATGAGTGCTTGCCTGTCCAGCCTAAACCCGCTTTGACAGCAAGAGGGCGTTCCAGAATAGGCGCCGAGTCAACAAAAGGGCGAAAATTCAGGTCATCGGAGCATTCGAACTGACGGCAATACTCGAGGATCCGATCACTAAGCACTTTTAAGCGTTTTTTTAATAGCTTATGATAATCGCGGCCAAGGGCGTAGCGGCTGACATAGCCTAGTTCTGGATTATTTAGCGTGCTGGCAAAAGCTGCCTTAGCAGGAAGATAGTTCATTCGAACACTAATGACGCGCAGTGTGCCGGGGTGTAATTCATGGGGTCTTGCCCGCATCATGCCGTGGCGCTTCATCCACTCCATTTCGCCATGATATTGTTTATCTAACCATGCTTGGAGCTTGGGTTCTTCAAGGGTAAGATCCGTATCGCAAATACCGACTTGTTGAAAGCCAGCATCGATGCCCCATTGTTTAATATTTTGGGCAAGAAGGTCGAGGTCGAGGCGTGTGGACATGGGAAATATCTAGGTAAAAGTGGATTCGCAGGCACTCTAACACGATCATTGGATTTATCAAAATCCACAGATCGCGTTGGCACGATCTTGCTCGGAAATTTCCGATCTCGATGTTCCAACAATGTTAAATAACACAAATAGATCTGCTTGAGTTAAAATAGACGTTAATATCAATATTGAATAAATTTTATCATTATAATTGGCTTCACTAACTATGAAAGAACGCACAGTACAACTTGCTAATGAAGAGCAAACAGTCGCGCTTGGGCGCACGATCGCTATGGCCTGTAAACAAGGGGCGGTCATTAACCTGTATGGCGATTTAGGTGCAGGAAAAACGACATTTAGTCGTGGATTTTTACAGGCATTGGGCCATCAAGGCCATGTAAAAAGTCCAACCTATACACTTGTTGAGCCTTATGAATTAGCAGATAGACACGTTTTTCACTTTGATCTGTATCGTTTAGCCGATCCTGAAGAACTTGAGTTTATGGGGATCCGTGACTACTTTTCAGACAACTCAATCTGTTTAGTGGAATGGCCACAGCAGGGCAAAGGCTTCTTACCTGAAGCGGATCTGGAGATCCATTTAACCTATCAAGATGAAGGGCGTCAGGCTCGGGTTGTCGCTTTTTCGACAACCGGAGAGTCGTTATTGGAAGCGTTAACGGTATTCTAAGGAACATATAGCTCATGATGAATGCATCGATGAACAGAATAACTACCAAGGGTATTTTTTCTCTTTTCTTATTATTGATGATGTTTGCTCTGGCTCTGGTGACATCAACCGCCAAAGCGGCATCTCTCTCTAATATTCAAGTTAGTAATAGCCCTTCACAGGCGCAAGTGACATTAACATTTGTTGATGGAAAGCCTGATTATTCCTACTTCCCGCTGCACTCACCTGAACGCTTAGTGATTGATGTTCAGCAACGTGGTGAAATTATTGGTTTGCCACTCAAGCTTCCGAAAGGGGACTTGGTGAAGCAAGTTCGAGCTAGCCAAGCGCCTGATAGCCAGCACAAACGTATCGTCCTTGAACTTGCCCAAGCCGCGAAGACTAAAGCGAGTGTTCAGCAAGTTTCAGGCCAATATCAAGTTGTCTTTACTGTATCTACAGGAAAAGGACAAACATCAAATTCATATAATAATACCGTGATGCCAGCCCAGCCGACGACAACGCCATCCACACGTAATTCGCAGCCTGTTCAGCCGGTACAAGAAAAACCATTAAAAATGAATGCACCAGCAGCGGCTTCATCGACCACGTCAACCACGCCATCAGCCCCAGCAACGCCAACCAAAACCTTACCAAAAGGCACTAAGCAGGTGGTGATTGCGATTGATGCCGGTCATGGTGGGAAAGACCCAGGGGCGATTGGTAAAAACGGTTATAAAGAAAAAGATGTGACACTGAGTGTGGCGCGTAAGCTGTATCAAAAATTGGATGCCGATCCGATGTTTAAGCCTGTAATGACAAGGGATGGAGACTATTTTATTTCCGTCAGTGGTCGTTCAGACGTTGCGCGTAAAAAAGGTGCCAATATGCTAGTTTCTATTCATGCAGACTCAGCACCAAACAGTAGCGCTCGTGGGGCATCCGTTTGGGTGCTATCTAACCGCCGAGCAAACAGCGAATTAGGTAGCTGGTTGGAACAGCGTGAAAAACAATCTGAACTTCTTGGTGGTGCGGGTGACGCGCTCAGTGGTGCAGACCCATATTTAAGCCAAGCGGTATTGGATTTACAGTTTGGGCATTCACAACGTGTGGGTTACGATGTTGCGGTTCATGTCATTCAGCAGCTTAGAAAAATTGGTAATATTCATAAGAAAACCCCAGAACACGCGAGCCTTGGTGTACTGCGTTCTCCCGATATTCCATCCATTTTAGTGGAAACTGGGTTTATCAGTAATACATCTGAAGAACAGCTATTGAAATCCAATGATTATCAAGAAAAAGTGGCTGATGGTATTCACCAAGGGTTACGCCAGTACTTTTTAGCGAATCCGCTGCAAGCAGCGCCAAAATAAGTGAATTAGGTTATGGCAATCCAGATCCTTTCTCCTCAATTAGCGAACCAAATAGCGGCGGGTGAAGTGGTCGAAAGACCCGCCTCCGTGGTTAAAGAGTTAGTCGAAAATAGCCTTGACTCAGGGGCAACTCGTATCGATATCGAGATTGAGCGAGGAGGAGAAAAGCTGATCCGAATTCGGGATAATGGCTGTGGGATCAACAAAGATGAGTTGATCCTCGCTCTAGCGCGCCATGCCACCAGTAAAATTGCCACATTAGATGACCTTGAAGCGATCATGAGCATGGGTTTCCGCGGTGAAGCCCTAGCCAGTATTAGCTCTGTTTCCCGCCTGACATTAACCTCCAAACCCGCTGAGCAAACTGAAGCATGGCAATCCTATGCAGAAGGTCGTGACATGCAGGTGACGGTAAAACCTGCAGCACACCCCAATGGCACAACGGTCGAAGTGCTGGATCTCTTTTACAATACGCCCGCTCGTCGCAAATTTATGCGTACAGAAAAAACCGAGTTTGGGCATATTGATGAAATCGTGCGCCGAATTGCGCTTTCTCGCCCTGATGTGGCGATTAATTTGTCGCACAATGGCAAATTAGTTAAGCAGTATCGTGCAGCGCAGGATGCCAATCAGCAAGAGCGCCGTTTAGGGACAATTTGCGGAACGGGTTTTATGCAGGGCGCGTTAGCGCTTTCATGGGAGCACAGTGATTTAGGGATCAAAGGCTGGGTGGTTGCACCATCAACGACGTCGAGCGGAGTCAGTGATATTCAGTATTGCTACGTGAATGGTCGTATGATGCGCGATAAACTGATCAACCATGCGATCCGCCAAGCGTATGAAGGCCATCTGGATGAAAATCAACAACCCGCTTATGTGCTGTATTTGACCATCGACCCAAAGCAAGTGGATGTGAACGTCCATCCCGCCAAACATGAAGTGCGTTTTCATCAAGCCAGATTAGTGCATGATTTTATCTATCAAGCGGTACGCACTGTATTGCTTAATGCGCTAACTGAAAATGAACTTCCGGGAATAGAACCTGTATCCAACGAAGTTGAAAATCGGGCATCCGCAGGGGATAACTACTTTGCTTCTCCTACTGTACAGGAAACAGGGAAACCACAAGGAGCTCAACGGAGTCATGCTCAAGAGCCTCCTCTTTCTTATGGTGAGCCACGAAATGCGTCAGTAGCAGGTAAAAACAACACTTTTACTTCAGACAACGCAGGCAAGTCTAGTCCAATATCAAGCTATAACCGCTCAGAGCCAAGCTATGAGCGCAAAGCGGGAGAGCTGTATCAACGTTTGATGTCGATTCCCGTTGCACCTGAAGATAAAAAACCGTTATTCCCAGAAAGAAAGCCGTTGAGTGTCAATCCTGTAGATAGCCAATCTGTAGCGAAAAGTGCGGATAACTATCAATTCGGTAAAGTATTGACAATCTACGCAAAAAACTTTGCATTAATTGAGTCTTCATTAGGGATAATCCTGTTATCCTTAAATGAAGCGAATTACTTACTCAAGCTGGCTCAACTAACGCCAGAAAATGGTGGATTAAAGCCTCAACCGTTGTTAATTCCCTTAAAATTGTCACTAAAAAGTGACGAAATAGAGGTTTTGCGACGTTATAAGGAACAATTGACACTATTTGGTATCGATGCCTCGATATTTCATGGAAAAGTAACAATTCATACGGTATCGTTACCGCTAAGAACGCAAAATTTATCGCAGCTTTTTTCTGATTTAATCGTGTTTTTGTCAGCAAAAGAGAGTGTCTCGAATGAAAATATCGCGCAATGGCTAGCAAATGCGATTTCTCAGACAAAAAACGAGGAAAGTTGGAGTTTGGCGCAGGCAGTTCAATTACTGGCTGATGTTGAGCGGATCTGTCCGCAGTGGGTGGCAAATCCATCGCCAACATTATTACAATTAATTAATTTACAACCCGTGGTAGCTACACTGACAAATGAGTGATTTAGTAACTCAACAAAAACCAAATGCCATCTTCTTAATGGGGCCAACGGCTTCGGGCAAAACGGCATTGGCCATCGAATTACGCAAGCATTTGCCTGTGGAGATCATTAGTGTCGATTCGGCATTGATTTATCGAGGAATGGATATTGGTACCGCGAAGCCTAATCAAGAAGAGCTGAGCCAAGCCCCGCATCGTTTGATAGATATCCTCGATCCATCTCAGCCTTATTCTGCGGCCGATTTTCGTCGTGACGCATTAAATGTAATGGATGAAATTTCGTCTCAAGGTAAGATTCCATTACTGGTTGGCGGCACCATGCTCTATTTTAAAGCCTTATTAGAAGGCTTGTCACCGCTACCATCAGCCTCTCCAGAAGTTCGTGAGGCAATTGAGAACATAGCAAAAGAACAAGGTTGGGCTGAAGTACACCGCCGCTTGGCTGAGGTCGATCCCGTCTCTGCGGCTCGTATTCATCCTAATGATCCACAAAGATTATCCCGAGCTTTAGAGGTATATCTCATTTCGGGACAAACTTTGACTGAAATGACTCAAACAGCAGGCACAGAATTGCCTTATAATGTGTTTCAGTTTGCTATTGAGCCACAAGATCGTAAAATTTTACATGAGCGTATCGAACGACGTTTTCGTTTAATGCTAGAAGCAGGGTTTGAAGACGAAGTGAAAGCGCTATACCAACGAGGCGATCTCCATGTTGATTTACCTTCTATTCGTTGTGTAGGTTATCGGCAAATGTGGTCTTATCTCGATGGTGAAATAGATTATGATGAAATGGTTTATCGAGGGATTTGCGCGACGCGCCAATTGGCTAAACGGCAGATCACTTGGTTGAGAAGCTGGGACAATGTTCATCGGTTAGATAGTGAACAACCTCAGCAAGCGCTTGACACCGTTATACAGGTTATTAGTGCATAGGGCTATTCTTTGTGTACAATTAAAGCGTTAAGCGTAATTTTTGAGTAGTAATTTTTAGGAATCGTAAGATTCTCATTTAAAAAACAACAAAATAAGGAAAACATAGAATGGCTAAGGGGCAATCTTTGCAAGATCCGTTCCTGAACGCATTACGTCGTGAAAGGGTTCCGGTCTCTATTTATTTAGTTAATGGTATTAAATTGCAGGGTCAAATCGAATCTTTTGACCAATTTGTTATTTTGCTGAAAAACACAGTTAGCCAGATGGTTTATAAACACGCTATCTCTACTGTGGTTCCAGCACGCCCTGTTTCTCATCATAGCGGTACTGGTACTGCTGGCGCTGGCAATGGCAACTACCACGGTGGTGCTTCTGCTGGGCAAGATGGCGAATCAGCTGAGTAAGACTGTACGCTAAAAACAAGGAAAGCATGGGTAGGGAGACTATACCTGTGTCTTTCCTTTGCAATTATTGTTTAGCCTAAGAGGTTACACCTTGTTTGATAGGTATGAAGGCGGTGAACTAGCTGTACTGGTCCATGTCTTTTTTGATCAAGAAAAAGACGTTGATAATTTAGCAGAATTTGAGTCCCTAGTGACGTCTGCTGGCGTTAAACCTGTACAAATAGTGACTGGCAGCCGCAAGGCGCCCCACCCAAAATTTTTCGTTGGGGAAGGGAAAGCTGAAGAAATCGCTGAAGCCGTCGAAGCTAGTGGTGCGGATGTGGTGCTATTTAACCACACACTTAGCCCTGCTCAAGAACGTAATCTCGAACGGGTTTGCCAATGTAAGGTCGTTGATCGTACAGGGGTAATTTTAGATATATTTGCACAACGTGCGCGTACGCATGAAGGTAAACTTCAAGTTGAATTAGCTCAATTACGGCATTTATCCACTCGCTTAGTGAGAGGATGGACGCACCTTGAGCGCCAAAAAGGCGGGATTGGTTTACGTGGTCCCGGCGAGACGCAGCTTGAAACTGACCGTCGATTACTCAGAGATAAAATCAAACAGATTTTATCTCGTCTTGGACGAGTCGAAAAACAGCGTGAGCAAGGTCGTCAATCAAGAAGTAAAGCAGATATTCCAACTGTTTCCTTGGTGGGCTACACCAATGCCGGAAAATCCAGTTTATTTAATCGGATGACGTCGGCAGATGTTTACGCAGCAGACCAACTGTTTGCTACGTTAGATCCTACTTTACGTCGTATCGATGTTGATGATGTAGGCACTGTCGTTTTAGCGGACACCGTGGGTTTTATTCGCCACCTTCCACATGATCTGGTTGCTGCATTTAAAGCAACTCTGCAAGAAACGCGTGAAGCCACTTTACTGCTCCATGTGATTGATGCAGTTGATGTCCGACTGGATGAAAATATCCAAGCGGTTGACAGTGTGCTGGAAGAAATCGATGCAAATGAAATCCCAACACTTTTAGTGATGAACAAAGTCGATATGCTCGACGATTTTGTCCCGCGTATTGACAGAGATGAGGATAACAAGCCAGTTCGTGTCTGGGTTTCAGCGCAAACAGGTGAAGGTATCCCTTTGTTGCTTCAAGCATTAACGGAACGCCTTTCAGGTGAGATCGCACATTTTGAATTGCGTTTACCACCGAATGAAGGTCGCTTACGGAGTCGTTTTTATCAACTTCAATCCATCGAACGTGAATGGCAAGAAGAAGACGGCACCATTGGACTTGAGGTGCGTATGCCAATGGTGGATTGGCGACGTTTATGCAAGCAGGAGCAACAATTACCTAACTATGTTGTTTAAAAATGATGTTAAAACAGTCAGTTGGCTGAGTTAACCGCAACACAGTTAGGCAATGGAATTGATATTAAGAGCCCAATATCCTCGACTTGATTCAAGACACCCATGGGTGAAATGAATGATGAGAAATATCGCTCTTAGCCCTAAAAATCAATCATAAAGAATGGAGCTAAAACATGGCGTGGAATCAGCCCGGTAATGACGGACAAGACCGCGATCCGTGGGGAAGCGGCAATAAAGGCAGCAACTCTGGCGGGAACAAAGGTGGTCGGAAACCTGGGGCTTATGATCTCGACGATCTCTTTCGTAAAATAGGCAGCAAGCTTGGCGGCGGTGGTAATAAAGGCGGTGGTGAAGGCAATAATAAACAGCCATCACAACTGAGTGGCCGTTTAGGTATGTTAGCACTTGCTGCGGTTGTCGTAGTTTGGGCAGGCTCAGGCTTCTATACCATTAAAGAAAGTGACCGTGGCGTAGTCTTACGTTTTGGTGAATATAGTGGTGTTGTCGGACCTGGTCTGAACTGGAAACCAACGTTTATTGATCAAGTTGTTCCTGTGAACGTTGAAACTGTTCGCGAACAAGCGACTAACGGTATGATGTTGACATCAGATGAAAACGTTATCCGCGTTGAAATGAACGTTCAGTACCGTGTTACCGATCCTGCTCAATACCTGTTTAGTGTGACTAATCCTGATAATAGTCTGCGTCAAGCGCTGGATAGTGCGGTGCGTGGTGTTATTGGTCAATCTGCTATGGAGCAAGTGTTGACTACGAATCGCGCCTTTATCCGTGATGTTACGCAGAAAGAGCTAGAAGCAACGATTGCACCATACAAAATGGGTATCACCCTGCTGGACGTCAACTTCCAAGCGGCTCGTCCGCCTGAAGATGTTAAAGCGGCGTTTGATGATGTAATTTCCGCAAGGGAAGAAGAACAAAAAACGATTCGTGAAGCGCACGCTTACCGAAACGAAGTTCTGCCTCTCGCGAAAGGTAACGCGCAACGTATGATCGAAGAAGCTGAAGCTTACAAGGCGAGCGTCGTCTTCAAAGCAGAGGGTGAGGTCGCAAGCTTTGCGAAAATGCTACCTGAATATCGTGCTGCACCAGAAATTACCCGCGAACGTTTGTACATCGAAACGATGGAGCGCGTATTAGCAAATACACGTAAAGTGATTGCTAATGATAAGAGTAACAGCATGTTAGTACTGCCGTTGGATCAAATCATGCGTGGTGCGACGGGCAATACGACTGCGGCACCAAAAGTGAATCAGTCAGCAAGAATGACGAACTCAACGAACAATTCATCTTCTACGAGTTCAGCACCTGCGCAGCCAAACAATCCTGTGCGTGGTGATGCAGTTAGAGTAGGGAGACAATAATCATGCGTAAGTCATTTATTTTTGTAGTGATTGCTGTTTTAGCTGTTGCCTACGCATCAATCTTTATTGTTCCTCAAACTGAGCGCGGTATTGTATTACGCTTTGGTAAGGTTTTACGTGATTCTGAGAATAAACCTATCGTTTATGAACCAGGTCTACATTTCAAAGTTCCATTTATTGAAACTGTGAAAATGCTAGATGCGCGTATTCAGACGTTAGAAATTCAAGCTGACCGTTACCTGACTAGCGAAAACAAAGACTTAATGGTGGATTCGTACCTGAAATGGCGTGTCACTGATTTCAGCCGTTACTATGTAGCGACTGGCGGCGGTAACCCATTCCAAGCGGAAACCCTGTTAAAACGTAAGTTCAGTGACCGTTTACGTTCTGAGTTTGGTCGTTTAAGTGTTAAAGACATCATCACTGACTCTCGTGGTCGTTTAACTGTTGATGTTCGTGATGCACTGAACAAAGGTACTGCAACCGATGAAGCAACTAAAGACGCTGATGCTGCAATTGCAGATGCGGCGGCTCGCGTTGAAAAAGAAACTAACCTGAAGCCACTGGTTGTGAATGCAAACAGTATGGCGGCGTTAGGTATCGAAGTTGTCGACGTGCGTATCAAACGTATTGAATTACCAAATGAAGTTTCTGAAGCCATCTATGCACGTATGCGTGCAGAGCGTGAAGCGGTAGCGCGTCAGCACCGTTCACAAGGTCAAGAAGAAGCAACCAAGATTCGTGCGGTAGCGGATAAGACGGTAACAGAAACACTGGCAGAATCAGAGCGTACAGCACTGACCCTGCGAGGTGAAGGTGATGCAATGGCAACGAAACTGTTTGCTGATGCATTCAACCAAGACCCAGAGTTCTATGCCTTTATTCGTAGCCTGCGAGCTTATGAGCAAAGCTTCAAAAGTGGTGATGACGTAATGGTGCTTAGCCCAGATACAGATTTCTTCCGCTTTATGAAGGCGCCAACTAAGCTGCGTTCAACGGATTAAATGATAAACAGCTTAAGTTACGTGCAACGAGCTTAAATTACTGTTAATCTAATAAAGAAAAGCCCGCTTCGGTGGGCTTTTTTTCGCCTGTCGTTTTAAGTGATGGATTTTTCAGGGAAAATTTGAGCTGCTCAGGTTGAGGAAATTCACTTTGAGTCTACGACAGAAATAAAACTACCATTTTACTTGCTTTCTAGAAAAAAATTTTTGTAATGCCAAAATATCACTGGAACAGTTCATTTTTGATGGTAGAATTCATTTTTAAGCAACCGAGTGTATTTCGAAATGGGTAAGAACGTTGTCGTACTGGGCACCCAATGGGGTGACGAAGGGAAGGGCAAGATCGTTGACTTGCTGACAGAACGAGCTAAATATGTAGTTCGCTATCAGGGCGGCCATAATGCTGGCCATACTCTTGTTGTAAACGGTGAAAAAACCGTTCTCCACTTAATTCCATCCGGTATTCTTCGTGAAAATGTCATCAGCATCATTGCTAATGGTGTTGTTCTTGCGCCTGATGCTTTAATGAAAGAGATGAAAGAACTGGAAGATCGCGGTGTTCCTGTTCGTGAGCGTTTACGTATCTCTGAAGCATGCCCACTGATCCTGCCTTACCACATCGCATTAGACAATGCGCGTGAAAAAGCACGTGGAGCAAAAGCTATCGGTACAACTGGTCGTGGTATCGGTCCTGCATACGAAGATAAAGTTGCACGTCGTGGCCTGCGTGTTGGTGACTTATTCGATAAAGCAACTTTCGCTGAAAAATTAAAAGAAATCATCGAATACCATAACTTCCAACTGGTTAACTATTACAAAGAGCCTGCGGTTGATTACCAAGAAACATTAGATTACATCATGTCTGTTGCAGATCTTCTGACTAGCATGGTAATTGATGTTTCTGATTTGCTCTATAAAGCACATCAGAAGAATGAATTAGTCATGTTTGAAGGTGCGCAAGGTACTCTGCTGGATATCGACCACGGTACTTATCCGTATGTAACTTCTTCAAACACAACAGCGGGTGGTGTTGCAACAGGTTCTGGCTTAGGTCCACGTTACGTGAACTACGTACTGGGGATCATCAAGGCTTATTCTACACGTGTTGGTGCGGGTCCATTCCCAACTGAACTGTTCGATGAAACCGGTGAATTCCTGCGTGAGAAAGGCCAAGAATTCGGTGCAACCACGGGCCGTAAGCGTCGTACTGGTTGGTTAGACATCGTAGCTATTAACCGTGCTGTACAAATTAACTCTCTGTCAGGTTTCTGCTTAACTAAGCTGGACGTTTTAGATGGCTTAAAAGAAGTAAAAATCTGTGTAGGTTATCGTCGTAAAGATGGCACAGTGTTAGAAACTACACCTTTAGCCGCTGATGAGTGGGAAGGCTTAGAGCCAGTGTATGAAGTCATGCCTGGTTGGAGCGAAACGACTTTCGGCGTTAAAGAAAGAGCGTTACTGCCACAAGCAGCTTTAGATTACATCCAACGTATTGAAGAACTGACTGGTATCCCTGTTGATATTATTTCAACTGGCCCAGACCGTTCAGAAACGATGATCCTGCGTGATCCGTTTGACGTTGAGTAATAGACAGAACAGCGCTCACTGAGCGCTGTTTTTTTATCTCTCCCATTTTCCTTCCGATGAATTCCTTTTTGATAAAACGCTAAAATTCTCAGATAATATCCATCAAGTTGAACATTATGTGCCATTACAAGCATCTTTACGTGCAAGGATGGGCTAGACTAAAACTAAGGCGATATACTGTAGAAAATCGTTCAAAATGTACTTTAGATGGTAGCCAGAAAACAAATATAACGAAAATGGCAGATAAGTATTTCACGACATATTTGTAGCGCCAAAAAATTTTTGAGGTGATTGTGCAGCTGACAAGTTTTACTGACTATGGGTTACGAGCCCTAATCTACTTAGCCGCCCTAGAAAAAGGGCAGATGACGAGCATTACACAAGTTACTGAGGTGTATGGTGTTTCTCGTAATCACATGGTTAAAATTATCAATCAGCTAAGTCACCTTGGCTATGTAAAAGCCACTCGTGGTAAAAATGGTGGGATCGCATTGGGTCAACCGGCGGAATCAATCCGGATCGGTGATGTCGTTCGCGCATTAGAACCACTCACTCTAGTCAATTGTAGTGGCGAATTTTGCCATATTACGCCAGCCTGCCGCCTAAAAGGTGTGCTACAAAAGGCGATACAACAATTTTTACAAGAACTAGACCAATATACGCTAGCGGACATGGTCAAAGATAATAGTCCGCTGTATCAATTACTGCTCGATTAATGTCTCAGTAATTTATCACTCTGATGACAATGGAGGTAACAATGTCAAACGATCCTTTTCAGGAAAGAGAAGCAGAAAAATATGAATCCCCAATTCCGAGTAGAGAGTTTATTTTAGATCTCTTATCTAAGCGCACAGCCCCTGCAAACCGTGAAGAAATTGCACAGCTACTCAACCTCTCTACGGAAGATGAATTGGAAGCATTGCGTCGTCGCTTACGTGCGATGGAACGTGATGGACAGTTAGTTTTCACCCGCCGCAAATGTTATGCATTACCAGAACGTATTGACCTATTAAAAGGTAAAGTTATTGGTCACCGTGATGGCTATGGTTTCTTGCGTGTCGAAGGTAAAAAAGAAGATTATTACTTATCTCAAGATGAGATGAAGCGCGCTTTACATGGTGATGTGATTTTGGCTCAACCTTATGGTCAAGACCGTAAAGGGCGCACTGAAGTGCGTGTTGTACGTGTATTAGAGCCGCGCAATAACCAAATTGTTGGGCGCTATTTTATTGAAGCGGGAATGGGGTTTGTTGTTCCTGATGATAGTCGTTTAAGTTTCGATATTTTAATTCCGAAAGACAAGCAGTGTGGCGCCCGTATGGGTAACGTGGTGGTGGTTGAATTAGAAACTCGTCCACAACGCCGCTCTCAAGCTGTTGGTAATATTGTTGAAGTACTCGGTGAAACCATGGGTACGGGTATGGCGGTAGAAATCGCATTACGTACTCATGAAATTCCACACTCTTGGCCACCACAAGTGACAAAGCAAGTCGCTGATTACAGTGAAACAGTTCCTGAAGCAGCGAAGAAAGGGCGTGTGGATCTGCGCGATCTTCCTCTCGTCACCATCGACGGCGAAGACGCTCGTGACTTCGATGACGCCGTTTACTGTGCACCGAAAAAAGGTGGCGGCTGGCGTTTATGGGTTGCGATTGCCGATGTGAGCTATTATGTTCGCCCACAAACTGCACTGGATACGGAAGCCCATAGCCGTGGTAACTCGGTCTATTTCCCATCCCAAGTTGTACCCATGCTACCGGAAGTGCTGTCTAACGGATTATGTTCACTAAACCCAGGCGTAGACCGTCTGTGTATGGTGTGTGAAATGACGGTTTCGGCATCTGGAAAACTCTCTTCATATAAATTCTATGAAGCGGTGATGAGCTCCCACGCACGTTTAACTTACACCAAAGTATGGAAAATGCTGCAAGGGGATGAAGAACTACGCGAGCATTACAAAGCGTTAGTCCCTCATATCGAGCATTTACATCAATTATACAAAGCGTTAGATGCAGCGCGTATTGAACGTGGTGCTATCTCGTTTGAATCTGAAGAAGCCAAATTTATCTTCAATGCGGAACGCCGTATTGAGCGTATTGAGCCTGTAGAACGTAATGATGCACACAAATTAATTGAAGAGTGCATGATTTTAGCTAATATTGCGGCTGCGCGATTTGTTGAGAAAAACGAAGAGCCTGCACTATACCGTGTGCATGACCGTCCGAAAGAAGAGAGCGTTATGAACTTACGCTCAGTATTCAGCGAGTTAGGTTTGACGCTGCCGGGTGGCATGAAGCCAGAGCCAAAAGATTACGCCCAAGTAATGAACGAAGTGGCTGAGCGCCCAGACCATGAGCTGTTACAGACCATGATTTTACGCTCCATGAAGCAAGCGATTTATGATCCAGAAAACCGCGGTCACTTTGGTTTAGGTCTGAAATCATATGCCCACTTTACCTCGCCAATTCGTCGTTATCCTGACTTAACCTTGCATCGTGGTATTAAATACTTACTGGCAAAAGAGCATGGTCATGGAGATAAGCTCTGGACGGAAACGGGTGGATGGCACTCCGATATGGACAGCATGCTGCAATTGGGCGAGCACTGCTCACTGACCGAGCGCCGTGCAGATGAAGCTACCCGTGACGTCGCAGATTGGTTAAAATGTGACTTCATGCAAGACCAAGTGGGCCAAGTGTTTACTGGACTTATCACTAGCGTGACAGGTTTTGGTTTCTTTGTTCGCTTAAATGACCTGTTTATTGATGGCTTAGTGCATATTTCGACTCTTGATAACGACTATTATCGTTATGATGCGGTTGGACAGCGCTTAATTGGTGAATCTTCCGGTACAACTTATCGTCTTGGCGATGAAGTGGAAATCCGTGTAGAAGCGGTACATATGGATGAGCGCACCATTGATTTTGCTTTAATTTCAACGACACGAAAAGCGAAAAACCCGGGTAAAACTACACGGGATAAGATGAAGAAAGAAGTTAAAAATGCGACACGTTCAGCCCGTCGAAAAGGCGATGTGAGCAAAGAGAAAAACTTCGAACCTGATTCAGCATTTCGTCGTTCAGAGAAAAAAGGCAAGAAAGACAGCAAAGACGCGAAACCTGAAGGTAAAGGAAACGGTAAAGCGAAAAGCAAAAAGCCATCCGATAAAACCAAAAAAATCAGTGCCAAGTTAAAAGCAAAACGCGTGGCGAAAAAATCCCAAAAACAAGAGGGATAAGCGCGTTTCATGATACAAGGTGGCGGGAAATCGCCACCTTTTGATTTTCCACCTATTTAATGTTCTCAACCTAAAAGATATTTATGAGCGAAATTATTTACGGCATTCACGCAGTGAAAGCCCTGCTTGAGCGTTCACCGCAACGTATTAAAGAAGTCTATATTTTAAAAGGTCGTGAAGACCGCCGCCTGATGCCTATCGTTCATGAAATCGAAGCGTTGGGCATTGTGGTGCAAGTGGCAAATCGCCAATGGATGGACGCACAAACTGAAGGTGCGGTACACCAAGGGATTATCGCCAACGTGCTAGCCGGCAAGCAGTATCAAGAAGGGGATCTCCCAGATTTACTTGAAAGCACCGAATCGCCATTTTTACTGATCCTCGATGGCGTGACTGACCCACACAACTTAGGCGCGTGTTTACGTAGCGCAGACGCAGCTGGTGTTCATGCGGTGATTGTCCCGAAAGACAAATCTGCTCAGTTGAATGCAACAGCGAAGAAAGTCGCTTGTGGCGCAGCGGAAAACGTTCCGTTGATCCGCGTGACCAACTTGGCAAGAACCTTACGTTTACTGCAAGAATACAATGTGTGGATTGTTGGCACCGCCGGTGAAGCTGACCATAACTTGTATCAAAGTAAGCTGACTGGCTCTATCGCATTAGTGATGGGCGCGGAAGGTGAAGGAATGCGTCGTTTGACTCGTGAACATTGCGACGAGTTGATTAGTATTCCAATGGCTGGCTCAGTTTCATCGCTGAACGTCTCTGTGGCAACGGGCGTATGCCTGTTTGAAGCTGTTCGCCAACGCATTGCCAAATAAATCATAAAATAATTTTTGCTTAATTTGTCCCCATCTCTTGAGTTTTTTATCTGGGATGGGTATAGTTACGCGTCAATTTTTTAGCCGCACTCAACAAGTTCCTTGCCTCCGCGGGCCGCGGTTAACCCAGACAGGAGGCTAATAATCCGTAAGGAGCAACTACTAATGCGTCATTACGAAATCGTTTTTATGGTCCATCCTGACCAAAGCGAACAGGTTCCGGGCATGATCGAGCGTTACAGTGCTGTTATCACTAACGCACAAGGTCAGATTCACCGTCTGGAAGACTGGGGCCGTCGTCAACTGGCTTACCCAATCAACAAACTGCACAAAGCTCACTATGTTCTGCTGAACGTAGAAGCTCCACAGGAAGCGATTGATGAGCTGGAAACTAACTTCCGCTTCAACGATGCCGTTATCCGCAGCATGGTTATGCGCTTAAAACACGCAGTAACAGAAGCTTCTCCAATGGTCAAAGCCAAAGACGAACGTCGCGGCCGTGACATGTCTGATGAATATCAAGACGAAGAAGCAGAAGAAACTGGGGATTCTGAAGAGTAATTGCTCAGGTGATCACTAATCGTCTAGTGTTGACAGGCACAGTCTGTAAAGCATTGATTCGAAAAGTGAGTCCGTCCGGCATTCCACATTGCCAGTTTGTTTTAGAACATCGTTCTGGACAACAGGAAGCTGGAATGTCACGGCAAGCATGGTGCAGAATGCCCGTCATTGCCAGCGGACAAGCCTTACAAACCCATACTCACAGTATAACGGTCGGCAGTCTGATTACTGTTACAGGTTTCATTAGCACCCATCAGGGACGTAATGGAATCAGTAAATTAGTCTTACATGCCGAGCAGATTGATTTGATAGATTCTGGAGACTAGCCATATGGCACGTTATTTCCGTCGTCGCAAGTTCTGCCGTTTCACAGCGGAAGGCGTTCAAGAGATCGACTATAAAGATATCGCAACGCTGAAAAACTATATCACTGAAAGTGGTAAAATTGTACCAAGCCGTATCACCGGTACTCGTGCAAAATATCAACGCCAGCTCGCTCGTGCTATCAAGCGCGCTCGCTACCTGTCTCTGTTACCATACACTGATCGTCATCAGTAATTGGTACAGTCCATTAACGACTAATAGAGGATAAGGTAATGCAAGTTATTCTGCTTGATAAAGTAGCTAACCTAGGTAGCCTGGGTGACCAAGTTAACGTTAAATCGGGCTACGCTCGTAACTTCTTAGTACCACAGGGCAAAGCTGTTCCTGCAACTAAGAAAAACGTTGAATTCTTCGAAGCTCGCCGCGCTGAACTGGAAGCTAAATTAGCTGACGTTCTGGCAGCAGCACAGGCTCGTGCAGCAGCTGTTACTGCGCTGGGTTCTGTTACTCTGGCTTCTAAAGCTGGTGACGAAGGTAAACTGTTCGGTTCAATCGGTACTCGTGACATCGCTGACGCAATCACTGCGGCTGGCGTTAAAGTTGCGAAAAGCGAAGTTCGCCTGCCAAACGGCGTTCTGCGTACTACTGGTGACCACGAAGTTCACTTCCAGTTACACAGCGATGTTTTCGCAGAGCTGAACGTTATCATCGTTGCTGAGTAATCAATAATGATGATAGTTGCCACTGTTAACGCGGTGGCACAATAAAAAAACACCGGGGATCCGGTGTTTTTTTATTTCTAGCGTATGGAAAATTTACTGATTAACTGAACATTGGTAATCCAGCAATTCTCCCGCACTACCTAAATTAAACTGCCAAACATCCATACGATTCGCTAATAATACCATCGAACCATCTTTCAGCTCCGTCACAGCCAGTCCATAGTTCCCCATGCTGTCATTATGTGCTTGAACATACTCATTTAACTGCTTGAAAGGACTCTGTTGGCTATCTAACTTTTTCACCCAATATTCATGACCTTCTAACGGCACAGGAAAAACATGCCATTCAGATTTAATCGCATCCGCATGTTGGTTAACTAGCTCAATAACTTGTGGTTTTAGGCAAGCAATATGGATATGAAGTTGATCTTGTGAACGCCCATATTGTGAATTAATCGCTAAGGCGAGTTTATCATCGCTAATAGCGGGTTGACCCGCTGGGCTAACACTCTCTCGCTCATTCCAGGCAATCGTAAAGTAATCAGGACTATTATCTTCAAGTAATAAAGGGGATTCGATACCGCTGACTTTATCGGTTGGCAGCACCAAATTATGAACCGGGCCTTTTTTATCTTTGAAGAGTACATAGCGATTGTCTAAATCCACTTTCAAGCAAGATGGATTACGCTGGTCGGGATCATTGATAGCAATGCACTGCTGGCTAATGATATTCCACAGCCCATCCGCATGGTATTTAATCCATGAAATATAGCCAATAACACTGAGCAGTAGGAGTAAAACTACGGCGGCAATAATTTTAATGAGCTTCTTTTTGCAGGTATTGTTATTTTTCTGCATAGATTTTCCTGTTCTTTTCCCTGTTTAACCATTAAGTGTAATAAAGAACAGTGATTATACGTAGTTTATGGTGAGAGACGTCATCAAATAACGTCTCCATTGAATTTTTATTCTGAAAATAAAAGAAAAGTCGGGTTATTGTATGAAATACCCGACGTTAAAAGACAAACTAAGGTGTTCGATAATAGCTACCATCGCTTAAGCGCGTAAAGCTATAGGTTTGGCCGTTGGTTGCTGTGATTTCCAGCTGTTGAACTTCACCTTTACCATTGGCTTTTAATCGGATTTTCTGCCCTTGTTGCAAGTTGCTAAGGGGTTTTTCTGAGCCTTCAACTTTTGCCATGATAAAGGCATCATTCGCCTGCAAGTTATTATCACGAAATAGCTGCGCCAATGTTTTCCCTTTCTGAACGCGATAATTCTGCCATTCATTAGCTGAAGGGCGAGTGGTTGATGGCTCACTGGTACTTGGCTGCTGTGTTGACTGAGACGTTTGTGGTTCTTGAATAACTTCAGGCTCACTTGGCAATGACGTTGATGTATCTGGGATGTTGGTTGTCGGTTGTTCTGGCTGCGATAATACCGTATCAGGGATTGGATTTGGCTGTGCAGTTGGTGGGATCACTATTGGCTGATTCGGTATATTGCCCGTATTATTCTGCGCGGTATTCGGCTTATCGCTAGATGGCCAAAATAAGGCAGCAATAACGATCAGCGCTAGAATAGCAATTCCATAGCGATGAAAAGTGGATAGTCTCAACATGACCCCTCCTATATTTGAGGAATAATTAATCACAGACGTTTTAACGCATACTAGCACTATTTACGCGTAAATTAACAAGTTGAAGGCTAATTTAGGAGAACACTGAATAATTTAGACAGTTTTATTCTTCCGTGATCGGGTTTAGGTTTACCCATAGGAAAGGGGCTGCTATCCTTGGTTTTTCTCAAAAAATGAAATGGGTATTTTCATGGCAAACCAAAACTTTGATTCAGTAGAAGCTCAAGCGAGCTATGGCATTGGTCTACAAATTGGACAGCAATTATTAGAATCAGGACTAGAGGGCTTAGTTCCAGACGCAATTTTAGCGGGTCTGACTGATTCTTTAGAAGGCAACATGCCATCAGTTCCAGTTGAAGCTCTGCATAAAGCACTGCGTGAAATGCACGAACGTGCAGATGCAGTTCGCCAAGAGCGTCAAAAAGAACTGGCTGCAGAAGGTCAAAAATTCTTAGATGAGAACCAGAAGAAAGACGGCGTATCGACTACTGAGTCTGGTTTGCAGTTCTCTGTGATAAACCAAGGTGAAGGCGCAATCCCAGCTCGTTCTGATCGCGTTCGCGTTCATTATACAGGCCGTTTAATTGACGGTACTGTGTTCGACAGCTCCGTACAGCGCGGTCAACCAGCAGAATTCCCAGTGAGCGGCGTGATCCCAGGTTGGATTGAAGCGCTGACATTAATGCCAGTGGGTTCAAAATGGGAATTATACATTCCTCATGAATTAGCTTACGGTGAGCGCGGTGCAGGTGCATCTATCCCGCCATTCAGCACTCTTGTTTTCGAAGTTGAGTTACTGGAAATTTTGTAATTTCTGACTGACTTACAGAAAAGAAGAATAGCCTTATTAGCTTGCCATTTTGGTATAGCTAATGAGGCTTTTTTATTAGCGTAAATATTCTGCTCTTGTTACTCTTAAAGGCTTCGTGTCATTAGGGGAAATAAAATGCGCCAACAACTTTGTACACTTGCCCGAGAGGCGGGTGATGCCATCATGAAAATCTACAATGGGCATGCGCCATTGCAGGTTGAACATAAGCAAGATGATTCCCCTGTCACAGCTGCGGATATTGCGGCCCATCAAATCATCAAAGAGGGACTTTCACGTTTATCACCTGATATCCCTCAACTTTCGGAAGAAGATCCTCCAGAATGGCCTGTACGTCGTGACTGGCAACGTTACTGGCTTATTGACCCATTGGATGGAACTAAAGAATTTATTAATCGTAATGGTGATTTCACCGTCAATATTGCGTTAATTGAAAATGGCATTCCAGTCATGGGTGTGGTTTTTGCGCCAGCTAAAGGGTTAATGTATTACGCCGAAGGCTCTCAAGCGTGGAAAGAAGAGCACGGGGAAATTCAGCGTATTCACGTCAAAGCTGAGACGCCGCCTGTGGTGGTGATCAGCCGTTCTCATCAAGACCCCCAATTGATGGCGTATCTCGCGAAGCTTCCAGAGCATCGCACAGCGGAGATAGGTTCATCGCTAAAATTCTGTTTAGTAGCGGAAGGCAGCGCGCAGTTATACCCTCGTTTTGGACCGACTAATATCTGGGATACAGCCGCAGGGCATGCAGTGGCATTAGGAGCAGGGGCGAGCGTGGTGGATTGGCAGGGAAATACACTGGATTATTCACCGAGAGAGTCTTTTTTGAACCCTGGTTTTGAATGTCGCTAAGACCACGAAAATAGCAAGATAGTAAAAGTCGGGTAGCTAATGATTCACTTACCCGACTTGAATAACATGATTTAATGTTTAGTTATCTAATTGCAGCACTTTAGCCGTTGCAGTACGAATATCTAAACACGCTTTTGCATCCTGTTTTAAATCAATTCCATAAGTTGGAATGATGGTCTTCAGGCGAGCTTCCCAACCATCCGCAGAGAGTTGATCTGCAAAGCAGGTCTTCAGTACGTTGAGGGCGATAAACGCAGCAGTCGATGCACCTGGTGATGCACCCATTAATACGGTGAACGATTTATCTGCACTCGTAATCAGCTCAGTACCGAACTCCAATACGCCTTTTTTCACCGGATCCGGTTTAATGATCTGAACGCGTTGGCCTGCGACAACTTCTTTCCAATCTTCACGCTGCGCATCAGGATAGAATTTTTGCAGCATAGAGAATTGATGAGCAGACGTTTGCAATACTTGTCCCACGAGATATTCAGCCAACGACCAATCATCTTTCGCGATGGCAAGCATCGGTTCAATATTGTTCAGTCTGATAGAATCAAACAGATCCAGATAAGATCCATGTTTTAGGAACTTACTCGAGAAACCAGCATATGGCCCAAACAGTAAAGAGCGTTTTCCGCCGATGATGCGGGTATCTAAATGCGGTACAGACATCGGTGGTGAGCCTTTATCGGCTTTCCCGTAGACTTTGGCATGGTGGCGAGCCGCCACTTTTTCATCGTCACAGCGTAGCCAAATTCCACTCACAGGGAATCCGCCATAGCCTTTACCTTCAGGAATACCGGATTTTTGCAGTAACTCAATGGCGCGACCACCGGCTCCTACAAACACAAATTTTGCGGACGTAATGGTTTTTTCGTGAGTCAGAAGGTTCTTCACTTCGACATTCCAGCGCCCGTCAGGCGTCTGTGTCACATCAATCACTTCATGTTTATAGTGAAGAGAAAACCCACTCTGCTCGCTCAGTTGTGCCATCAATAAGTGAGTTAAGGCACCGTAATCCACATCAGCGCCGGTGACGACACGGGTGACCGCAATTTTTTCATTAGGATCACGGCCTTCAACCACTAATGGTGCCCACTCATCAATCTGTTTTAGGTCATCGCTGTATTCCATATTGTGGTAACAGTGATGGGCAGACATTTGACGGAAACGTTGTTGTAAAAACTTGATGTTGTCTGCACCAGAGACAAAGCTCATGTGTGGGCAAGGGTGGATAAAGTCCCGTGGATTTTTGATTTTGCCTTTGGTGACTAAGTAAGACCATAGCTGACGAGATAGGTCAAATTCAGTATTTACTTCAAGGGCTTTGCTGATATCTACCGTACCATCAGGGTTTGGCGGGGTATAGTTCATTTCACAGTTTGCCGCGTGACCTGTCCCCGCGTTATTCCATGGGTGGGAACTCTCTTGGGCGCAGTCATTTAATCTTTCGAACACGGCGACAGTGAGATTTGGCTCCAGCTCTTTAAGAAATGTACCGAGCGTGGCGCTCATGATCCCCGCACCGATCAGCGCGATATCAACATTTTCTGCAATGGGTTTAGTCATGGAAATCCCTATTTTTTATTCGGAGTGAAACACAAGTCTGTACCGTCTTGATACACCACATAAGCGCGTCTCCAAGGTTCATCACCAATCAAACGCCATTTATGTCCTGTTCCTGTGTTGTCTTGAGCAAGCAGAATGTCACCTGGCTTGATAATAAATGTGGAGCCATCTTTGGTTTCGAACTCTAAGGTACCAGTGAGGGTGATAACATAGCGTGGAACGGGATCTTTGTGCCAATCCCAAGAGCCACCTGAAACGGTTTCGCGAAAGGTGAGTTTACTGACGGCAATGACAGGGCTTTGGTCATCTCCACGAGCAACACCATTCAGTTCAATGGTGCCTTCTTCAAACAGAGAGTTACCGTCTTCACCTGTCCACATACGAATACAACGGATCATCTTATTTAGCTCCTTAACTTAAGAATAATATTGCTTAATAACTAAGATAATATTCAGTGTTTCGATTTTTACCTTAACGAAAAAATAGTGAAATTCAGAAAGTAGTTTGTCTTTAAATCTAAAGTTTTTTAATGACAAGGTCAAAGTTAATATTTTTCAATGAAAGTATTTCATTGAAAAAAATAGGCTTTTTAATTTTATTGATGATTGTTTTTAGATGGGTTTATTTGGTGATTTTTTAATTTAAATCAAAGCGATAAAAGATAATTCTTTTTTGATGGAATAAACTCTATTTTATTCTTTTCTTTATCGAGTTTAGATGCTCGGTAATGGAAAGTGTAATAAAATGTAATTTATCAAACATGAGTAAATAAAATATGAAAAATAAAAGAGAATAGGAAAAATAAAGAGCAAAGAAATCGTTTAATGATGATTATATAGAACAGATTCAGAGTGGAAGGGCAAAAATGCTATTTTCACCCTTTAAAAATTAACTATTTTTGGGGTCTAGAATTCCGTTTAAGGCAAGATGTTGAATAAGCATAATGGTTTTACCATCCATGATCTCCCCATTTTTGATAGCAGCAAGCGCATCAGGGAATGACCATTCCATAACCTCAATATCTTCACCTTCATCAGCGAGTCCGCCACCATTACTTTGGCGGTCTTTATCACTGTATTGTGCAATATAAAAATGCAGCTTTTCAGTGACTGAGCCCGGGCTCATAAAGGCTTCAAATACCTTTTCTAGGTTATCAATTTTATAGCCAGTCTCTTCTTCGGCTTCAGCAATAATTCTTGCTTCAGGGGAAGAGCCCTCAAGTAATCCAGCGGCGGCCTCAATCAGCAGCTGTTTATATCCAGAAACGTACATTGGCATCCGAAATTGACGGATTAAGATAATGCTATTTTTGGATGTGTTATACAGCAAAATGACAGCGCCATCGCCACGGTCATACACTTCTCGCTCTTGTTTTTGCCAAGTGCCATCGTGTCGCTGTAATTCATAGGTATATTTTTTGAGAATGTACCAGTTATCGGACAGTAATTTTTCGCTGATATTCCTAACTTGAGGCTGTTTCATAAATAAGTACGAGAAGAGACAAGGTAAGCATAATTTAGCACTATAAATTAAGAGGGGAAATAGGGAGGCAGGGAACAGACTGAAATAACAAAAGGCCAGCAATGGTGAATTTGCTGGCCTCTGGTCGAAATTAATTATTTGATGATTTGCAGTTGTTTAACGTCTATTTCTTTAGAGTTCCAGTCTTTATCAACTTCACCGCGAATTTCGATTTTATCTTTCGGCGTGACGTTCACACCATTGAAACGTTTTTGGCTAATTTCAACGGTGATAGTGCCTGTGCCATCGGTGAATTCGTAATGTTTTTTATCCAGCTGTTTAACGAGATTACCGCGTAAAACAACCCAGCTGTTGTCAGATAATTCAAGGGCTTTCGCAACGGTTGTTTCACTTGCATTTGGGCCGTTAAAGCCACCTTCTTGTGTTTTCATGGTTTCAGTGTTAGTGGTGTTGGCGACTTCACCTGGACCTGAAAAACCACCAGTAGCAGCAAAAACAGGGGCGGTAGCAAGGGCAGCGATTAAGGTGATTAAAGGTAATTTTTTCATTTTTGTTTCTCCACAAGTAACCAGAAATTTGGTCTATGGGATGTATTTAACCAAGTAAATCTTAACAGGATCTTAAGAACTCAAATTAATTAAATATATTTTTAATTTGGACAATCACCACTGGTCATCATGAATTTAATAAGATAAATATAACAATATTCGATGCGGAGGTTAAATATGCGTATTTTATTAATAGAAGATGATCGATTAATTGGCGATGGCCTAAAAGTAGGGTTAACACAATTAGGGTTTACCCTTGATTGGTTTATGGATGGTAAACAAGGTCAACAGGCTTTGTTTGATGCCCCTTATGATGCTGTCGTGTTGGATTTATCACTTCCGCATATTGATGGTATGGATATTTTGAAGTTTTGGCGTAAGCAAGGGCGAGATGAGCCTGTTTTGATTTTGACAGCGCGAGATGCCCTTGAGCAACGGGTAAATGGGCTACAGCAAGGGGCTGATGATTATCTGTGTAAGCCGTTTGCGCTTGCGGAGGTTGCGGCGCGTTTGCAAGCGTTGATCCGTCGGCGCAGTGGGCAGCTATCACCCACGTTGGTACATGGTGACGTGGAGATGGATCCTTTAGCGATGACGGTCACTTACCAAGGGAATCCTGTGCAGTTAAAGGGTAAAGAGCTGGCACTATTATCATTATTTTTGCATAACCCGAAAAAAGTGCTGTCTCGTAGTGCGATAGAAGAAAAGTTGTATAACTGGGATGAAGAGGTCTCCAGTAATTCGGTTGAAGTTCACATTCACCATTTGCGCCGCAAATTAGGCAGTAAGTTTATTCAAACTGTTCATGGTGTTGGTTATCGACTGGGTGATGAAGCATGAAAACGTTCAGCTTAAGGCTCAAACTGACTTTGATGTTATTGCTCCTCGCTGTCATGACGTGGGGAATTGCTAGCTCATTGGCATGGTATCAAACCTATAAAACCATTAACGAATTGTTTGATACTCAACAAATGGTATTTGCAAAGCGCTTATCGGTGTTACCGACGGATATCGACTTGCCTCAAGCATCATTGAGTAAAACTAAAAAATTATTGCGGAAAAATCGGGGAAGCCAAGACGATGATGCATTGGCGTTTGCGATTTTTACTCCGAGTGGCGAAATGGTGCTAAATGATGGTGATAATGGGCGC
Organism: Providencia sp. PROV202; assembly: GCF_028479565.1. NCBI lineage: Bacteria > Pseudomonadati > Pseudomonadota > Gammaproteobacteria > Enterobacterales > Morganellaceae > Providencia > Providencia sp. PROV202. Next base: position 61,536 of record NZ_JAMPNV010000019.1, on the reverse strand, counting down.
AAAATTGAATTTCAATTTGATCGTGAAGGATTCAGTGAAGGTAAGCTGAAAGGTAGTGATGATGAATGGCGCTTTGTTTGGCTAAAATCCATTGATAATCAATATATTATTGCGGTAGGGCAAGAGTGGGAATACCGCCAAAGTATGGCGAACAGCATTATGTTTTCCCAGCTCATACCGTGGCTGGTCGCGCTACCGATGATGCTAATCGTATTTTTATGGCTACTCACTCGAGCATTAAAGCCCCTGCGGGATGTGGCTAAACAGCTACGGCAGAGAAAGCCGGATGAGCTGAGCCCAGTGACGGTACCAACAATTCCGAGTGAAGCGAAGCCAATTCTAGATTCTCTGAACGGATTATTCGACAAAATAAACCACATGTTTGTGCGTGAACGACAATTTACCTCTGATGCTGCCCATGAACTGCGTAGTCCTCTTGCCGCATTGAAAGTCCAAACTGAAGTGGTGCAGATTGCTGGAAGTGACGAGGCAATTCGCCAACATGCAGTGGCTAATCTTTCGGAGGGAATTGATCGTGCAACTCGGCTGGTGGATCAGTTATTAACGTTATCCCGCTTGGAGTCTTCTAATCAGCTAGATGATGTGAGTGAAGTGAGTTGGCAGGAATTAATTGAGCAAGCCGTTAAAGAGAGCGAGCTGGAAGCTCGGCAAAATCAGGTAACGTTGAAAATATCGATTGTTGAAACGCCGCCGCCTTTTAAGGGGCAAAAACTTTTGTTGTCCGTACTCTTAAGAAACCTTCTTCACAATGCTATCCGCTATGGTAAGGCCGCCGGTATGGTTGAAGTCAATTTGTATCGCCACTATCTGGAAGTGAAAGATGATGGTGATGGCGTTTCCCCTGAAGTATTAGCGCGTTTAGGGGAGCGTTTCTACCGACCACCGGGGCAAGAAAAAACGGGCAGTGGCTTAGGGTTATCAATTGTTAAACGCGTGGCTCAGTTACATCATCTCAACGTGACGTTTACTAATGTCACGGAAGGGGGCTTTTGTGTCACTGTTCGTTGGAGTGCATAATTTAGTCTGTTTTATGCACAATATTGAATGAAGTTGTTGCAGAATAATCAGCTGAGTTTAAATCTTATTATGATGTGTTTTTGCGGTTATGTTCAGCAGGATCTCATGACGGTAAAACATATTTCTGTGCGTCAACAGTAGTCGACGCACAGGAAAACAGCCTATATTTATGAGAATGAGAGCCGGAATGGCTCTTTTCTTATCTGTTGAATGTTGGTCTTGTTCACTCTGACCTTGTTAACTCCGATCTTGTTAATTATGGCTTTTCTAACTCGGCGACAATCACGCTAATGGCTTTATTAACCTCTTGAGGCGTTAGCGCGCCATCTTTATAAAATAAGACATTACCTTGCTTGTTGAGAATGATAATGGCGGAACTCTCTGGCGCAAGGCTCCATGCATTCTTCACCACACCATCGCTATCAACAATAAATTGAGAGTAAGGAAACTCTTTCTTGCTGTCTTCCACGCTGTTTTTTACAAATACACCAGTACCAAAAATTGAATCATCCGTATTGATAATGCTAGTGGTTTGGTATTTGTCGTGAGGGAATTTGGCTTGTTTAATCGCTTCGATGAGCGGAGCATTAAGCTCTTTGGCGGAAGAGCGTCCTGCAATGTGTTGAATGGTGCGAACTTTACCGGCAAATTGCTGGCTCTTCCACGGTTGGTAATTGAATTTTCCCGCATTATCTAACTGTAATTCGCCTTTATCTGTGACGGTAACGGCGGGTACAGGTTGATTTAATTGAATATTAATGGCAAATCCCGTTGAAGATAAACCGAGCAAGCAGGTTAATAAAAGCAGTTTTTTTATCATAAAGGTACCTTTAGAAATCATTGTCATTGTTGTGTATAGGGTGAGGATTTCTGGTGCTGCTAGTTATAGCATAGCTCATCGGATGAGTGGCAAGATGAAAATTAACAAATTGGTAAAATTCAGCATAAATACGAGGTTTAAATGTAATTTAACCGTATATTGACAATGTCATGTTGTGTCAGCATTTTGAATAAAATTGCAATTTTCGAACCAAAACAAAATTTTCTAGTCTATGATTATTGAGCGATATGCAATGAGGTATCGTCAGAACAACATGGAGATCAGTTCTAATGAAAATTTTTAAGCATTATAACCCATCGAAAATTGCTCTATACGTGAAAACACTATTCAGAGGTAGGCTCTATATTAAGGATTTTGGGGCTTTCGAATTCAATAATGGGAAGATTTTACCACCAAAAGTAACCGATAAAACTCATTACAATGTGATGAATGAAGTGAACAAACAAGTGATATTACTGCGAGCGGAGTTAGGCTAACAACCTTCAAGCTCCTTAAGAATAACAACGCCACATACAGTGGCGTGTTCATATTAGCTATCAGTGGTTATTTTAAGTTTTTGACGTATCTTCACTACCCGCAGTACCTGGCTGAACCACAACTGCGGACGGTGTGTTTGTGATACGCGTGACTAACAGCTGATCAATCTTGTAGTTATCAATATCGACCACTTCAAATTTGTAGCCCGCATATTTCACATAATCAGTGCGTTTCGGCATCTTTCTCAAGCGATACATCATAAAGCCTGCAATGGTTTCGTAGTTGCTGAAATCTGGGAATTCGTCGATATCAAGGATACGTTGAACATCCTCGATTGGCGTGCCCCCATCAACCAGCCATGAATTCTCATCACGGGTAATAATTTGCTCTTCTTGTCCTGGCCCAATCAAGTCACCCATTAAGGTGATCATCACGTCATTGATGGTAATAACACCCATCACTAAGGCATATTCGTTCAGGATAACGGCAAAATCGACGCCACTATTTTTAAAGGCTTCTAAGGTATCAGACAGGGATAAAGTATCCGGAAGCATTAAGGTATTCTGGATATGTACACCGTCACGTAAACTCAGGCTTTGGCCATTCAATACGCGGTTGAGGAGCTCTTTGGAATCCACATAACCAATCACATGGTCGATATCCCCTGCACAGACTAAAAATTTCGAATGTGGCTGGGTGGAGATTTTGTGTTTGATGCTCTCTTCAGATTCGTCTTTATCAAAGAAAATGATGTTTTCTCGTGGTGTCATCGCCGAAGGAACAGTACGTGACTCAAGTTCAAACACGTTTTCAATAAGCTCGTGCTCTTGTTTACGCAACACCCCAGCGACTGCGCCCGCTTCAACAACAGCAAAGATATCATCAGAAGTAATGTCTTCATTACGTGCAGTGGGTAATTTGAAGAGTTTAAAAATTAAGTTCGCTAAGCCATTGAAGAACCATACGAGCGGGCTTAAAACCACTAAGCAGAAACGCATTGGGTTAACGATGCGTATAGCGATAGCTTCAGGTTTTACCATTCCAATACGTTTTGGTGTTAAGTCCGCCACGAGAATAAATAAGCTGGTGACGATGGTAAATGACACAATGGAAGCGGCTTGCTGTGCCCATGTAGGGGATAAGAATTTAATGAATAGCTCTTGCAATGCAGGAGAGAATGCAGATTCACCCACAATACCGGCTAAAATCGCAACGGCGTTTAAACCAATTTGTACAACGGTGAAGAACATGCCCGGCATTTCTTGTAATTTGAGAACGCGAGCGGCGTTAATATTGCCTTCGTCGGCCATTAACTTCAATTTAATACGGCGAGAAGCTGCCAATGAAATTTCGGACAGCGAAAAAAATGCGCTGATTGCACATAATAAAAGAACGATAAGTAAACTGTTTAGCATAAATTATCCAACCCTCTAGGTAGTGAATTGTCACTTCTTGAAATCCTAAAGGCAATGTAAGGGTATTCCATTTCAATAATAATTAGCGCCTTAGCGCGGTGGGGTATCGCGCTAAGTATAGCACTAGCCTATTTTATCTGGCTATATATTCGTCATTATAAAATCATTCAAGAAGGAAGGCAGACCCCAATGCCACCAAGCCCACAATAGCCGTTGGGGTTTTTATACAGATATTGCTGGTGATAATCCTCTGCAAAATAGAAGGTTTCGAGTGGTCGAATTTCGGTGGTGATCGGGCGGTTATCTTGTTTTTCAGCCATCGCCAGTTGGTAAGCTTCGCGGGTTTGCATCGCCAGTTGATATTGTTCATCTGACACGGTGTAAATTGCTGAGCGATATTGGGTACCAATATCATTACCTTGGCGCATACCTTGGGCTGGGTCGTGGTTTTCCCAAAATAGTGTTAACAGCTGAGCAAATGAAATGATTTCAGGGTCAAAAACCACGCGAACGACTTCAGTATGTCCGGTTAATCCGGTACACACTTCTTCATAGGTTGGGTTAGGCGTGAGTCCACCGCTGTAACCTGCGGATGTCGTATAAATTCCTGTTTGTTGCCAAAATAATCGTTCCACACCCCAGAAGCAACCCATTGCAAAATAAGCAATTTCCATATTCTTAGGAATAATCTCAATCGAATGATGGGTCACTGCATGATAAGGTGACAACGCCATTGATGTGTGGCGGCCCGGAAGTGCTTGAAATTCATTATCGGACTGAAATTGATTAAAAGTCATAACGATTCCTAAATACAATCAGTATAGAAATAAAGTAAAAATTGGGATAAAAACTTGTGTCAGTGGTCTATTTTACTCAAAATAAGTCGTTGTTGAATAATAAGTCAAATTGTCTATCACCCTAGGAGCAGGCGTGTCGAAATATCTTACCCTTTGTGTAGTATGCCTAACAACGGCGGTACCAGCGGTATTTGCTGCGAATCTACGCCTTAATATTGAAGGGCTTGAAGGGCAACTCAACCAGAATGTCCGTATTCAGCTTTCTAATATTTCACAAGATGAAGTCGTTGCAAATGGACGTTTTCGTGCTCGAGTAGAAAAAGCGATTCGTGAAGGGTTAAAACCACTGGGATATTATGAGCCTACGGTAGAATTTAGCTATGAAGAGAAAACCCCTCCTGCCCGTTCCATTTTGACGGCCAAAGTTTCTCCGGGGGAGCCTATTCTTCTACAAGGTGTCAATGTGGTGTTAGAAGGGGGAGCGAAAACAGACCCTGATTACGCCAAGATGCTGAAAACGAGCACGCCGAAATATGGCACCATCCAAAATGATGGTGACTATGAAGACTTCAAAGGTAAATTTAGCAGCCTAGCTATCCGTAAAGGGTATTTCGATGCCATGATGGAAAAAAGCCAGCTAGGCATTTCTGTTGATCATCATGCTGCCTATTGGGATTTTGATTTTAACAGTGGTGAGCGCTACCGCTTTGGTAAATTAACCTTTGAAGGCTCACAAATTCGTAAGGACTACCTCGAAAACCTCTCTCCTTTTAAAGAAGGGGAATATTACACGTCAGAACAGCTCGCAGAATATAACCAACGTTTGGCATCAACAGGGTGGTTCAACTCTGCGCTAGTCACGCCGAATATTCAAAAAGCCCGTGAAGAGCATACAGATTTATTACCCATGGAAGGGGTTATGATCCCTAGAGCGCAAAACTTCCTTGAGCTGGGTGGTGGTTACGCGACCGATGTGGGGCCCCGCGTAAAAGCGATATGGAATAAGCCGTGGATTAACTCACGGGGACAAAGTTTAACCTCCAGCATTAGCCTCTCTCAGCCGGAACAGCTGATTGATGCCAGCTATAAAATTCCACTCAAAGCGAACCCTCTAGAGCAATATTATGCGATTCAAGGTGGGTTTAAACGTACGGATTTGAACGATACTCAATCGAATACCACCACGCTAAACGTGTCTCGTAATTGGGACTATTCAAGCGGTTGGCAGTATGGCGTGAATATGCGCTGGATGTTGAGTAACTTTACCCAGGCGGATGTGACCAACACGACGATGTTGCTGTATCCGGGGGCAAACGTTAGCCGAATTCGCCAAAAAGGTGGCGTAATGCCAACCTGGGGTGATAGCCAGCGTTATTCTATCGATTACTCGAATAAAATATGGGGCTCGGATATCGATTTCTTAGTATTGCAAGCCAAGAATGTGTGGATCCGCACGCCATGGGAAGGGCACCGGTTTGTTGTGCGTGGAAACCTTGGTTGGATTGAAACCAATAATTTTGACAAAGTCCCGCCAGACTTACGTTTCTTTGCTGGGGGTGACGGTAGCGTTCGTGGTTACGGTTATCAAAAAATTTCCCCAGAAGATAGTAGCGGTAAGCTCACTGGGGCATCCAAGCTGGCGGTTGGATCCGTCGAATATCAATATAATTTCACGGGTAACTGGTGGGGTGCCACTTTTATTGATAGTGGTGAAGCGGTAGACGATTTCAAAAATAGTGATTTTAAAACGGGTGCTGGTGTGGGGATCCGCTGGGTTTCTCCGGTTGGACCGATTAAATTTGATTTAGCCAAACCTATTGGTGACCCAGATAATAACAAAATTCAGTTTTACATCGGATTGGGGACAGAACTATGAAATGGATGAAATGGCTAAAGTGGATTGCAATCACCATTTTACTATTGTTAGTTCTGGTCGTTGGTGCGCTGTATTGGGTGTTAGGTACCAAATCGGGTCTGCATTTTGCGTTGAACTCGGCCACACGTTTTGTACCTGAACTGACCATTGCCTCCATTGATGGTGACATTAATGATTTGACGCTCTCTGGCGTGAAGTACCAAATGCCGGGTGTGGATGTGGATGCGAAGAAAATCCACCTTGCGTTACGTTTAAAGTGCCTGACCAGCCGTGAAGTCTGTATTGATGATTTATCAACAGAAAGCGTGATGGTGAATGTGGATACTAGCCAATTCCCACCGTCTGAAGAGACACCGCCTTCTGAGCCGCTAACAGAACTTAATGCCCCGCTAACCATTCGTTTAGCTCAATTAGCATTAGTCGATACTCACGTTAATGTTGATGGCACCGTGATTGATCTCGACAAGTTTGCTACGGGGATCACATGGCAAAAAAGAGCTATCGAAATCACGCCAACTGATATTATTAACCTTGCCATAAACTTACCGCCTAGCGAGCCGACTGAGGCGCCAAAATCGGTTGAACCCGCCGTACCTGAAGGTGAGCAACCTTCCCTTGGTGAACAGCTTAAAACGTTATTTTCTAAGCCGCTATTAGCGGATCTTCCTGAAATTATTCTACCGGTTGACCTGAATATTGAGGGGATCAATGCCTCTAATTTCCAATTAAAAGGCGACACGGAAATGACGATTAATAGCCTGAATTTGAAGTTAGAAAATGCAGGGCAGGATGTTTTATTGAAGCAGCTAAAAGTCGATGCACCTCAAGGAAATGTTGCGGTTTCTGGATCGATTTCCCTGCAAGAAAAATGGCCAGTCGCACTATCCGTTATTGGTGAAAGCCGCCTTGAAGATTTAAATGGGCAGAAAGTCGATTTAACACTTAAGGGTGGGTTAATGGATGAGCTGATGCTGGCATTGAATCTGAATGGCCCAATTACGGCGACATTAGAAGCTCAGACTGATTTAGCGCAGGCAGATTTTCCGATTGAGTTGACTTTAGAAAGCAAAAAATTAACTTGGCCGCTGGTGGGTGAAAGCCAATATAAGCTTGATGACACTCGCTTACGCTTAAATGGCCGTCCTTCTAGCTATGACCTTTCATTGCGTTCGGCCATCACGGGGCAAGACCTACCGCCATCTAAGTTATTATTAGATGCAAAAGGGAACGAGGAAAAAATTGATTTAACCCGTTTACGCTTATCTGCATTACAAGGTAATGCAGACCTATCAGGGGTGGCGGATTGGAGTAAAGCCATTAGCTGGAATATGGTGCTGACGTTATCGGGTATTAATACGGCGAAGCAATACCCAGAATGGCCCGCGAAAGTTGAAGGGAAAATTGCCACGCGAGGTAGCCTATATGGTGGAAGCTGGCAGTTAGAAATCCCTGAAATCACCTTAGATGGTAATGTTAAACAGCACATATTAAAGGCGCGTGGACAAGCCAAAGGGAATGCCGCAGGGCAATGGAATATCCCAGATTTTAACCTCTTGCTGGGTAAAAACAGCGTGAATGTGAAGGGCTCTTTAGCGGATAAATGGAACCTTGATGCCAAAATTAATGCCCCAGCGTTGAATGGGTTAGTGCCTGGACTAGGCGGCGTGATCATCGGGGATTTAAAACTTCGCGGTGATTTACAAGCCCCACAAGCACTGGCGGATTTAACGGCGCGTGGCGTGAGATGGCAAGATTTGACGGTTGAGACCACCACCGTTAAAGGTAACGTGGCAACAGGTGACCAAATCAAAGGTGACTTATCTGTGGTGGTGCGTGGACTGCGCCAAGCGGATTTAGCCATTAGTAACCTAACGCTAGATGCCAAAGGGACTGAAAAACAGCATACGTTAAAACTGAATGTGACAGGGAAACCCGTTTCAGGACAGCTCGCGCTGGCAGGGGGCTTTGATCGCCAGACGGAAGTGTGGAAAGGGAATTTAAGCAATACCTTATTTGATACTGAGGTTGGAGAATGGCGCCTGAATCAAGCCATGTCCTTGAACTACAATAACACCACGCAAGAAGTGGTCATTGGTCGCCATTGCTGGGTAAACCCGAATGCTCGCGTGTGTGTGCCGAAGCCAGTTAAAGCGGGTAAAAGTGGTAGCGCTGATATTGTATTAGAACGTTTTGATCTTGCGATGATCAAACCATTTATGCCAAGTGATACTCGCGTAAATGGGGTGTTTACAGGGCGTGCAAATGCCATCTGGAAAGCGGATGGTAGCCTGCCACAAGTGAAAGTGGATTTGAGCGGTGATGGGGTCAAGGTCGTGCAGTTTGTTGATGGTGCGCGTTTGCCTATCGCGTTTGATACGTTGACATTAAATGCGGGTATTAAGAACGGTCGCGCGGATCTGAATTGGTTGTTGAAGATTGCAGACAATGGTCAATTTAAAGGTAATGTGCAAATTTCTGACCTCGAAAGAAAGCGTTTACTCTCCGGCAATATTGAAATTAACGCCATTACATTAGGTTTAATTAAACCGTTACTTGGCGAAAAAGACATTGCGAATGGAAACCTGAATGCAAATCTACGTGTCGGTGGCTCGGCGCATAACCCGCTAATGAATGGTAATGTCACGTTATCTGGGCTAGAAGTGAAGTCGGGGCTGATTCCGTTTGATATTCAAAATAGCCAATTAGCGATTAACTTCAATGGTACCAGTTCAGTCATGACTGGGCAGATCAAAACCCCAGAGGGTTACCTAAATATTGATGGTGATGCGGATTGGCGCAACATTGATGCATGGCGAGCGAAAGTGCTGGCGAGAGGGAGTAACTTACGAGTTTCTCTGCCGCCAATGATCAAAATTGATGTGCAGCCTGATTTGATTCTGGAAGCGTCACCGAAATTGCTGACCTTAAATGGTAGCGTCACTATTCCATGGGCGCGTATTACGGTGCAAGAATTACCTGAGTCTGCGGTGAGTGCGTCTTCGGATGTGGTCATGCTGGATGCACAGCTTAAACCGATCAGTCCGAAACAGCCGTCGATTCCAATTCAAACCAATTTGAATATTAATATTGGTAATGATGTGCGTCTGGATGCGTTTGGATTAAAAGCGCGACTCACTGGTTTATTGAAAGTCGCTCAAAATAAACAAGGGTTAAGCTTAAATGGTCAGGTGGATATTCCATCAGGACGTTTCCGCGCTTATGGGCAAGATTTGATTGTGCGTAAAGGGCTGATTCAATTCTCGGGGCCTGCTGATCAGCCGTTCTTAAACTTAGAAGCGATTCGTAACCCTGAAAACACGGCCGACGATGTGATTGCCGGTGTGAAGGTAACAGGACTTGCCGATAAACCAAAGGTTGAGATATTCTCTGAGCCCGCAAAAACCCAGCAAGAGGCACTTTCCTATCTGTTAAGAGGGGAAGGGCTCGATAGCGGGGACGCGAATGGGTCACAAATGACCTCGATGTTGATCGGGTTGGGGGTTGCTCAAAGTGGTCAATTGGTAGGTAAAATTGGTGAAACATTTGGAGTGTCAGATTTAGCCGTCGATACGCAGGGTGTGGGTGACAGTTCGAAAGTGGTTGTGAGTGGGAAAATTACGAACGACTTGCAAGTTAAGTATGGAGTTGGCATATTTGATTCTTTAGCGACGCTCACTTTACGCTATAGGGTCATGCCGAAACTGTTTTTAGAAGCCGTTTCTGGCGTTAATCAGGCTTTGGACCTGCTTTATCAATTCGAGTTTTAATATATGCGTATCATTGTTTATGGCAGTTTAAGGCGCAAGCAAGGGAATCATCACTGGATGACTTATGCTCAGCTGCTAGGTGAGCATAAGCTAGAAGGTTATGAACTGTATGACCTTGGATATTATCCAGCGGTTATCAGAGGGAATGGCACGATTGAATGCGAAGTTTATCGTATCAATCCGTCTATTCTGACTGAGTTAGACGAACTAAAGAAAAATTCACAAGATTATGAGCGTGAGTTAATTCCAACACCTTATGGTAATGCGTGGATTTATCTCTATAAACACTCAGTTGAAGGCCTGCCTCACATTAAAAGTGGTGATTGGCTGAAGCGCCATGAAGAAGAGTAATCAGTAGTTTATCTGTAATGAGTCATCAAGAAAAACGCCGAGCATTGAAAATTCAGTGGTCGGCGTTTTTTATAGATGTTAAGCGCGGCTCATTGCTTTGAGCATTTTCACAAACTCATCAATATGATGGCGTTCTATTGTTGGGTTCATAAAGACCACTTTTTCTCCTGATGTACACAAAACGGTTATGTTCGGCATAAGTTGAGCAGGCGATGGAATCAGCATATTGAAGTTGTTTGAATTTTTCGATGGTGTGGCGTAATCCAAGCTGTGTAGCTTCGTTGATAGCGAGCGGGTTGGTATTAACATCATAATTAATGAAGAAATTAAAAGTTACTCTGGCTTTTTTTTACTAAGGAAATATATTCCTATATTGATAGGCTAATCACAGATTTATAATCTAATAGATATTTATTTTTAATTGTTATTATTTCGTTTTTTTTATTAAAAGCGGATTAATTAATTCAACTAAATTTAAATATTCCGGCGTTTAATTCTGGTTGTTGTTTTGGGTTGTATGGCTGTCGATATATATCACTGAATAATATGAAATTGTGAAAAAAATTAATATTGTGAGGGGAAGATATAGGTAAAAAAAGCACTGGCAAAAACCAGCGCTTTTCTATCTACAGAAGGGATTAATTATTTTTTTGCAGCGCGTTCGAAAGAAGCGATGATTTCAGCTTTAGCTGCTTCTGCATTCTCCCAACCGTCAACTTTAACCCACTTGCCTTTTTCTAAATCTTTGTAATGCTCAAAGAAGTGAGTGATTTGCGCACGCAGCAGTTCAGGAATGTCGTTCACATCTTTGATGTGATCGTATTCTTTGCTCAGTTTAGTGTGCGGTACTGCAACTAATTTCGCATCTTCACCAGATTCGTCAGTCATTTTCAGTACGCCAACTGGACGGCAACGGATAACTGAACCTGGTTGTAATGGGTATGGAGTTGGTACTAAAACGTCAACTGGGTCACCATCTAAAGATAGGGTGTTGTTGATGTAACCGTAGTTGCACGGATAGAACATCGCAGTAGACATGAAACGGTCTACAAACAGTGCGCCAGATTCTTTATCAACTTCATATTTGATTGGATCAGCGTTAGCTGGGATTTCGATGATTACGTAGATATCTTCAGGCAGTTCTTTACCTGCCGGTACATTGTTCAGGCCCATTAAAATGTATCCTTATGAGTGCTTAAAATAACGTGGGGGACATTATAGCCGTAAAGAGAGGTAAAACTCACTAGTTGGAGAGAAATTCAGTCAAAAAAGGCGAGAGAGTCTCGCCTTCAGGTCAAACGGAATGTTTGATTATTCTGCGTCAGGGTACTCACGCATAAAGGATTCCGCCTTCTCCACCATGGCTTTCGTTCCCACAAAGAACGGCACACGTTGATGCAGCTTGGTTGGGATGATGTCTAACACGCGGTTAGTACCATCACTTGCTTTACCGCCCGCTTGTTCTGCTAAGAATGAAATTGGGTTGCATTCGTACAGAAGGCGCAGTTTACCTGTTGGGTGGCTAGCTGTGCTTGGGTAAATGTAAATACCGCCTTTGAGTAAGTTACGGTGGAAGTCTGCTACTAAAGAGCCGATATAACGCGTGGTATATGGGCGGTTTGTTGCTTTGTCTTCTTCCTGACAGTATTTAATATATTTCTTAACGCCCATAGGGAACTTGATGTAGTTACCTTCGTTAATGGAATACATTTTACCTTCTGCTGGGAACATGACTTTTTCATGAGACAGACAGAATACACCTAATGATGGGTCGTAGGTGAAGGCATGAACGCCGAAACCAGTGGTGTATACCAGCATGGTTGATGAACCGTAAACCACATAGCCCGCAGCAACTTGGCGGTTACCTGGTTGTAAGAAGTCAGCTTCTGTAACCGGTTGACCAATTGGAGTAATACGGTGGTAGATAGAGAAGATTGTTCCAACGGAAACGTTTACATCGATATTCGAAGAACCATCCAGAGGGTCCATTAAAACGACATATTTCGCGTTTTCTGCACGGTCACCTTCGAAAATGACGATTTCATCTTCTTCTTCTGAGGCGATACCGGCGACTTCTCCGCGCGCTTTCAAAGCCGCTTTCAGTTTTTCGTTTGCATACAGGTCAAGCTTCATCTGAACTTCACCTTGAACATTCGAAACACCGCTTGTGCCGAGAATGTCAACGAGTCCAGCTTTGTTAATATCACGATGGATAATTTTAGCGCCCAGTTTGATTGCTGACAGTAATGCAGTCAGCTCACCTGTTGCATGAGGAAAATCTTGTTGCTTTTCGACGATGAATTCGCCTAATGTTTTCATGACGAAGGTCCTGAATAAAATTGACAGAAATTTGCGGGTCTTTATTGTACCCTCGGGCGGAGAGTTTATCTAAATAAAGAAAAGATTAATAGGCTAATACATTTATAAACCTGTGATTGATGAGTAGAATAGTGACAAACCTCATGCTATTGGATGGAAAAGAATGCACATACATATTTTAGGCATATGCGGAACCTTCATGGGCAGCTTAGCTATTTTAGCTCGTTCGTTAGGGCACAAAGTGACTGGGTCCGACGCAAACGTCTACCCACCGATGAGTACGTTGCTTGAAAAGCAAGGCATTGAACTCATTCAAGGATTCGACCCTGCGCAGTTAGATCCAACCCCTGATATGGTGGTGATTGGGAATGCGATGACCCGTGGAAATCCATGTGTTGAAGCCGTATTAGAGCGTGGTTTACCTTATACCTCTGGTCCACAGTGGCTTCATGATCATGTTCTTCCTGAGCGCTGGGTATTGGCAGTTGCAGGGACTCACGGTAAAACAACAACTGCGGGAATGCTGGCGTGGATCCTGCAAGATTGTGGCTATGAGCCTGGTTTTCTGATTGGCGGTGTGCCAGGAAACTTTGATGTTTCGTCTCAGATTGGTAAAAGTCCTTTCTTTGTTATTGAAGCGGATGAGTATGATTGCGCATTCTTTGATAAGCGATCCAAATTCGTACATTACAGCCCTAAAACGCTGATTTTGAATAACCTCGAATTCGATCACGCGGATATTTTTGAAAATCTCGAAGCGATTCAAAAGCAATTCCATCACTTGGTGCGTATTGTGCCAAGTAGCGGCAAAATCTTTATGCCGAGTAACGACAATAACCTCAAGCAAGTGATGAATATGGGGTGTTGGAGCGAACAAGAGTTGGTGGGAGAAAACGGTGAGTGGCATGCCGTAAAACTTAATCATGATGGCAGCCAGTTTGAGGTGTATTACCAACAAGAAAAAGTGGGCGAAGTGAATTGGTCCCAAGTCGGTAATCACAATATCCAAAATGGCTTGATGGCGATTGCTGCTGCACACCATGTTGGTGTACCTGCGAAAGAAGCTTGTTTAGCATTGGATAAATTTATTAATGCCCGTCGCCGTCTTGAGTTACGTGGTGTTGAAAATGAGGTCAGTGTTTATGATGACTTCGCTCATCATCCAACGGCAATTTTAGCGACGTTAGAAGCATTACGTAGCAAAGTTGGCGGTACTTCTCGTATTATTGCTGTACTGGAACCTCGTTCAAATACCATGAAAATGGGGATCAGTAAAAATGATATCGCACCCGCTTTAGGTCGTGCGGATGAAGTCTTCTTATTCCAACCTAGCAATATTCCGTGGATGGTCACAGAAATTGCAGAGCATTGTGTACAGCCTGCGCGCTGGCACGCAGATATTGATACTCTCGCTAATATGGTGGTGGAGACGGCTCAGCCCGGTGACCATATTCTGGTGATGAGTAATGGCGGTTTTGGTGGTATTCATGAAAAACTGCTGGCAGGGCTAAAGCATAAAGCTGAAGCAAAATCTGACGAGTAATATGACGAATAGTATATAAGCACTATCGTGAATCAGAGCCCTAATCTAAGCCCTAACCTAAGTTAGGGCTTTTTCGTCATAGCTGCTGAGGAAGTTCGATGTTTGCGCGTTCTGGCAATCCGGAGCAGCTTAACACAGTGCCTTGCATCTCTTTTTTAACGCTTCCAAGATAACAATCCACTGAGTCTGTAAATAAGTGGAACAGGCAGCCGACGGCGATGGCTTTGAATTTCCATGAAGGGAAGAAAAATAAGACGACATAAGCGATGGCAGCCCAAATGGTGTGCATAGGATGGAAACCTACGCCGCAACGATCAGGATCGAAAATAGGATCGGCGAGAAGGTGATCGAGGTCGATAACCATGGTGGAAACCATTAAGAGCCCGGCTAGCTTCCAGTTTTTTCGCCAAAATAAATAGCCAAATAAAAAGGGCACTAAAAAATGGAAACCGTAGTGAACGATGTTCCGTAAGATCTCAAATAACACGGGCTTATCTCGATATGAATCAGTGGAAGACGCGTCACTATAGAGCTAAAAATACAAAGAGGGAACTGGGTTCCCTCTTTTTCGATATCTAAAATTTTTCGAAAGGACTAAAGTTCTTGTTCGAAAAGCACCAAAATGGCTTCGTACAGCTCACGCGTTGTGAAATCGTTGGTTGGCGTTGAGAAAATTGTATCATCGCCAGCAATGCTGCCTAAGATGCCTTCAGCTTTGCCTAAGGAGTCTAGCAGGCGAGCAATTAACTGTGCAGCTCCTGGGCTGGTACGGATCACAACAACAGAGTGGTTGTAGTCAACATCCAGAACTAAGTTCTTCAGTGGGCTGGTGGCAGTAGGGACACCAGGCTCAGTTGGTAAGCAATACACCATTTCCATTTTTGCGTTGCGGGTACGTACAGCACCAAACTTCGTCAACATTCTGGAAATTTTAGATTGATTAATGTTTTCGAAGCCTTGTTCTTGAAGAGCGATCACAATTTCGGCTTGTGAACTGAATTTTTCTTCTTTAAGGAGTGCCTTAAAGGCTTTTACCAAGTCTTCTTGTTTCGACATAGTGCGCATAATTAACCCATCTTTTGGTATTAAACTGAGTTGTATTATGTTGAAAAGTGCATTTTTATGCAAGAAAATTGATTTTTAGAGTATTTAATGAGCGATTTAAGATAAGGTTTTTCTGGTAGTAATAAGGGGTTTATCTTAAATTATTGGTTCGAAATTTAACTTAAAAATGAATTGATTTAACAATAAGTTACTGTAAAAAATTTGTTAAATAATCAGGCGGTGCTGAATTAAATCGTCAAATAAAATTAGGTTTAATGTTAAATGCAATAGCAATAAAAACTATTTGTTAAAAAAGTGTCCGTTATCTCATTAACAGATAAGGAATTTGTTTAGAATAGAGCTATTGTGTTGGTGATTTATCTCGCGTTAACACTTCTCTCTAACTGTTAAAGAATTGTTTTTTATAAGTAATGTGTTTAGTGCGTAGTCAGATGAATTCATATATTTTAAAGTACAATTAAGGAGTTTTAGAATGAAAGTTGCAGTCCTAGGTGCAGCAGGTGGTATCGGTCAGGCTCTCGCCCTTCTTCTCAAAAACCAGCTCCCAGCAGGTTCAGAACTCTCCCTCTACGACATCGCGCCAGTAACTCCAGGTGTTGCCGCTGACTTAAGCCACATCCCTACCGACGTTAAAGTGGTTGGTTTCGCGGGTGAAGATGCAACCCCAGCACTGAAAGGTGCGGATGTAGTATTAATTTCTGCCGGTGTCGCACGTAAGCCAGGTATGGATCGCTCTGACCTGTTCAATGTGAACGCAGGCATTGTACGTAACCTTGTTCAGCAAATCTCGGTTACCTGCCCGAAAGCACTGATCGGTATTATCACTAACCCAGTGAACACCACCGTTGCTATCGCGGCCGAAGTACTGAAGAAAGCTGGCGTGTATGATAAAAACCGTCTGTTCGGTGTAACGACACTGGATATCATCCGTTCAAATACTTTCGTTGCTGAATTAAAAGGCAAGAAAACTCACGAAGTTGAAGTGCCAGTTATTGGTGGTCACTCAGGTGTGACAATCCTGCCATTACTGTCTCAAATTCCTGGTGTTAGCTTCACTGATGAAGAAATCGCAGCACTGACTAAGCGTATTCAAAACGCAGGTACTGAAGTGGTTGAAGCTAAAGCGGGTGGCGGATCAGCAACACTGTCTATGGGCCAAGCGGCAGCGCGTCTGGGCTTATCTTTGATCCGTGGTCTGCAAGGCGAAAGCAATGTGGTTGAGTGTGTATACACTGAAGGTGAAGGCGAACACGCTCGCTTCTTCGCTCAACCTGTTGTATTAGGCAAAAACGGTATCGAAAAACATTTACCAATTGGTAAATTAAGTGCATTTGAAGAGAAAGCACTGAAAGATATGTTAAGCGTACTGAAAGCAGATATCGAATTAGGTGAAAAATTCATTAATGGCTAATGCCAATTAAGATTTAGCGCTTAAATAAGGGCGGAATTGCTGTCATGCGATTCCGCCCTTTATTTTTTATACTTGGTAAGTTTTCACTTATCAAAATAAGGGGAAGCCCCTTGAAGGTACAATGAATGAATCTTGCCATTTTTCAAGAAAATGGTTAGGCGTCTTATCTTTCAGTTCTGATCAAAAATAGCGACTGATTTTAGATTTTTTTCCTCTTCTAGTTCCTTGTTTTCTAATTCACCTGTCTCCTGGATTTTCTTTGGCTTTTCACGAACTTTTCTTTCTAATAAATCACCCGTCATTGGATCATAATAGCGACTAGGCCAGATTTCTGATGGATGTATGCCTAAAAAGTTTGCGATGATCCATTCACCTTTAGGCCAAGGTCTCGATAGCGCGTTCGCGAGTGTTGATGAGCTCAGCCCTGCTTCGCGAGAAATCGCCGCTAGGGTTGTTCCACGTTTGCGTAAAGCCGCAATGATATCTGCTGGGTGCCAGTTTGATTTCCGTAACATCATTTTTTAATCCTTTTTTCACTCAGAATCATGTAGAGTTAGTGGTACATCTAACAGAGTATTGTGATACATTCAGTGCAATCGTTCTGTTATTGGAAATAAAATAACAGAATTTCCCAATAATAATTTCTGATTTTTTCTAAAAGTTTATTTTTATGAAACTATCGTTGTTTTTATGAAAATAACGGAAAGGTTCAGATGATTATTGTGAATTTAGCTAACACTTTGAAAATAAAAATAACTCATTTTAGTTAGCTCTCTGTTTTTTATATTTTCTTATATTTATTCTGTTTATCGCGAAGATTTATATTTCTTAATAATGTATTGAATTATTTGAAAAGAATGGATTTCTGAATCAGCACGATAAATCCATCAATATAAAATAGTTGATACAAAGTTATTGGTATAACTAGTGGATATACAAAAGAAAGTATCTATATCGATATAATTTATTAACTATTATATTTAAATATTAAAAATGGATATTGAAACGATTAAGAAAATAAAGAAAGTTTATAGTGAATCGAAGTTGTCATCATAATGACAAGGAGCGTCGATAATGAACAAGGAATGGTTAACAGCAAAAGAGCTCGTTGGACGCCAAGGGCTTCCGACAAGTACCCAAGGCATCAATGCCATGGCGAGGCGAGAAAAGTGGTTGAGTCGAAAGCGAAGAGGTATTCAAGGAAAAGCATTGGAATACCATATTAGCTCGGTTCCCATTGATTTCGAAGAGTTCACTGTGATGTATGAAACTTCGGTAGGTTATCAAATGAAGCGTGATGAACATGCGCATATTTGGCAAGAAGCTTATAACCAGCTTTCCCATGATGAACGTATGAAGATCTTATCGTTTATTATGCGTAAAGGTGCTTTAGCTTTAATTCACCTTATTAATCAAAATAGCCATACATAGATTACATACAGTATTGAATCGAATATATTTTTAGAAAAATAACTTTGGTATAGCGACAAAAGCAGGTTGCAAAATATAAGCTAAGCGTAAAAGTGATATTATGAAAAAATTGTGGTTCACTGCGAAAGAATTAGCAGGATTAGAAGGCCTTCCATCTTCACCTCAGGGAATTAACTTAATGGCGAGAAGGGAAGGCTGGAAAAATCGTCGTAAAAGAGGTGTTCAGGGGAAGGCCGTTGAATACTATATGGAAAGCTTGCCGAATGAGATCCAAGGTCAGCTGTCACTTCATGAGCCATCAACACCGTATCAAGTGCAACGTATTGATGCACTGCAAATTTGGTCTGAGGCTTATTACCAACTGACGGAAGATGAGCGCAAAATGTTTGTGAAATACATTCTGCGTCACGGCTTATCATCGCTATTGGCAAAAATTGAGCCTGAACCAGAAGATGAATAACCATGAAAAAAGGGTGAAATTGGTTTCACCCTTTTTAATATTGGTTTCGAGCGCTATCGTAATTATGAATGGCGCTGAATAGCAACGTGCGCTAAACCAATTAACGCTTCTTTATACACAGAGTCTTCCAGAGCATTTAAAGCATCAATGGCTTTTTGAGCTTCTTCCTGCGCGCGTTGGTAAGTGTATTCTAATGAACCGCAGCGTTTCATTGTGCCAAGGACGGTATCTAAGAGATGGCGACCATTTCCTTGCTCAATCGCTTGCCTAATTAATGCAGACTCTTCCGCATTCCCATGCTGCATTGCGTGCAACAGTGGCAGTGTTGGTTTCCCTTCATCAAGATCATCGCCAGTATTTTTACCTAACTGGGTATTATCTGCATCATAATCTAGAAGATCGTCAACTAACTGGAATGCGGTCCCAATATAGCGACCATAATCTTGCAGCGCTTTCTCTTGCTCAGGCGTGGCATTGGCTAAGATAGCGGATGCATGAGAAGCCGCTTCAAACAGGCGGGCGGTTTTACTGTAGATCACTTGCATGTAGCTCTCTTCAGTAATGTTAGGATCGTTGCAGTTCATTAATTGTAAAACTTCACCTTCAGCGATCACGTTCGTGGCTTCAGACATCAGTTTTAAAACACGCATCGAATCCAGATCCGTCATCATTTGGAAGGATCGAGTATAAATAAAGTCGCCGACTAATACGCTTGCCGCGTTACCAAATACGGCGTTAGCTGTCTGTTTTCCACGACGCATATCAGATTCATCGACCACATCATCGTGTAATAAAGTGGCGGTATGGATGAATTCGATTAATGCAGCAACTTGAATATGTTTGTGTTCAGAATAGCCAAGGGATCGTCCTGCGAGGATCGCGATCATTGGACGGATCCTTTTTCCGCCCCCGCTAACGATGTAATAACCTAATTGATTAATTAATGCTACGTCTGAGTTTAATTGGCTGAGGATCGCTTCATTTACTGCTGACATATCCTCGGCTGTCAGTTCAACGATAGATTCTAAATTCATTGTAATATATTCATATTATTAGTTTTTGGGGTATTCCCTAAGTCAAAAATGGGAAAACCGATATCACAGTAATGGCGTAAGCATAACACTATTAATAATAAGATTATCGGGTGAAATGCAAAAAATGTTTAAATAAGTAACAATTCAAGATATTCCTAAGAAATCAGCCGGAAAAAGATAGGGCCGATAAAAAAGTCGTATTTTTTGTAATCTAACTGCATTATAGGCTTGTGTTCTGCTGCTTTTTTGCGTAGAATTCGCGCCCTATTGTGAATATTTTATAGCGTACTCTGGAATTGAAATATTTAGCGGGTACGCGGAAAGCGGAGTTAATATGTACGCGGTTTTCCAAAGTGGTGGTAAACAACACCGAGTTAGCGAAGGTCAAACTGTTCGCTTAGAAAAGCTGGACATCGCAACAGGTGAAACTGTTGAATTTGATCACGTTCTGATGGTTGCTAATGGCGATGAGATCCAAATCGGTGCTCCTATCGTTGAAGGCGTTAAAGTGAAAGCGGAAGTGGTTGCACACGGTCGTGGCGATAAAGTTAAAATCGTTAAGTTCCGTCGTCGTAAACACAGCCGTAAGCAGCAAGGTCACCGTCAGTGGTTCACTGATGTTAAGATCACTGTCATCGCTTAAGATTTAGGAGAGCAGATTAATGGCACATAAAAAGGCTGGTGGTTCGACTCGTAACGGTCGTGACTCAGAAGCAAAACGTTTAGGTGTTAAACGTTTTGGTGGTGAAGCTGTATTAGCAGGTAGCATCATCGTTCGTCAACGTGGTACTAAGTTCCACGCAGGTAACAACGTTGGTTGTGGCCGTGACCACACTCTGTTCGCATTAGCGGACGGTAAAGTTAAATTTGAAGTTAAAGGTCCTAACAATCGTAAATTTATCAGCATCGAAGCTGAATAAGTTTTCTGACTTTTAATTTTTGAATTAAAGCCCTGCAAAAACCTTTTGCGGGGCTTTTTATATTCAGAATATGCCATCTCTGGGTAATACCGCCATCAGGCACTATAATGGCCAGCAGACGGAGAAAGAATTATGAAATTTGTAGATGAAGCCAAAATTTTGGTCGTGGCAGGAGATGGTGGCAATGGTTGTGTCAGCTTCCGCCGTGAAAAATATATCCCGAAAGGTGGACCTGACGGTGGTGACGGTGGTGATGGTGGTGATGTCTATTTACAGGCAGACGAAAACCTCAACACACTGATTGACTATCGTTTTGAAAAATCATTTCGTGCAGAACGTGGTCAAAATGGTCAAAGCCGTGAGTGTACAGGTAAGCGTGGTGAAGACATCACGGTTAAAGTCCCTGTAGGAACGCGTGTACGCGATCTTGGCACCAATGAAGTACTCTGTGACATGACTCGTCACGATCAACGCCATATGGTCGCTAAAGGCGGTTTCCATGGGCTTGGTAATACTCGTTTTAAATCTTCCGTTAACCGTGCACCGCGTCAGCGTACCATGGGAACGAAAGGTGAAACGCGTGAAATCTTATTAGAGCTGATGTTATTGGCTGATGTGGGAATGCTAGGTATGCCGAATACTGGTAAATCTACATTTATTCGTTCAGTATCAGCAGCGAAGCCAAAAGTTGCCGACTATCCATTTACAACCTTGGTTCCAAGCCTCGGCGTGGTACGTATGGATAACGAGCAGAGCTTTGTGGTTGCAGATATTCCTGGATTGATCGAAGGTGCTGCGGAAGGTGCAGGCCTTGGGATCCAATTCCTGAAGCACTTAGAGCGTTGTCGCGTATTGCTGCACCTTATCGACATTTGCCCAATCGATGAATCCGATCCGGTGGAAAACGCCAAGATCATCGTCGGTGAGTTAGAGAAATACAGCGAAAAACTGGCTCAGAAGCCACGCTGGTTAGTCTTCAACAAAGTGGATATCTTAGGCGAAGAAGAGTCTGCAAAACGTGCAGCTGAAATTGCTAAAGGTATGGGCTGGGAAGATAAGTATTATATGATTTCTGCCGTGAACCACGAAGGTGTAAAAGCACTGTGTTGGGATATCATGGAGTTCATGAATACTCAGCCGCGTGATATGGCTGTTGAAGATGAAAACAGCCAACCAGAAAAAGTTGAATTTATGTGGGATGATTACCATAAAGAGCAGCTATCTGGTGCAGAAGATCTTGATGACGATTGGGATGATGATTGGGATGAAGATGACGATGAAGGCGTCGAATTCATCTACCAAAAATAATTATCTTTGAGTCATATAAAAAGGCACAACTTGCGAAGGTTGTGCCTTTTTTATTATAAAGATCTTAAAAGGATCTTTAGGGGGATCAGTTCTTTTGGTAAAGATCGCGATAGAGGCGGCTTTCAAAGCGAACTAATGGTACACGGCGGCTATTATATTGGCTCTGTGGAACGGCATAAGCGGAAATAAACTGGACGAATGCCACTTTTTCACCGCTTGCGGTAGTAATAAAGCCCGCAAGGTTATAAACCCCTTGTAATGCACCCGTTTTCGCTGACACCTTGCCATTGACTCCTGCCTCATCTAAACCACCACGGTAACGAAGTGTCCCATCGTGCCCTGCGAGTGGTAGCATCGAAATGTAATCGAGCTGTTGGTCATTTTTAGCGATAAATTGCAAAACTTGCATCATGGTCGCTGGAGTTATCAAGTTATGGCGAGATAAGCCAGAGCCATCCACCATCACGGTGTTGCCTAAATCAATACCGGCTTTTTGCTTGAGGACCTGCCTTACTGCATCAGAGCCTGATCGCCAGGTACCTGGAACGCCGTAATAATCACGACCAATCGTTCTAAATACCGTATCTGCTATCATGTTATCTGACTTTTTCAGCATGATTTTTAAGAGGTCATGCAGCGGCTTGGACTCAGTTTTGACGAGTACTTGAGATTGTGGCGTTTGTTGGGTGCGTTTTTTAACTGAGCCGGATAATTCAATACCTGCGATCTGCAACTCATTTTTGACGATAGCGCCGGAGTAGCTTGCCCCATTTTGTACTGCAAATGCGAGCGGTAATGGCTCACTACGCTGGGTTAAGCAGCCTGTTAATGTGTAGCGGTTCAATTCACCGGGAACAACATCCAGCTCGCAGTAACGAGCTTCTGGCGAGCCTTTAGCGAGAGTTTTGACTTCACTAAACATATTTACAGGGTAGAAGCTGGCTGTTTTGATATACGCCATTTCTCCCGCTTTATCTGACGGATAAAGGGAAACTGAGAAACAGTTTCTATCAATGATGGCAGCAGCCGGTGGAGCACTGAAGCACTGGGTCATATCGTTCCATACCCAGCCCGGCGCTTTGTCATGGCTTGCAAAAGCAGAAATATCGACAATAAGATCACCATCGACTTTATGAATGCCAATCTGCTTTAACGCATTGACCATATTGCGAATTTGCTGACGTGTTAACGTAGGGTCGCCACTAAAGCGGATCACCAAGTCGCCGGATAACGTGTTGTTATTGAGCTTTCCGTTTGTCTCGAAGTTAGTGACGAAACGGTAGTCCGGACCTAGCTGTAGTAATGCCGCGAGGGCGGTTACTACTTTCTGCGTACTGGCAGGCAGAGCCATTTGCTGAGCGTTATAATCAATAAGAGGGGTATTACTTCCTACTTTCTGCGCAACCAGAGCAAGGTTAGTGCCGTCAGGGAGATACTGTTTATAATCATCGATAGGGATTGCAGCTGCTTGCGAAGTAATGAATGCAAGTCCTAAAGTGAAGATTAATTTTCTGGTTGATGTTAGTAGCGACATATATTTCACGCATTAGGGTAGACATACTGCACATACTAAAGTGTAATGCCCAATAAAGTAAACGATGATCAGCTATTAACTCTCAGTTAAAATAGCGAACAGTATGATAAGATAAGTCACAAGTTGGTCTGATTGAGTTATTGACACCTTAAGTTTTTGAACACCCCCTACGTACTATAGTGTTCGGTGTACTGTTGTTACAAAATCAGGAAGATACTTATTTTTAGATAGGATTGAATTAGAGGTATTTATCAAATGAAACAGATTCCAATGACGGTATTTGGTGCTAACAAGCTAAGAGAAGAGCTCGAGTATCTGAAATCTGTCCGTCGTCCTGAAATTATTGCTTCTATTGCAGAAGCTCGTGAACATGGCGATTTAAAAGAAAACGCTGAATATCATGCTGCGCGTGAGCAGCAAGGCTTTTGTGAAGGTCGTATTCAAGAAATTGAATCTAAACTTTCTCACTCTCAAGTGATTGACGTTACCAAAATGGCAAATAATGGCCGAGTGATCTTTGGTGCGACGGTTTCCGTATTGAATTTGGATACCGATGAAGAGTTAACCTACCGTATCGTAGGTGATGATGAAGCTGATATTAAAGTGAACTTAATTTCAGTGAATTCACCGATTGCGCGCGGATTAGTGGGTAAAGAAGTTGATGATGTCGTAATGATTAAGACGCCGGGCGGAGATGTTGAGTTCGAAATTCTTAAAGTTGAGTATATCTGATTCCTATTTCCCTGAATTGGTTATATTATTTTACTGATTTAGAGAGAAAGGCCGCAGGCGGCCTTTTTCGTCATATAAAACATGCTTTCAATGGCATTTTTATATAAATGAGCAGTTATTATTTAGGTAAACTAATTTTGCGTTCAGCCGTTGGACGGTAGAGAACAAGAATTTTACCGATAACTTGAACATTTGCTGCACCTGTTTCGCGAACAATCGCTTCAGCGATCAAATTTTTAGTTTCACGATCTTCGCCAGCGATTTTGACTTTGATAAGCTCATGATGTGTTAATGAGACTTCGATTTCAGCCAAAACACCCTCAGTTAAACCATTGTTGCCAATCATAACAACTGGGTTTAAGTGATGAGCGAGACTTTTTAGGTGTTGAATTTGTTTTTTGTTAAGATTCATCGATTTTTTGCTTGGTTAGTATTGAAAATGGCATATTCTACCGCCATCTGTTAACTATCACCATCTATTAATCTTACTCGATGGTAAAGAAGCAGCTAATGATTACCCGAAAGTAATCCAGTGACCAGTAGGCAGCGCGTTAACTCTTTCCCGATAAACAGCTCGATTTATGTGACTTGGGTAGAAAAAATGAAGCTAACTCTCTGTAACTTGAAGAATGTCGGGAAATGTATTTCTATTAGTATAGTTGGAAAGTGCAATGGCCAATAAAAAACGTTCGGCAAGCTCCAGTCGTTGGTTGCAAGAACATTTTAGTGATAAATATGTTCAGCAAGCACAAAAGAAAGGGCTCCGCTCGCGTGCATGGTTTAAACTGGATGAAATCCAGCAAAGTGATAAGATTTTTAAACCAGGTATGACCGTTGTTGATTTAGGGGCTGCTCCTGGTGGGTGGTCGCAATATGTTGTCGGCCAAATCGGTCACAATGGTCGTATTATTGCTTGTGACCTATTACCAATGGACCCAATCGTCGGCGTGGATTTCCTCCAAGGGGATTTTCGTGATGAAGCTGTACTGGCTGCTTTGTTAGAGCGAGTTGGCGATAAAAAAGTACAAGTGGTTATGTCTGACATGGCCCCAAATATGAGCGGAACACCAGCAGTGGATATTCCCCGCTCTATGTATCTGGTTGAATTAGCATTGGATATGTGCCGTGCGGTATTGGCTCCCGGGGGAAGTTTTATCGTTAAAGTGTTTCAGGGAGAAGGCTTTGACGAATACCTTAGGGATATCCGCTCCCTGTTTACGAAGGTAAAAGTTCGTAAACCCGAATCTTCGCGGGCACGATCGCGTGAAGTATACATTGTAGCGACAGGACTAAAACTATAGTACCCTGAGCGTTATTTGTTAACACAGTTGTAAGGTGAGGTTAATCCCTTGAGTGACATGGCGAAAAACCTAATTCTCTGGTTAGTCATCGCAGTTGTTCTGATGTCCTTGTTCCAGAGTTTTGGCCCAAGCGATTCGAATAGTCGCAGAGTTGATTATTCAACGTTTATCAATGAGTTAGCCCAGGATCAGGTACGTGAAGTTCGTATCACAGGTCGTGAATTGAACGTCAGAAAAGCGGATAATAGCCGCTATACAACTTATCTTCCTATGCAGGATGAGAAGTTGTTAGACACCTTGTTAAACAAGAATGTTACTGTCGTCGGTGAACCACCAGAAGAACCTAGCTTACTGACATCTATTTTCATTTCCTGGTTCCCAATGCTGCTGTTGATTGGTGTCTGGATCTTCTTTATGCGCCAAATGCAAGGTGGTGGCGGTAAAGGGGCGATGTCATTCGGTAAAAGCAAAGCCCGTATGCTGACAGAAGATCAGATCAAAACAACATTTGCTGATGTTGCGGGTTGCGATGAAGCGAAAGAGGAAGTGGGGGAGATCGTAGACTTCCTACGTGAACCTGCTCGTTTCCAAAAACTCGGTGGTAAAATCCCTAAAGGTGTCCTGATGGTAGGACCTCCGGGTACAGGTAAAACATTACTGGCTAAAGCTATTGCTGGTGAAGCGAAAGTACCATTCTTTACCATTTCCGGTTCAGACTTCGTGGAAATGTTTGTGGGTGTGGGTGCTTCACGTGTTCGTGATATGTTCGAGCAAGCAAAAAAAGCGGCGCCGTGTATTATCTTTATCGATGAAATCGATGCTGTTGGTCGTCAACGTGGTGCCGGTTTAGGTGGTGGTCACGATGAACGTGAGCAGACACTGAACCAGATGCTGGTTGAGATGGATGGTTTCGAAGGTAACGAAGGTATTATCGTGATCGCGGCAACTAACCGTGCTGACGTTCTGGACCCAGCATTATTGCGTCCGGGTCGTTTTGACCGTCAAGTTGTGGTTGGCTTACCTGATGTTCGTGGTCGTGAGCAAATCTTAAAAGTTCATATGCGTCGTGTGCCTATCGACCCTGCGGTTGATACAACTATCTTGGCTCGTGCAACACCTGGTTTCTCCGGTGCGGAATTGGCTAACTTAGTGAACGAAGCAGCACTGTTTGCAGCGCGCGAAAATAAACGCGTTGTAACGATGGCGGAATTCGAAAGAGCGCGTGACAAAGTGTGGCTGGGTGCAGAGCACCGCTCACTGATGATGACTGAAGAGCAGAAAGAATCTACTGCTTATCATGAAGCTGGACACGCAATCGTCGGTTACTTGATGCCAGAGCATGATCCTGTTCATAAAGTGACTATTATTCCTCGCGGTCGTGCATTAGGTGTGACTTTCTACTTACCTGAAGGCGACCAAATCAGTGCAAGCCGTCAGAAGTTAGAAGGTAATATCGCAAGCACATACGGCGGTCGTATTGCGGAAGAACTGATCTACGGTTATGACAAAATCTCAACCGGCGCATCAGGTGATATCCAGCAAGCAACTAGCACAGCGAGAAAAATGGTGACTCAGTGGGGCTTCTCTGACAAGTTAGGTCCAGTGTTATATTCTGAAGAAGAAGGTCCTGCATTCTTAGGTCGTTCAGGACATAGCTCGACTTACTCAGATGAAACTGCACGCATCATTGATGAAGAAATTAAAGCAATTATCGACCGTGGTTATGAGGTTGCACATAAAACCTTAACTGACAATATGGATATTCTGCATGCGATGAAAGATGCATTATTGAAATATGAAACTATCGATATGCCAATGATTGACGACCTGATGAACCGCCGTCCAGTGCGTGCGCCAGCAGGCTGGGATGAGGATAAAAAAGTGAACAATGTGACAGGTTCATTTGGTGCTGCAACTAGCGCATCAAAACCTGAAGCAAAGTCAGCTGAAACTCAACCAGAAGAGCCAACTGAAAAATCTGATGAAAATAATTCATCCGATAATAATGATAGCAAGCCACAGTAAGCTATCGTGACAAGTTGAATAATTAAAAACCCCAGGTCACTGGGGTTTTTTACGTTAAGGAAAAATAATCATGCATATTAAAGCCCGAGGTCGCCTCCTTGACTTATCCACTCCTCAAGTGATGGGGATTTTGAATGTTACTCCTGATTCATTCTCAGATGGTGGCACTCATAATCGTTATCATGATGCTCTAGATCATGTCGCTAAAATGGTACAAGAAGGAGCTACGATTATTGATATTGGCGGCGAGTCAACCCGACCGGGCGCGGCTGAGGTTTCTATCAGTGAAGAACTTGACCGTGTTGTACCTGTTGTGGAAGCGATTGCAAAGCGTTTTGATGTTTGGATCTCTGTAGACACGTCAAAAGCCCAAGTAATGGATGAGGCAGCTAAGGCTGGGATGCATATCATCAATGATATCCGCTCCTTACATGAAGATGGTTCCCTTGAAGTAGCTGCAAAACTAGGATTGCCCGTCTGCATTATGCACATGCAAGGTCAGCCGAGAACCATGCAAGATGCCCCCGATTATGTAGATGTAGTAAAAGAAGTTAAAGAATATCTTGCCCGTGAAATTGAGCGCTGCATGAAGGCGGGAATTGATAAACAGCAAATAATCCTCGATCCAGGCTTTGGTTTTGGTAAGAACCTGTCGCATAATTACCAGTTACTAGCGCATTTAGATCAATTTCATGATTTCGGACTACCGCTCTTGGCAGGGATGTCACGAAAATCTATGATTGGACAATTATTAAATGTTCCACCTCAAGAACGTCTAGCGGGTAGCTTAGCATGTGCCACGATTGCGGCAATGCAAGGAGCGCAGATTATCCGAGTTCATGATGTGAAAGAGACAGTACAAGCAATGCAAGTCGTTCAGATGACTCTGTCAGAAAAGGAAAAATTAGCGTATGAGTAACCGTAAATATTTTGGTACTGATGGTATCCGTGGCAAAGTGGGCGATAGCCCAATTACGCCTGATTTTGTTTTAAAATTAGGCTGGGCTGCGGGTAAAGTACTGGCTCGTCACGGCTCACGTAAAATTATCATTGGTAAAGATACGCGTATTTCTGGCTACATGCTGGAATCTTCATTAGAAGCTGGCTTAGCTGCTGCAGGGTTATCTGCTTCCTTCACAGGCCCAATGCCAACGCCAGCAGTGGCTTATTTGACTCGCACTTTCCGCGCAGAAGCTGGGATCGTCATTTCAGCTTCCCACAACCCTTACTATGATAATGGGATCAAATTCTTCTCCATCGACGGGACTAAACTGCCTGACGAAGTTGAAGAAGCCATTGAAGCGGAAATGGAAAAACCAATCACGTGCGTTGAATCTGCGGAGCTGGGTCGTGCGAACCGTATCGTCGATGCCGCCGGACGTTACATTGAATTCTGCAAAGGGACTTTCCCGAACGAGCAAAGCTTAAATAGCCTCAAAGTTGTTTTAGACTGTGCTAACGGTGCAACTTACCACATCGCACCTAACGTCTTTAGTGAATTAGGCGCTCAAGTCATCACTATGGGTTGCGATCCTAATGGGATCAACATCAACGAAGAGTGTGGTGCAACCGACGTTCGTAAGCTGCAAGAGCGTGTTTTGGCTGAAAAAGCGGATGTAGGTTTAGCATTTGATGGTGACGGCGACCGCATTATCATGGTTGACCATCAAGGTAACAAAGTCGATGGTGACCAAATTCTGTATATCATCGCTCGTGAAGCGCTTCGCCAAGGCCAGTTAAAAGGTGGTGTTGTCGGTACACTGATGAGCAATATGGGGTTAGAAATTGCGCTGAAACAGCTGGGTATTCCATTTGAACGAGCAAAAGTGGGCGACCGCTATGTTCTGGAAAAACTCCAAGAAAAAGGCTGGCGCATGGGGGCTGAAAACTCAGGTCATGTGATTTTATTAGATAAAACCACAACAGGCGACGGTATTGTTGCGGGTCTGCAAGTATTGAGCGCCATGGTGCGTAACCATATGAGCCTGCACGATTTATGCAGCGGAATGAAGCTTCTACCTCAAATTCTGGTCAACGTACGCTTTAAAGGCAAACACGATCCTCTGCAAAGTGATGCTGTTATTGCGGCAAATGAGCAAGTGGAAAAAGAGTTAGCCGGTAAAGGTCGTGTATTGCTGAGAAAATCAGGTACTGAACCGCTGATTCGTGTCATGGTTGAAGGTGAGCACGAAGAAACTGTCACCGAAATGGCAAACCGTATTGCTGATGCAGTTAAAGCCGCGGGTTAATGTCTTACATGCTCCCTTTAGTGGATAAAAATCCGCTGGAGGGAGGTGAATAACGGAGTTGAGCATTATTTCGATAGTTTGCTGTTTTTTTCTTCAAATAGTTAAATGAAATCAAAATAGACTTGCTTGTCGGCTCAGCTTTGGTTAGTATTCGCACCTGCTCAATTCTGTAATAATGTTTTGAGTAGGTGTGCAGTATAAGGGTCATAGCATAGGCTATGCGCCGTAACTGAATAGGTAACTCAAATGTATATAGCTCTTTTAGTTGTTTTCTTGCTCGCGGCTATCGGCCTAATTGGTCTGGTCATGTTACAGCAAGGTAAAGGTGCTGACATGGGGGCATCATTCGGTGCGGGCGCTTCTGCAACACTGTTTGGTTCATCGGGCTCAGGTAACTTCATGACCCGTATGACTGGAATCTTGGCTGCTGTGTTTTTCATCATCAGTTTAATTCTTGGCAACATGACTGCCAATAAATATGGAACTGGTGCAGGTAGTAAGTGGGAAAACATTAGCGAACCGGCAAAAGTCGAGCAACCAACAGACGTTCCGGCAGCACCAGCAACACCAACGAGCGATATTCCTCGTTAAGTGTGACAGATTCCGAATGACGACTTTATGTCTTCATTAGTTGTAAAGCAGTAAGAAGTTAAAAATTTGAGGTTATTGATTGTTAAATTAGTAACCTCGCCTCAGTGCCGAGGTGGTGAAATTGGTATACACGCTACCTTGAGGTGGTAGTGCCTACAAAACGGGCGTACGGGTTCAAGTCCCGTCCTCGGCACCATTATTTTAGACGACTTGTGAACTCACAATAGTCAGTGTAAAATAGTCACGTTTCGAACGCGGGATGGAGCAGCATGGTAGCTCGTCGGGCTCATAACCCGAAGGTCGTTGGTTCAAATCCAGCTCCCGCAACCATTTCTCTTAGTCATACATATCTTGTCGCAACAATATCAGATATCGTTATCGTAATTTCTCATCGATTTATCTAGATTTTCAAGGTATACTAAGAGCACGGTAAACCCATGTACTATGGGTCCAGTTACAAAAGCCCCGAATTTCGGGGTTTTTTGTTATTTGACAATCGAATTAACTGGGCTTTATGCCCTTTTTTTATGTCTGGGGGTGGGCTTGTCCACATTAGAGCAAAAATTAACAGAGATGGTTTCTGCACCAGTGGAAGCACTAGGCTTTGAATTTGTAGGCTTAGAATTTGTTCGCGGGCGCACGTCGACACTGCGTATTTTCATTGATAGTGAAGAAGGCATCACTGTTGATGACTGTGCTGATGTCAGCCATCAAGTAAGTGCAGTATTGGATGTCGAAGATCCAATTTCTGTGATTTATAACCTTGAAATATCGTCACCGGGTATGGAACGTCCACTGTTCACCATCGCTCATTATGAGCGTTTCATGGGTGAAGAGGTGGCTCTGTCACTGCGTATCGCGATGCAGAACCGTCGTAGATGGCAAGGTATTATCAAAGCCGTTGATGGTGAAATGATTACGGTTACTGTAGATGGTAAGGATGAGGTGTTCGCCCTCGGCAACATCCAGAAAGCTAACTTGGTACCACACTTTTAATTAAGTTCAATGAGGCAACTAGGATGAACAAAGAAATTCTGGCTGTTGTTGAAGCGGTTTCTAACGAAAAATCCCTCCCTCGTGAAAAAATCTTCGAGGCTCTGGAAACTGCGCTGGCGACAGCAACTAAAAAGAAATATGAGCAAGAGATTGATGTTCGCGTAGAAATCGACCGTAAATCGGGTGATTTCGATACGTTTCGTCGTTGGGTAATTGTCGACGAAGTCACAATGCCAACGCGTGAAATTACACTGGAAGCTGCGCAATTTGAAGATCCTGCATTGCAGCTAGGTGAATACGTCGAAGACCAAATCGAATCTGTTGTATTTGACCGTATTACCACGCAAACCGCGAAGCAAGTTATCGTACAAAAAGTACGTGAAGCTGAGCGTGCGATGGTGGTTGACCAATTCCGTGAGCAACAAGGTGAAATCATCACTGCTCAGGTTAAAAAAGTTAACCGTGAAAACATTACCTTAGATTTAGGTAATAACGCAGAAGCTGTGATCCTGCGCGAAGATATGCTACCACGCGAAAACTTCCGTCCAGGTGACCGTATTCGCGGCGTACTGTATGATGTTCGTCCTGAAGCACGCGGTGCACAGCTTTTTGTTACTCGTTCTCGTCCAGAGATGCTGGTTGAATTATTCCGCATCGAAGTACCAGAAATTGGCGAAGAGATCATTGAGATCAAAGCAGCAGCTCGCGATCCAGGTTCTCGTGCAAAAATCGCAGTAAAAACTAACGACAAACGTATCGACCCAGTTGGTGCTTGTGTTGGTATGCGCGGTGCTCGTGTTCAAGCTGTCTCTAGTGAGTTAGGTGGCGAGAGAATCGACATTGTGTTATGGGATGATAACCCAGCGCAATTCGTTATTAATGCTATGGCTCCGGCTGATGTGGCATCTATTGTGGTTGATGAAGACAACTGTACGATGGATGTTGCCGTTGAAAGCAGCAACTTAGCACAAGCAATTGGACGTAATGGACAAAACGTTCGCTTAGCAGCTCAGTTACTGAAAATCCATCGTGGTGATGACAAGTGGGAACTGAATGTCATGACTGCGGAAGAGCTGAATGCAAAACATCAGGCAGAAGCACACGCTTCTATTGAAACATTCACTAAGCATCTAGATATTGATGAAGAGTTTGCTACAACACTTGTTGAAGAAGGCTTCTCTACATTAGAAGAACTGGCTTACGTGCCTATTAAAGAACTTCTGGAAATTGACGGTCTTGATGAAGAAACCGTTGAAGTTCTACGTGAAAGAGCAAAAGCTGCCCTCACCACAATTGAACTAGCTCAAAAAGAGAGCTTGGGTGATAATCAGCCAGCAGAAGATTTGTTGAATCTTGATGGTATGGATCGTACTCTGGCCTATAATTTGGCTACTCACGGTATCTGTACACTGGAAGATCTTGCTGAGCAGGGCATCGACGACCTGATTGATATCGAAGGTCTGAATAATGAGAAAGCAGGCGAACTCATTATGGCAGCACGTAATATTTGCTGGTTCGGAAACGATGCGTAAACACTGTAGCAGGAAGGAACGGCATGACAGAAACTGTAAAATCACTGGCAACGGAAATTCAAACCACAGTTGAGCGCCTGGTACAGCAATTTGCTGAAGCAGGGATCACGAAAGGTGCGAATGACTCTGTTAGCCAGACTGAGAAAGAAACTTTACTGAACCACTTAAACCGCGAACAAGGCGGAGCAGCGGGGCAGCCAAGTAAGTTAACATTGCAGCGTAAAACTCGTAGTACGCTGAGTGTTCCAGTCACCGGTGGCAAAAGCAAATCGGTAAATGTTGAAGTCCGCAAAAAACGCACTTATGTGAACCGCGACGCTGAAGAAGCGCAAGCGGAAGAGCAGGCGCAGCGTGAAGCGGAAGAGCAAGCACAGCGCGAAGCTGAGGAACTGGCAAAACGTGAAGCAGAAGCGAAACGTGCAGCAGAAGATGCTGCAAAACGTGACGCAGAAGCTAACGCAAAACGTGAAGCCGAAGAGAAAGCAAAACGTGAAGCAGCTGATAAAGCTACGCGCGAAGTAGCGGAAAGAGAAAAAGTGAAACAAAGCGAAAATCAAAAACCAAGCAAAGCGGCAACTGAAAGTAACGCTGACAAACAGCGCCTTGAAGCCGAAGCTGCTGAACTGAAACGCAAAGCGGAAGAAGAAACTCAACGTAAAGTTGAAGCTGATGCGCGCCGTGTTGCTGAAGAAGCCCGTAAAATGGCTGAAGAAAAAGGCGAAGACTGGAACTCAGATAGCAAATCTGAAGATGATAGCGACTATCACACAACAACATCTACCCACGCTCGTGCGGCGGAAGATGAAAGTGATGAGAAAGAAGAAGGTCGTCGTTCACGTAACCGTTCTGCTAAAGCACCTCGCCAGAAGAAAGGAAACAAACTTTCTGAAAAAGCGGATCGCGAAGAAGAACGCGCTGCAGGTCGTTCAGGCCGCACTAAAGGTAAGCAACGTAAAGGCAGTTCTTTACAACAAAGCTTCACCAAACCAGTTGCAGCGGTAAACCGTGACGTCGTTATCGGCGAAACTATCACTGTTGGCGAATTAGCTAATAAGATGGCAGTTAAAGGCTCCCAAGTCATCAAAACGATGATGAAAATGGGTGCAATGGCAACCATCAACCAAGTGATTGACCAAGAAACTGCACAATTAGTGGCAGAAGAAATGGGTCACAAAGTTATTCTGCGTCGTGAGAATGAGTTAGAAGAATCGGTAATGAACGACCGTGACACTGGCTCAGCAGTTAAAGAAGCTCGCGCGCCAGTTGTTACCATCATGGGTCACGTTGACCACGGTAAAACCTCTTTACTGGACTACATTCGTTCAACGAAAGTAGCATCAGGCGAAGCAGGTGGTATTACTCAGCACATCGGTGCATACCACGTTCAAACTGACAAAGGTATGATCACCTTCTTAGACACCCCAGGTCACGCCGCGTTTACATCAATGCGTGCTCGTGGTGCTCAGGCAACGGATATCGTTGTTCTGGTTGTTGCTGCGGATGATGGTGTTATGCCACAAACAATCGAAGCTATCCAGCATGCGAAAGCAGCAGGTGTGCCAATCGTTGTTGCGGTCAACAAAATGGATAAACCAGAAGCTGACCCAGATCGCGTCAGAAATGAGTTGTCTCAGTACGGCGTTATTTCTGAAGAGTGGGGCGGTGACACTCAGTTTATCGGTGTATCTGCGAAAGTGGGTACCGGCATCGATGAGCTGTTAGATGCTATCTTGCTGCAAGCTGAAGTTTTAGAACTGAAAGCGGTATATGCAGGCATGGCAAGCGGTGTGGTTGTTGAATCTTACCTAGACAAAGGTCGTGGCCCAGTGGCAACTATCTTAGTTCAAGAAGGTACATTGAACAAAGGCGACATCGTACTGTGTGGATTTGAATACGGCCGTATTCGTGCAATGCGCAACGAATTAGGTAAAGAAGTTCTGTCTGCCGGCCCTTCAATGCCAGTTGAGATCCTGGGTCTGTCCAGTG
Organism: Providencia sp. PROV202; assembly: GCF_028479565.1. Lineage (NCBI taxonomy): Bacteria > Pseudomonadati > Pseudomonadota > Gammaproteobacteria > Enterobacterales > Morganellaceae > Providencia > Providencia sp. PROV202. The sequence continues at coordinate 26,537 of NZ_JAMPNV010000019.1, read as the reverse complement.
TTCCTTCAGCAGGTGATGAAGCGACAGTTGTTCGTGATGAGAAAAAAGCGCGTGAAGTTGCCCTGTATCGTCAAGGTAAATTCCGCGATGTGAAATTAGCTCGCCAGCAGAAATCTAAACTGGAAAACATGTTTGCTAACATGGAAGAAGGTAAAGTTTCTGAACTGAATATCGTACTGAAAACTGACGTTCAAGGTACCTGTGAAGCTATCACTGACTCTCTGATGAAACTGTCAACTGATGAAGTTAAAATCAAAATCATCGGTTCTGGCGTGGGTGGTATCACTGAAACTGATGCAACTCTGGCTGCAGCTTCTAATGCGATCATTCTTGGCTTTAACGTCCGTGCCGATGCATCTGCTCGTCGCGTCGTTGAAAGCGAAAGTGTTGATTTACGTTACTACTCCGTCATCTATAGCCTGATTGATGAAATCAAACAAGCGATGAGCGGTATGCTGGCACCTGAATACAAACAGCAAATCATGGGTCTTGCAGAAGTCCGTGATGTGTTCAAATCACCGAAGTTCGGTGCAGTTGCTGGTTGTATGGTTACTGAAGGTACCATCAAGCGTAATAACCCAATCCGCGTTCTGCGTGATAACGTGGTTATCTACGAAGGTGAGCTGGAATCACTGCGTCGCTTTAAAGATGACGTTAGCGAAGTTCGTAACGGTATGGAATGTGGTATCGGTGTTAAGAACTACAACGATGTCCGTGTCGGCGATATGATCGAAGTCTTTGAAGTTATCGAAGTTAAACGTTCAATCGACGGTTAATTTTGTGAGTACCCACGAAGTATCGTGGTGACAAAATAGTATTAATGAGGGGGCTATTGCCCCCTTTATTGTCAGGAGATTAACGATGGCAAAAGAATTCAGTCGTTCTCAGCGCGTAGCTCAAGAAATGCAAAAAGAAATTGCGATTATCTTGCAGCGCGAAATCAAAGATCCCCGTATTGGCATGGCAACCGTTTCTGGCGTAGAGCTGTCACGGGATCTGGCATACGGTAAAGTCTTCGTCACTTTCTTCAACTTTGCGAATGAAAAAAGTGAAGAAGAGATGGTTGCAGACGGCATTAAAGCATTAAATGAAGCGTCAGGTTTCATTCGTTCATTACTGGGGAAAGCAATGCGTTTACGTATTATTCCTGAGTTAACGTTTGAATATGACAACTCACTAGTTGATGGTATGCGTATGTCTAACTTAGTATCGAACGTGATTCGTAATGACGAAGAGCGTCGTGCAGGTACAGATAGTAAAGAGGAAAAATAATGGGGCGTCGTCGTAGCGGGCGCAATATTGACGGCGTTGTGCTGTTAGATAAGCCCACCGATATTTCCTCAAACGATGCGCTGCAAAAAGTGCGGCGCTTTTTCAATGCGAATAAAGCTGGGCACACGGGGGCACTTGACCCATTAGCGACAGGCATGCTGCCAGTCTGCCTTGGCGAAGCGACGAAATTTTCACAGTTTTTACTCGATTCAGATAAGCGCTATCGGGTGATTGCTCGCCTTGGTCAACGGACAGATACTTCCGACTCCCATGGTGAAATCATCAGCGAACGCGATATCACTTTTACGGCACAGCAACTTGAAGAAGCCCTCGAACATTTTCGTGGGGATACCCTGCAAGTGCCTTCCATGTATTCAGCGCTGAAACACCAAGGGCGCCCATTGTATGAATACGCACGTAAAGGTATCACGGTAGAGCGTGAAGCCCGCCCGATTACAGTGTATGAACTTCAGTTTCTTCGTTGGGATAACAACGAATTAGAACTGGAAATTCACTGTTCTAAAGGCACCTATATTCGGACTATTATTGACGATTTAGGTGAAATGTTAGGATGCGGTGCGCACGTAACTTATCTGCGTCGTGTACAAGTGGCAAATTATCCTTACGATCGCATGGTCACGTTGGAACAATTAGCTGCTTTGCGGGCAAAAGTGGATGCGGGAGAAGGTTCATTTGAATCCTTGCTCGATTCGCTATTATTGCCAATGGATACCGCAGTGGTTCATTTTCCTGCAGTGAATATTACTGAGGAAACAGCCGCGTATTTTAAACAGGGTCAACCTGTACGTGGTGATGTAAAAGACCTAGTGGAAGGCGACATGATCCGCGTCACTTGTGGTTCAGAGCAGCGGTTTATCGGTATTGCTTTGATTAGTGAAGATGGACGTATTGCACCGAAGCGTTTGGTCGTTGAAAATGAACCGTCCGCATAATGGCGCTTATTGCTTTGCTGCCCTAAGCAGCGTAGAATGACGGCGCTAAATCTTGAGATGCTAAATTAGAGATTGGCTCTCATCACTTAAATTTATATTATTTTGGAGTTTATTATGTCTCTAAGTACTGAAGCGAAAGCGAAAATCGTTGCTGAATTCGGCCGCGGTGAAAACGACACGGGTTCAAGCGAAGTTCAAATCGCTCTGTTAACTGCACAAATCAACCATCTGCAAGGTCACTTCTCCGAGCACAAAAAAGATCACCACAGCCGTCGTGGTCTGCTGCGTATGGTTGCTCAGCGTCGTCGTTTACAAGCTTACCTGAAAGGTAAAGATATCGCACGTTACACAGCGCTGATCGAGCGTCTGGGTCTGCGTCGTTAATCTTGTCAGTTTCAGAGGAAAGGGGCCAAATGGCCCCTTTTCTTCTAAAAATTAGTTGAAAGTTGAAGTAATACTCGAATTATACTTAACTAAAATGTTAAGCTATTATCGATAATTGACTGTTTTAATTAAAACCACTTAAAACTACATCCGTATTCGCGCGACTAATGAGAGAATTGATGATTGGAATATCAATCCTCTCATTAGTCGCGAGGCTGTAGTCAGAAAATAAACCATGCTACTTGAGAATCTCTCGTAGCCTTACAAAAAGGGTAATATTTTGTTAAATCCTATTGTTCGTAAGTTCCAGTATGGCCAGCATACCGTAACATTAGAAACAGGCATGATCGCACGCCAAGCAACGGCGGCGGTGATGGTAAACATGGATGACACTGCAGTATTCGTGACTGCTGTGGCACAGAAAAAAGTTAAAGAAGGGCAAGATTTCTTCCCTTTAACGGTTAACTACCAAGAGCGTACTTACGCTGCAGGTCGTATCCCAGGTAGCTTCTTCCGTCGTGAAGGCCGTCCTGGTGAAGGCGAAACTTTAGTTGCACGTCTGATTGACCGTCCATTACGTCCTCTGTTCCCAGAAGGCTTCCTGAACGAAATCCAAATCATCGCTACCGTTGTTTCTGTTAACCCACAAGTTAACCCAGATATCGTTGCGATGATCGGTGCATCTGCTGCACTGGCACTGTCTGGTGTTCCATTCAATGGTCCTATCGGTGCTGCACGTGTTGGTTTTATCAATGACCAATATGTTCTGAACCCAACTGCTGATGAATTAAAATCAAGCCGTCTGGATTTAGTCGTTGCAGGTACTGACAGCGCAGTATTAATGGTTGAGTCAGAAGCTGAACTGTTAAGCGAAGAGCAAATGCTGGGTGCAGTGGTGTTCGGTCACGATCAACAACAAGTTGTTATTCAGAATATTAATGAATTAGTCAAAGAAGCGGGCAAAGAGAAATGGGATTGGCAGCCAGAGCCAGTTAACCAAGCTCTGCACGATCGCGTTGCTGCACTGGCTGAAAGCCGTATGGGCGATGCTTACCGTATCACTGAGAAACAAGAGCGTTATGCTCAAGTTGACTTAATCAAAGACGAAGTGATTGCAACTCTGGTTGCTGAAGATGAAAACGTCGATGTTTCTGAAGTGTCAGACATTCTTGCTCACTTAGAAAAACAAGTTGTTCGTAGCCGCGTTATCCGTGGTGAGCCACGTATCGATGGTCGTGAGAAAGACATGGTTCGTGCGCTGGACGTTCGTACTGGTGTTCTGCCACGTACTCACGGTTCTGCACTGTTCACCCGTGGTGAAACTCAGGCGCTGGTTACTGCAACATTAGGTACTGAGCGTGATGCACAGGTTATCGACCAATTAATGGGCGAATACACTGACCGCTTCTTATTCCACTACAACTTCCCTCCATACTCTGTTGGTGAGACTGGTATGGTTGGTTCACCTAAACGTCGCGAAATTGGTCACGGTCGCTTAGCGAAACGTGGTGTGCTGGCAGTTATGCCTTCACAAGCAGAATTCCCGTACACAGTACGTGTGGTTTCTGAAATCACGGAATCTAACGGTTCTTCTTCAATGGCATCTGTATGTGGTGCGTCTCTGGCTCTGATGGATGCTGGTGTACCAATTAAAGCTGCTGTTGCGGGTATCGCGATGGGTCTGGTGAAAGAAGGCGACGATTTCGTTGTCCTGTCTGACATCTTAGGTGACGAAGACCACTTAGGTGATATGGACTTTAAAGTAGCGGGTAGCCGTGACGGTATCAGCGCACTGCAAATGGATATCAAAATCGAAGGTATCACTCGCGAAATCATGCAAGTGGCTCTGAACCAAGCTAAAGGTGCGCGTCTGCATATCCTTGGCACAATGGAACAAGCTATCAATGGTCCACGTGAAGAGATCTCCGAGTTCGCTCCACGCATTTACACCATTCGTATCAACCCAGACAAGATCAAAGATGTCATCGGTAAAGGTGGTTCTGTTATCCGCGCATTAACGGAAGAAACAGGTACAACTATCGAAATCGAAGATGACGGTACTGTGAAGATCGCAGCAACTGATGGCCTGAAAGCGAAAGAAGCAATTCGTCGCATCGAAGACATCACAGCAGAAGTTGAAGTGGGTCGTATTTACCAAGGTAAAGTGACTCGTATCGTTGACTTCGGTGCATTCGTTGCTATCGGTGGTGGTAAAGAAGGTCTGGTTCACATTTCTCAAATCGCAGACAAGCGTGTAGAGAAAGTGACTGACTACCTGCAAATGGGTCAAGAAGTTCCTGTTAAGGTGTTAGAAATCGACCGTCAAGGCCGTATTCGCCTGAGCATGAAAGAAGCGGTTGCTGGCGAAGAAGCTCCAGCACAGCAGGAATCAGCAGAATAAGCTGACACGAAAGTGTAGCGCCTGATAAACTTAGGCGCTATCAGCCTAAATTTGCTGACTAGTGGTAATGTAAGGGCGTAGTATGCAGAACTGTATTAACTTTCGTTTTATCGATAGCCGCACCTTAGTTCGTGTGCTATCCGCGTTCATCTTTTTTATTATTATTGGATGTAGTAATAAAGATTGGCGTAAAAACGAGGTTTTTGCAGTTCCATTACAGCCTTCATTACAACAAGAAGTGATTTTGGCTCGTATGGAACAAATCCTTGCGAGCCGATCTTTAACCGATGATGAGTACGCGCAGCTTTTATATGAGCGCGGAGTACTGTATGATAGTCTCGGTTTAAGGGCGCTGGCACGTAATGATTTTTCAACTGCGTTGTCAATCCGTCCGGATATTCCTGAAATCTTTAACTTTTTAGGAATATATTTTACGCAGGCTGGCAACTATGATGCCGCCTATGAAGCGTTTGATTCTGTTTTAGAGCTTGATCCAACTTACAATTTCGCGCGAATGAATCGTGGCATCGCATTATATTACGGTGGACGATACAAATTAGCGCAGGATGATCTGCTGGCGTATTATCAGATAGATCCAAATGATCCTTTTCGTACTCTGTGGCTTTATCTCGTAGAGAAAGACATAGACCCGCGTATGGCACAAGACAATCTTGCTGCCCGCTACAACCAAGCGGAGAAAGGGCAATGGGGCTGGAATATCGTAGAATTCTATCTTGGCAATATCAATGAAACGACATTGATGGAGCGTTTGAAAGAGACATCTACGGATAACACTTCGCTCGCTGAGCATCTCAGTGAAACTAACTTCTATTTAGGTAAGCATTACCTAAGTCTGGGGGATAAGGATAGCGCAACTGCGTTATTCAAACTGACGGTAGCTAACAACGCACACAGCTTTGTTGAGCACCGCTACGCATTGTTGGAATTGGCGCTGTTAGGCCAAGAACAAGACGACCTATTAGAATCGGGCCAGCAATAGCTGACGAACATTTCTCTATTCATTTTTAAGCCATCATCCACCCGGGTGAGGGTTTATTTGTTCGTTTAATAACACAATTTGAGCCAGTTCACATTTTAAATGATAATGACCGAAATGATTTTCGCTCCGTTATGTAAACTGGCCGCCACTAAGTATGAGGCACCTTTACATGACGACTGAGACCGATATGTCTTTTGCTGATCTAGGTTTATCAGCATCTATTTTGAACGCACTAAGCGACCTGGGATACGAAAAACCATCTCCAATCCAGCAACAATGTATTCCATTGTTATTGGATGGTAATGATGTATTAGGTATGGCACAAACAGGTAGTGGTAAAACCGCTGCATTTGGTTTGCCATTACTGCATAACATCGACCCTGATTTAAAAGCGCCACAAATTTTAGTACTGGCACCGACACGTGAGTTAGCGGTGCAAGTTGCTGAAGCACTGAGCGATTTCTCTAAACACATGAACCGTGTCAACGTGGTTGCCTTATATGGCGGTCAACGTTATGACGTTCAACTTCGTGCATTACGCCAAGGACCACAAGTGGTTGTTGGTACTCCAGGTCGTCTGTTAGACCACCTGAAGCGCGGTACTTTAGATCTTTCTAAATTGAAAGGCTTAGTATTAGACGAAGCTGATGAAATGCTGCGTATGGGCTTCATCGATGATGTTGAAAACATCATGGGCCAGATTCCAGCAGAACACCAAACTGCGCTGTTCTCGGCAACAATGCCAGAACCAATCCGTCGTATTACTCGTCGCTTTATGAAAGATCCTAAAGAGATCCGCATTCAGTCGAGCATTACTACACGTCCAGATATCGCTCAAAGCTACTGGACTGTTTACGGCATGCGTAAAAATGAAGCGCTGGTACGTTTCTTAGAAGCTGAAGATTTCGATGCGGCGATTATTTTCGTTCGTACCAAAAACGCAACCTTAGAAGTTGCAGAAGCGCTTGAGCGTAATGGCTACAACAGTGCGGCACTGAATGGTGACATGAACCAAGCACTGCGTGAGCAAACATTAGAGCGCTTAAAAGATGGTCGTTTAGATATCCTGATCGCAACTGACGTTGCAGCACGTGGTCTGGATGTTGAGCGTATCAGCTTAGTTGTTAACTACGACATCCCAATGGATGCGGAATCTTACGTTCACCGTATCGGTCGTACCGGTCGTGCGGGTCGTGCGGGTCGTGCATTACTGTTCGTTGAGAACCGTGAGCGTCGTTTACTGCGCAACGTTGAACGTACAATGAAACTGACTATTCCTGAAGTGGAATTGCCAGATGCTGACGTATTAAGCCAACGTCGTCAGGCGAAATTTGCTGAGCAAATTCAACAGCAATTAGAAAGCAGCGACTTAGATCAGTACCGTTCACTGTTAGCGAAAATGTCTCCATCTGAAGATGTAGATATGGAAACTTTAGCAGCGGCATTACTGAAAATGGCTCAAGGCGAACGCGCTCTGATCCTACCACCAGATGCACCGCGTCGTCCGCGTCGTGAATTCAACGACCGTGATGATCGTCGTGGTGACCGTCGTGACCGCAACAGCAACGGCAACGGTTTTGACCGTGCAGAGCGCGGCGACCGTGGTGCTCGTCGTGAGCGTCGTGATGTTGGCGATATGGAAATGTACCGTATCGAAGTGGGGCGTGATGACGGTGTTGAAGTTCGTCATATCGTTGGTGCGATTGCGAACGAAGCAGACATCAGCAGCCGCTACATTGGTAACATCAAACTGTTTGGTACTCACTCAACTATCGAGTTACCAAAAGGTATGCCAAGCGAAGTGTTAACTCACTTAAGCCGTGCGCGTGTACTGAACAAACCAATGCAAATGCAACTGATTGGTGATGCTCAACCATTTGAGCGTCGTGGCGGTGGCGAACGTCGTGGTGGCCCACGTCGTGAAGGCGGCAGCGAAGGTGGTTTCGGTGCAGGTCGTCGTAATGACCGTAGTGGCGATCGTGATGGTCGTCGTAGCGGTGGTGATCGCGAAGGCTTCAGCGGCAACCGTCGTGGTGGAAATCGCGATGGTGGCAACCGTGACCGTGGTAACTCTGCACCGCGCCAAGATGGCAACAATGCAGCGCCACGTCGTCGTAGCAGCAGCCACAACGCATAATAGCGCTATCCAGCCACGTTAATGTGGCTGAGATAAATACAAAAAACCCGCATTTTAAAATGCGGGTTTTTTTATGCAGTTAATAAGGCTTTCGCTTCTCGCTGAGGCATAGGCAGTGGTGATCGGCTCACCACCACTTTTTTTACTCGCTGATTAAATGCCCCGTAAACAATTTCGCTAAATAGGCGCTCTTCCACCATATTCACGCCCCCTTCAATAATTTCGAGGGCTTGAACCAAAACACGATGTTTCGACGCAAAAGGGCGACGGACTTTTAGACCCATATCGCAGACCAACTGATACAGCACAAACTCGGCTTTAAAAAAATTCCCGATAACCATCCTTTGGACTGAAAACTCACCCGTTGCACTGCGTTCTTCATGGGTGTCGAGATTTTTCAATGTCATCGAATTAGTCCGAATTTGCAGGTAAAAATCAGCCATAACCTTTTCTCCTGAGTCACTCGTTAAATTAGCCCTAGCGCTTCTTTCAATGGTTTTAAATAGCGGCGGCTAACGGGAATATGCCCACCTGAGCATAGCACCAATTCGGCTTGTCCATTATCCCCAAATAAAATCTCTCTGAGCTGGGCCATATTCACTAAATATTGACGATGGCAACGCACTAACGACGTACGCATTTCTAATGTGCGCAAGGTTAATTCGGTAAAGCCTTCTTGTCCTTGGGTACTCATCACATACACGCCGCTCATACGTGAAGTGACATATTGGACATCATCTAATTTCATCAAATAAATGCGGCTGTGTCCGGTACAAGGAATAAATTTGAGCGGTTCGTTGTTATCGAGAAGCTCGAGATTCTGTTTCTGTTTATTTTGACGTAAACGAGCTAAAGTCTTTGCCAATCTTTCTGGTTCAAGGGGTTTAAGTAGATAGTCGAAAGCATGCTCTTCGAAAGCTTGGATAGCAAACTCATTAAATGCCGTCAGAAAAACAATATGTGGGCGCTCTTCAGGATCGAGCATACGCACCATTTCTAATCCCGTAACTCGGGGCATTTGAATATCTAAAAACACCACATCAGGCTTTTTTTTGTGGATCAAACCGATGGCTTCAATGGCATTGGCGCACTCGCCAATAATTTCGATATCGTCATGCTCCTCAAGTAAGCAGCGCACGTTTTCACGTGCTAGGGGTTCGTCATCAACGATCAATACATTCATAGCGTTATTATCATTTATTATGTGCAATGTGATTAAGTGGACATGTAGGGCAAGCGAATTTTCACGCGGGTGAATTTTTCAGGTTCATACTCCACGCCTATTCCATATTTTTCACCGTATTTCAGGCGCAAGCGTTTATCGACTAAGCCCATCCCTAAGCCGTCAGACTGTCCACTTGGCTGGTATAAACCGGCATTATCTTCGATTTCAATATAGACATGTTCACAGCGAATATAGCTACGTATTGTAATGTATCCGGTATTTAATAACTGTGAAGTGCCATGTTTTATTGCGTTTTCGACAATCGGTTGCAGTGTGAACGCGGGTAATTCCACCTGTTTAACTTCATCGGGGATATCTAAATGGATCTGCAAACTCTCTTGGAATCGCGCCTTTTCAATTTGTAGGTATGAATTGATGTGCTCAATTTCTTCCCCTAGTGTCGCATTCTGCTCTGGACGTTTTAAGTTATTACGAAAGAAGGTGGAGATATACTGCACAAGTTGTCCCGCTTGCTGGCTATCTTTGCGGATCACAGCCTGTAATGTGTTGAGCACATTAAAGAGAAAATGCGGGTTCACTTGTGCGTGAAGCAGTTTGACTTCCGATTGCAGTAAGGATTGTTTATTACGCTCATATTGCCCTGCCAAAATTTGGGCAGAAAACAGGCTGGCAATTCCTTCCCCTAGCGTACGGTTGATGGAGCTAAAGAGGCTATTTTTGGCTTGGTATAATTTGATGGTTCCAATGACTCGCTGGTTTTCACCTCTAAGTGGGATCACAAGGGTTGAGCCCAGTTTGCATGAAGAGCTTAATGAGCATTTATAGGGAGTTTCGTTACCATCGGCATAGACCACTTCATTATTATCAATGGCCTGCCTGGATTGAATGGATGAGATAGGTGTCCCCGGAATGTGGTGATCGGAGCCTAGTCCGATAAAGGCGAGAATTTTTTCTCGATCCGTAATGGCCACCGCACCAATATCTAACTCTTGATAAATAATTTTCGCCACTTTCATGCTGTTATCCGCATTGAAGCCTTTACGCAAAATACCTTCAGTACATAGGGCGATTTTCAAGGCTTGAGCGGAGAATGCCGTGGTGTATTTCTCGACGATGGCGCGCCTATCCAGCAATATACGGATAAACATGGCTGCCCCGATGGTATTGGCAATGATCATCGGTGCGGCAATATTTTTCACTAATTCATAGGCTTCATCGAATGGACGAGCGATGAGTAAAATAATCAGCATCTGGATGATTTCAGCGAAAAAGGTCACGCAGCTGGCGGTAACAGGGTTAAAAATTTTATTAATTTCCCCGCGCTTCATATAGTAGCGATGGACCAGACCACCAATTAAGCCTTCGACAATGGTCGAGATCATACAAGCGAAAGCGCTCATTCCACCCAAAGAGTATCGGTGGATCCCACCCGTAAACCCAACAGCAAAACCCACCGCAGGGCCGCCTAATAATCCGCCAAGTACAGCGCCAATAGCACGAGTGTTAGCTATGGAATCATTGATATGTAAACCAAAATAAGTACCGATGATGCAAAATACTGAGAAAATCAGGTAGCACATCACTTTATGAGGTAAGCGGATAGTAACCTTAAGAAGTGGGGTGACCAATGGAGTGCGGCTGAGTGCCCAAGCGATAACAAGGTAAACGCACATTTGCTGTAGTAGCAATAAAATTAAGTCAAATTCGTACATGCTCGTCATATTTCACATTATGGGGGTGTTGGCTGCGCTCAGCTATTTAAGTCACATACTTTTGTACATGCTCGTCATATTTCACATTATGGGGGAGTTGGCTACGTTCAGCTCCTCTAGTCACATACTTTTGTATGTTCACTAAGATATCTTCTCTTGTCGCCGACCCACAATTATCTTACCCACAAGGTGAACTATTTAGAGCATGGCTCACTATATTTTGCACTATGGGGGTGTTGACTACGTTCAGTGGGTTTAGCCATATACTTTTGGGGGATATTGTATCTTATTGGGCTGGTTAAGTAATCGTCATTTAATAATTAGCAAAACATCATTATTTGACATAAGCGCCAAAGCCCCTCAGACTAAAAAAGACCACTAAAGCGTGATTTTGCGCACAAATTTCTTAACGTTAGTGTTAATTTGTTGTCATAATGAAAAAGTAGTTTCCTCCGTTATTATTCAAGGCCCACATACATAATGAAAAAAAGAACCATCATACTGATCTTGCTTATGCTGATCTTAATTGCTGCTGCGGCGCTTTTTCATTCCCATAACCAATTTTTATTATTGCAAGGGGAAGTGGACGCACCGGAAGTCATCGTGACTTCAAAAGCCAAAGGCAGAGTCATTGAACGCCATGTAGAACGCGGGGATGATGTGAAAAAAGGGCAGTTACTGATTACCTTAGAAAGCCCTGAGTTACAAGCCCAATATGCGGCATTAAAAGCGGCTAAGGACCAAGCTCAAGCCCAACTCGACCAATCCTTAAATGGGACTCGTGAAGAGACGCTGCGTGATCTGCAAGCTGCGGTAGCTCAAGCAAATTCTCAATACCAAAATGCTTCTCGTGAATTTACCCGTTTAAATAATCTTTCAGTCAAAGGGTATGTCTCCGCGAATGAGTTAGATACCGCCCGTAAAGCAAAAGATGTTGCGTTCCAACAAGTCCAAAGTGCTAAGGCGCGTTTGGAAGAAGGGAAAAACGGCGATCGTATCGAGCAGCGTCAACAATATGAAGCCGCAGTGAAGCAAGCAGAGCAAAAACTGGCTGAACTCCAAGTTCAACTGGATGACTTGCAAGTGAAAGCCCCTGTGGATGGTGAAGTCGGTCCAATCCCAGCGGAAATTGGTGAATTGTTCAATGCTGGTAGTCCTTTAATCTCATTGATCAGTCTTCCTCAAGCCTATTTTGTGTATAACCTACGTGAAGATATTTTAGTGGGGGTGAAAAAAGGGGACAAAATTGAGCTGACGGTGCCAGCCTTAGGGGATAAAACCGTGGAAGCCGAAGTTCGCTATATTGCACCGAAAGGGGATTACGCGACTAAACGAGCCACCCGTGCGACAGGGGATTTCGACCTGAAAACCTTTGAAGTTCGCTTGTATCCACAACAGCCGATTGAAGGATTACGACCGGGGATGAGCGTTTTGTGGCACTGGGATAAATAACAGGTGACGCCATGAAACTCAAATTCGCTTGGCGTGGTTTTGAACATGCCTTTAGCCGCGAAACCCAAATGGCTATCCGCAGCCCAGTCTTTCACTGGCTGAGTTGGCTATTCCCTTTGATGCTGTTTACGTTAGTCAGTGCTAACTTCTCAGAGGGAACGCTGATGGATGTGCCAGTTTCGGTGGTAGATAACAACAATAGCCCCATTTCAAGGCAAATTATTCGCGATCTTGACGCGGGTCCTCATGCGGAAGTGAAAGCGATTGATGGCAACTTAGTGACATCCATCAAGCAGCTGGGCAGCGCCAAAGATTATGCCTTGCTGTATATCCCCCAAAATTTTGAAGAGGATATATTGCGAGGACGCCAGCCTGAATTACGCATGTACTACAATGCGCTATTTTACGCATCCGGCAGTTATGCCATTCAAGATTTTAGTGGCTTAGTCGCGGAACTTAACGCCAAATACCGTCAAGAAATGGCAAAATCGATGGGGCAATCTCTACCGGCATTGGCGCAAGTTACGCTCTCTTACGATAGCCTCTTTAACCCAAGTGGCAGCTATATTTATTACCAACAATTTGCGGCGACCATCCATATGCTGCAACTGTTTGTGGTCACTGCCACTATTTACACCATGTCTCGCGGCACCATTCTTCAAAGCGTGAAGCCATTTTCAATGGCACTGCTAGGCAAAATGGCGCCATATACGTTATTTTTCACGACGTTACTGATTGTGGAACTGGCGGCCCTAGTCACTATCTTCGATGCAAAAGTGGTAGGGAACCCGCTGTATATGATGCTGGTGGGCTTCTTCTATGTGATAGCGGCGCAAAGTATCGGGTTACTGCTGTTTAGCTTCACGTCCAGCGCGATTATGGCTTACAGCTTAATCGGGATGCTGGTGAGTATTGCCTTGGCGTTTTCTGGTATGGCAGTACCGGAACTCTCGATGATTTTGCCCGCACGGATTATTTCGAACGCGGAGCCGCTTACTCACACCTTAAATGCCATGTTTGATATTTTCTTACGGGAAATCTCGTTTGAGCGCATTGTGCAAGTGTGCCTATTCTTGCTGATTTATCCGTTACTGACGGCATTTTTGATCCGTAAGCGCTTAGTGAAACGGCTAGAAACCCAAGGAAGTATCGTATGATGACGGTCTATTTTGCGACGTTTAAAAAGGTACTGCTGGGCATGCTGGAGAAACCGATGTGGCTGCTGCTGCTCGTTTCTCTCTGTATTATGAGTTTGGTCTATGCGCGCCCGGTATTGTGGGATCTACCTGTGGCGGTTATCGATATGGATCATTCAGGCGCAAGTCGTGAATTGATCCGCGATTTAGACGCCACGCCCAAAGTTCAGCTACACAGTTACGATAATTTAGCCCAAGCGCGGCAGGATATGATTGCGAGGCAGCTATTCGCTATCGTGATCATTCCAACAGATTTTGAAAAGCATCTGCTTAGTGGCAAAAATATCACAGTACCGGTTTATGGGGATGCCACAAACCGTTTAGCCAGTGGGCAAATCCAGCAAGAGTTATCAAAAGCGTATCAAACGCTATTGAGCGCCTATAACACCCAGTTACTGGAAAAAGCAGGCTTTAGCCCTGAACAAGCGAAAGTGATTATTGCCCCTGTTCGCAGTGAGACAGAGCCACTGTATAACCCCGGTATTAGCTTTGCGGCCATTATTTTTCCTGGCCTGCTGGTGATGTTATTGCAGCACTCCTTATTAATTGCGTGCGTGCGGGTCAGTATTGCCATTCGCTCTACACCAAAAGGCAAACCCCCATTAGCGGTTTACCTTGGTGCGTTGTCGGCACTGGTGCCTATTTGGTTATTTCTTTCGACCGTGTTTTTTGCCTTATGGCCATGGATTTTGGGCTATCGGCAAGAAGCGCCGCTGTACCAGATTTGGATGTTGACGTTCCCATTCTTACTCGCCGTTATTGGGTTAGGGAAGCTGGTCACGGAATGTTTGCGTAGTGTGGAAATGATCTACCTGACATTGGCGTTTATCACCACGCCGGTGTTCTATATGTCCGGTACGATTTGGCCATTGCAAGCCATGCCGGACTGGGTGCGGATGATTGCCTCTGCGTTGCCATCCACATGGGCGACTAACGCCATGGCGGGGATCAACCAAATGGGGCTGCCATTTAGGGATATCTTGATGGATATTGTGATGATGCTGGTGCTTGGGGTGATTTACTCATTTATCGGTGTGTTTATTGGCATGCTGCGAGATGGGGAGTTACGCCAAATTAGCCATGCGCTGCATCGCTGGCGCAAGCATTTTCATAAATAACCATAAATAATCGTCAGAGAGGTTGGTTTCCAACCTCTGAGGTTGATGACAAAGCAGGATAAAAGCGTCGTTTTTCCTGCTTTGTGTTATCAGCCGAAAATCAATAAATTGATTTTCCTTGTTAATTTTACAACTCAAAAGAGCCATTTCCAAACCTGATGGGTTTGTCAATGGTCTGAGAGGTTGGTTTCCAACCTCTCATTTTGAACAATTACACCACAATCTTTTATTCCACTGCATTTTACTCTACAACGCTGAGGCTTAAGTTGCACTCTTCGGACGTTGAAACTGAGAATGTACGTCCGTTAGCATTGGTTTTGCCCGAATAAGCTTCCCCATTACAGTCATTGATAATGATGTAATTGACTGATGAAAGTGGTAAATCATTTTCATCGGTTAATAGGAAATTCAAATTATAATCGTGACCACCCACTTGGGAGCTAATGTTGCCATTGCTTTTGGCTGCAAGGCCTGCAATCACAAACTCACCTGTTTTGCCATCTTGGTTAAGTTTTCCAACCGCATTATCTTCAGTGCCTGCCACAATATGGGCATTTTCAGGTACTGAAAGAATTTTTTTCCCTTTAAATACCACGCGATAGTACCCAGAATCGGAGTAACTCACTTCTTGGTTTTTTTCGAGATCCGCTTTGGTGTACTCAAGGGATGTTGAGCATCCCGCTAAAAAAAGTGTCATGACGAGCAGGGGACGTTTTATCACGGGTATTTCCTTATTAGTCTGTGAGTTTGTTTATCTAATCTACAGCACGTCAACTGAATTCAAAGGGAGTAACTGCGTATCTGTTTGGGGGATATTCTGGGTATAGACAGGTTATTGATGAAGAATTGCACAGGTTGCCACGCAATGGTATATTTAAACATAAAGGTGGCTACAATGTAGCTACATTATGACGGTGAGGTATTTTATGACTGCTTTATTAAAAACGACGGATGTTCGTAGTCGCATTGATGAGCAACTAAAAGCTGAGGCAACCAGTGTGTTGCAAGATTGTGGACTGACCATTAGTGCCGCGATCCGTTTGTTTCTTGAGCAGGTTGTTCAGGAACAGGGGGTTCCTTTTGAAATTAAACGCAAACAGCCTTCTGCGAAAACTGCTCAGGCTTTAAAAGAAGCCGCGCTTATTGAGCAACAGTATTCTTCATTGGATGAGATGATGTTGGAGCTAACGAAGAGTGAGTCAAAAAACAAGCCATAAACGCGCCCAAGGCAGGTAGCTTATACATTAACCTTTAAAAAATCATGGGAACGTTATAATCGGGCTGGTAGAAGGAAATGAGTGGGGTGGTGCAAGGGAATTACATATTGGAGGTGATTTTCTGCTCGTATATCGACTTTCGGATGATGGACGCTTAGTGGCTTTCATTGATATAGGTTCACACAGTGAACTATTTGGCTAATTGAATAAAAAGGCCCTATAAAGAGCCTCTTATAAATAGAAAAAACCATCACGCCTCTAGAGTCAATCCCGCAATATTACGCCAATAGCCATTACAGCTTTGGTCGGGAATAGTCAGGGGGGACTGCCCATGCTGGTTGGCTTTAAATTGCTTAATCACATCGAGGGACTCAAGGTTTTCAGGGGAAACCCGTACAATATCCACCAAACCCTGCATGGATGAAATATCGTTGCCTAAGTTATAGCAATAGCCGCTCAAGGTTTGGATGCCATTAAGCGTGAAAACTTGTTGTTGCTCCTGTGACATCACTTTACGCCCTTGCGGGTAATTAATGCAGCAGGTTTCACACTCATCTTTTTGACGGTTTTCCGAGCGCGCCGTAAAGCAGCGAGCGGAGTATGCTAAAGGTAGATGACCGTAGCTGAAAACCTCCACTTCAAACTGATCGCGAATGCCTAACTCTTCACATTGAGTGAGTAAATTCACCAGCCAGTCACGGGAAAGCTCAACGGGCATACACCAGCGCATCATGCCTTGGCGTAGCAAAATATTCAGTGAGGGGGCGTTATAACAGTTAAGCCCATGGCCTGCCACAAAAGGCAATTTGCGCTCTGCCAGCATGTTGACGACACCAAAATCGTGCGCTTCAATCAAAAACTCGCCATTATCGACTAACTTACTGATTTCTTTTTGCTCAGAGGGCGCTTGTAACAGCGCAAGGGTGCTGAGAATAATTTGTTTACCGCTTCCTGCTAGCTGTTTCGCGAGATCAATCCAGTCATTGGGTTTCATATCGCGGCGTTTGCTACATACTGTTTCTCCGAGATAAATAATATCCGCGTCGCTGTCTGCTGCCTGCTGATAAAAATCCTGTAAAGTTGATGTTGGCCAGTAGTACAGTACTGAGCCTAATGCATATTTCATTATGTTACCCATTAATCCATGCTGATGAATGATGTGCGCCAGTTATTGCCACTTACGGTGATAAGCACCAAGGGTGGTTTGGCTACCTTCAGAAAGGTCACCAAGGACTTTGAGCCACCTAGGATCTGTCACAAAACCGTCTGGATTGGATTTATAGCGATTGATGGCCTGACGCCAAATCTTGGTCACTTGGGTGACATAGGCAGGGCTGCGTTGACGACCTTCAATTTTTACTGAAGCGATATTGGCACTCATCAGCTCAGGCAGCAGCTCAATGGTATTGAGACTGGTAGGCTCTTCAAGCACATGATATTTCTGCTCATCCACCACATAGCGCCCTTTACACAGGGTTGGATAACCGGCATTTTCATTTTTTTGGTAGCTGTCGATCAGCACATCATTGAGGCGGGATTCCATGCCATTTTCAGTCTGTTGCCAGCGAACAAAACGCGCAGGAGAACAAGCGCCGACGGTATTCGGGGATTCTCCCGTTAAGTAGGAAGAAAGATAGCAGCGGCCTTCAGCCATAATGCACAAGCTACCAAACGCAAATACTTCCAGCGGTACAGGACTGGTTTTGGCGAGCTGTTTCACTTGGTGAATCGATAACACGCGAGGGAGCACAACGCGATGCACCTGAAAGTTACGCTGATAGAAACGAATGGCTTCCGTGTTGGTCGCGGAAGCTTGCACAGAAACATGGCGTTCAATATGCGGGTATTTATTGGCTGCGTACTCTAACATAGCAATGTCGGCGAGGATCAGAGCATCGGCTCCTAAGTCAGCCGCCAAATCAACAGAGTTTTGCCAGCGTTGATAACCATCAGGGTGAGCGAAGGTATTTATCGCAATATGCAATTTACGTTTACGCTGGTGGATATAACGCTCTGCTTCATGCAGATTTTTTTCCGTAAAATTCAAACCTGCAAAATGACGCGCGTTAGTATCATTTTTGAGTCCGATGTACACCGCATCGGCACCATTATCAACAGCAGCTTTTAAGGCAGGTAAATTCCCCGCAGGGCAGAGTAATTCCATTAGCTTTTTCTCTGTATAAAAATTTAGCAATTGATCATTCTAGACAAGGGGTCTAGTAGAGGTTTTGATTTAGCGCAGAGAAGCTTGGAATGTTGTAGGCGAGATAGTTATTTCGTGACTATTATAAAAGTGTAGAGATTATTGAAAATAAATATTGGCGAGATGGATAAAGATTGATATAGGATCGGTATCATCAGGTTATTTTTTGGCAAAATATGTCCTTATATCGGATAAATAACGATATATCTCTGACTATCTTTACATCTACACATCAATGTTATCTATAATCTTAGTCATTATAGGTATTAAAATTGTCCAAGCGGCTACTTTAACCGGTAGTTCTGCGTGGTGGACAGATAATTGATACGGGAGTTAGTACTGTGTTTGGTAAAATTCGTTCTCAACTGATCACTCAAGGCCCTTCATTTTTGAAGTTTCCATTGAAAGTGACCCCATTTGTCGTACAGCGTCAAATACTCGAACAACTATTAAGTTGGCAGTTTCGTGAATCTGTTAAAGAAGGCGAACTCGATTTTCTGGAAGGGAAATGGCTGAAAGTTGAGATCCGAGATTTAGAGCTTGTTTGGTTTATCAGCTTACAAGAGGGTCAGCTGGTGGTACAAAAGCAGGCTGAACCGGATGTCAGTGTCAGCGGCAATGCCAATGATCTGGTATTGATCGCAGCCCGCAAAGAAGATCCCGATACGCTCTTTTTCCAACGTCGTTTGGTGATTGAAGGGGATACTGAATTAGGTTTGTATGTTAAAAACTTGATGGATGCCTTCGAAATTGAAAATATGCCCGCGCCTTTACGTTTTGGTCTATTACAGCTCGCTGATGTGATTAAAACGGTACAAGACAGTGAGGACGCAGAGCATAAAACGCCTGTGTTAACCTCATGCTGATACGTGTAGAAATCCCGGTTGATGCCATGGGTATCGACACGCTATTACGTGAAACCTTCCCAACTGAGGGTGAGGCAGATCTTGTTCAGCACCTGCGTGAAGATGGGTTACTGACCCTCGGTGTAGTGGCGACCAACGATGACGGCGAAGTTATTGGCTATGTCGGGTTTACTCCGGTTGATGTGAATGGTGAAGATGTTCAATGGGTAGGACTCGCCCCATTAGCCGTTAAAAAAGCCTATCAAGGTCAAGGTATCGCGGAAAAATTGGTTTATGAAGGGTTAGATAGCTTAAATGAATTTGGTTATGGGGCTGTCGTCGTTCTCGGTGATGAGGGTTACTACGGGCGTTTTGGTTTCGAACCCGCTTCCAACCATGAATTACGTTGCCAATGGCCAAGTTTACAAAAACATTTTCTTGTCTACGGACTCGAAAATGGCGCAATTGACCAGCATAAAGGCGAAGTCACTTACTCATCGCATTTTGACAATGTGTAAGCCGCTAAATAATGATGTAAATCATCAGGCTGGTCAGTGACCAGCCTTTCTTTTGCCTGCTTACTCAATTGCTTAACTCGATACTCTAATTGAGATGCTTCAGAACGATCCCCTGCAGTACAATGAAAAACGAGGGTCAAAGGCGCTTTACCTTTTAGTGCCTTGGCACCTGTTCCCGCTTCATGCTGTTGAAAACGCCGCTGAACATCGGTGGTGATCCCACAATATAGCGCGTTATTTTTCTGCCGAATTAAGTAAAGAGACCAATTTTGCTGTGTCATTTTGTTTTTCTTGTTATTTAATTTAGCATTCTGTGCTGATTTATAAGGAGAATTTAGTTGGCTTGCAGCGAATTTTCTCGCGGATCATAAAGTTTATAACATACTAAATTATAAATAAAAAATGATATAAACCCGTCACAAATTTGTAACCTCAACATAGGTTATCGTTCAATTAATTTGAATAACTATAGCAAAATTAGCTAATTTTCATCTCAGAATAAAGCGCATAGTATGATCCATATCACAGGGGAACACGAAAAAACCCTGTAAATATCAAACATACAATGAGGAAGTTTACCATGAAAAAATCAACATTATTTGCTGCTGCTTTAGCTTTAGGTGCTGTATCATTTGGTTCAATGGCGGCTGAAGAAGTTAGACAAGCTAGTGAGCCAGCAGTTGGTTATGTGTCTGTAAGTGGTGCTGCAAGTGTAAATGACCTGACTGCACAATTAGCCAAAAAAGCTGATGAAGCTGGCGCAAAATCTTTCCGTGTGATTTCTGCAAGCGGTGAGAATGAGATGAATGGTACAGCAGCAATCTACAAATAATTCTACTCGTCAGATTTACTCGTCATACTTCGAGCCGCAGCATTGTTGGCTGCGTTCACTCCCACTAGTCACATACTAGTGTATGCTCCTAGCGACTCGTTCGCTTGCCGCCTAGCTGCAACTCGAATTATTTAGAGTAAAAGCGAGGAGGAGAGGGGGGAACTAGAAGGGAAGTATGGTCGATTTTGAGCAGTAGCTTCGAGTGCTAGCATTGCTGATATAAAACCTTATGTTAGGTGCAACTCGAATGAGTAAGTTATAGTAGTGCGAACTAAGTACAGATAACGTTCAGAACAGCTTAAGCACGCCCTGCCATTTTTATGGGCGTGTTCTGAACGGTCTAACATGGACATTCGCAATGACACCCGAAAACACCTTACAACATATCCAGCGCTATATTGCTCGCCAACACGTTTTTTCTCTGTTTACCTCTCACCAAGATGATATTTGGGCTGCCAGTTGCTACTACACCTTTGACCGCCAAAATATGTGTTTAATTTTCATAACATCCCCCGATTCGCAGCACGGCCAATTAATGCAGGAAAATCCTCGAGTGGCTGGAACAATCTCTGCACAAACTAAGCAAGTGGGTAAAATTCAAGGTATTCAATTTGTGGGAGAAATTCGCCAATTTGCTGGTGAAGAGGTGGATGTGCAGAAAGCATTTTATTGCCAGCGATTCCCTGTCGCTCTAGAGGCGAAGCTGCCGATTTGGCAGCTCCAATTACAGACGGTGAAAATGGTGGATAACACGCTGGGCTTTGGCACCAAGTTACATTGGTTACGTGAAGCTTAACGTAGCCGATGAATAATTTGGTTACTGCTACCGCGCCATAGCAGCGCGGGATCATACCGTTCTTGCTCGAACTTTCCATCAATCAACGTATTGATCAAACTCACCACTTTTTGCTGTTCTAGTGTTAACTCATCAAGTTTATAGCCCGTCCACACCCAAATATCCTTATCTGGGCAGACGGCTTTCACTCGCTTCACTAGCGCTAAAATGGCGGGCAAGTTGGCAGGATGCAAAGGATCTCCCCCTGAGAGGGAAAGCCCTTGGCGGCGAATACGCGTATCCTGCAAATCTTGGATAATTTGGTCTTCCATCTCTTGGGTAAAGGGAATACCGGAATCCACGCGCCATGTGCTTTGGTTATAACAGCCTCGGCACTGATGAACGCAGCCCGAGACGAACAATGTGCAGCGGGTACCGGGTCCATTTACCACATCCACAGGATAATATTGGTGATAATTCATGGTATTTATACGCCGTTAACTTATCGATTTATTAACCAAGCTGCCCATTTCCCAAGTGCTTGATGCGGCGCTTCACTTCCTCTTGCTTACCCGCATTAAACGGTCGGGCATCTGGGCTGCCTAAATAGCCACAGACACGGCGGATCACTGAAACGCGATTAGTATCGTGGTTGCCGCAAGCTGGGCAGGTAAAGCCTTTGCTGGTACAGGAAAATTCACCCGAAAAACCGCAGTCATAGCATTCGTCGATTGGCGTATTAGTGCCGTAGTAAGGCACATGCTGATAGCTGTAATCCCAGACATCTTCGAGGGCTTTGAGGTTGTGCTGTAAGTTCGGGTATTCGCCGTAGCAGATAAAACCGCCATTGGCGAGCGCTGGATACGGCTGTTCAAAATCGATTTTATCGTAAGGATTAACCTGTTTTTCCACATCTAAGTGGAAGCTATTGGTGTAGTAGCCTTTGTCGGTTACACCCTCAATAACGCCAAATTCAGCGGTATCTAAGCGACAGAAACGGTCGCACAGATTTTCGCTCGGCGTGCTGTATAAGCTGAAACCGTAGCCTGTTTGGGATTTCCATTCGTCAGTGGCTTGGCGCAGACGATTGACGATAGCGACCGCTTTTTCGCGTAATTGCTCGCTGTCATACACATGAGTCTGCGTGCCAAATAGGGCATTGATGGTTTCGTGTAACCCAATGTAACCCAATGAAATGGAAGCGCGTCCATGTTTGAAGATTTCAGCTACGCTGTCATTGGCTTTTAAGCGAACGCCGCAGGCACCTTCCATATATAAGATAGGGGCGACACGAGCTTTGACATTTTCTAAGCGTGCAATGCGGGTCATTAATGCTTTTTTGGCGATGGCTAAACGCTCGTCGAGAAGCGCCCAAAATGCCTCTTCGCTACCTTGAGCTTCCAGCGCAATACGCGGTAAATTCAGGCTTATCACGCCGAGGTTATTTCGCCCATCGTGAATTTGTTTGCCATCTTCTTCATAGACGCCCAAGAAACTGCGGCAGCCCATCGGTGTTTTAAAGGAGCCAGTGACATCAACCACGCGATCGTAATTGAGGATGTCTGGATACATACGTTTGCTGGCACATTCTAAGGCTAACTGTTTGATATCGTAGTTAGGATCGCCATATTTGTGGTTCAGCCCATCTTTGATGGCAAACACGAGTTTTGGGAAAACGGCGGTTTTGCGGTTTTTGCCCAGTCCCGCAATGCGGTTTTTGAGAATAGATTGCTGGATAAGTCGCGCTTCTTGGGATGTGCCTAACCCAAAGCCAAAGGTGACGAAGGGGGTTTGCCCGTTCGCGGTATGCAGTGTATTCACTTCGTACTCTAAGGACTGGAAAGCATCATAACACTCTTTTTCAGTGCGACTTTGGGCATAAGCTTCGGCGTTAGTAATACCCCATTCTTTGGCCACTTTTAAATGTTTTTCATGGCTGATAGCCACATAAGGCGCCAAAATTTCATCAATGCGGTTAATAGTGGTTCCGCCATAAATATGGCTAGCCACTTGGGCAATAATTTGTGCAGTAACGGCAGTCGCAGTCGAAATGGATTTTGGTGGCTCGATTTCTGCATTTCCCATCTTAAAGCCGTTGGTTAACATGCCATCAAGGTCGATAAGCATACAGTTAAACATCGGGAAGAAAGGGGCATAATCGAGGTCATGATAGTGAATTTCACCCTTTTCATGAGCAAGTACCACATCGCGTGGCAAAATATGCTGTTTGGCATAATGCTTAGCGACGATCCCGGCTAATAAATCACGCTGGGTTGGGATCACTTTACTGTCTTTATTCGCATTTTCATTGAGTAAAGATAGGTTACTTTGCTCAATTAGGCCGCGGATTTCGTGAGTCAGTTGGCTGCGCTTTTCGCGTTCGCTATCTCTATCATGGCGATACTCAATATAGGCACGTGCCAAATCTTTATAAGGTCCAGACATCAGCTGGTTTTCGACAGCATCTTGGATTTCGGCGATATCCACTTTTTCTCGATGACACAGTTGTTCAGAAACAACCGTAGCCACTTGCAGACAATAATCATCATCTTTGACATCTACCGCCGCGGCTGCACGTCGCACCGCTTCTTGAATGCGCGGGAGATCAAAATTGACCTGACAACCATCTCGTTTTATAACCACCGTTTTCACTGTCATACTCCTTATTAAATCCCTCACAGGACTGGCGATAGCGTCCATTATCTTTTATCAGTATGGGGCATCCCTGTGAAAGAAATGTGAATTTTTACTATATGTAGTGTCTATTGAATTAATTAAAGCACAATATGTAGGATATTGCCTTTTTTTAGCTGACGGTAATTTGATTTAAAACAAGGAAAAAAATAATTTGTATGAATATCAAAAGTGCAGGCAGTAATTAAATTGTGCGTTCGATAATTTAGTGAGCCATAAGGTTAGGTGGCGGATATATCCAAGGGGCTATCGTGGCAAAACGTGACGAAGAGAAGAAAATCGCCTTGAGATACAGTGAATAACCTGAAAGTTGATAAGTATATTTAGAATGAAGCTAATAAAAAAAGCCTGCTGACAATGTGTTAGCAGGCTATCAGACTGACAATCTGAAACTGAATAAAACTATTTACGCACCGCGATAGCTTCGATTTCGATTTTCACATCTTTTGGCAGACGAGCAACTTCAACACAAGAACGCGCTGGGAATGGCGCATTATGTTGTTTGAAAAATTCTTCATAAGTGGCATTAACGGTAGCGAAGTCATTTAAATCTTTCACAAAAACGGTCGTTTTTACGATGTTGGCAACGCCCAGACCTGCTTTTTCTAAAATCGCTTTTACGTTCGCCAGTGATTGACGAGTTTGTGCAGCGATATCTTCAGGGACATTACCGGTTTTTGGATCAACAGGAATTTGACCTGAAGTCATAACCATACTGCCTAAATCGACGCCTTGAACGTAAGGACCAATAGCGGCTGGTGCATTTTCGGTGCTGATTTCGTATGACATAATTTCTCCGTTTATCACGTAAAAAAGGGTTTGGACGCTATTATAGACATGGAACGGCATCCACACAAAGACGCAGTCTACGCCTAAATACCTTACTGATTATTGATCACGGCGTCTCTATCGAACTCTTTTTCACAGAATTTGCAGGTTAATGCCACATGTTTAGCGCGTTTTTTAATGCGGAAACTGCTAGAAACTGGTTCATTATGGCTAATACAGTTACTGTTTGGACACACCAATACGCTGTCGATTTGTTCCGGTAATTTCAGGTCTAATTTCTCGACTACTTGATAATCTTCAATACGATTAACGGTGGCTTCCGGCGCATACATCGCTAATTGGTTGGCTTGCTCTGGGGTTAAAAAGGTATTTTCGATTTTGATAATGTCTTTTTTGCCCATATTGCTGGAGGGTAAATTCAGCCCAATAGTGATGCGCTCATCGGTTTTGGTGAGCTTAAACAGCTTCAGTAATTTGAACCCAATTTGAGCAGGGATATGGTCGATGACAGTGCCGCAACGGATGGCTTCAACTTGTAATTTATGGTCGTGTGTCATGGTCTTCTCCTCAGATTGCCAGTTCTTTATTTAATACCAGAGACAGCAGCGCTTGGCGCGCATAAATCCCATTCCCTGCTTGCTGGAAGTAGTAGGCATATGGGGTGCTGTCCACATCCACGGTAATTTCATCGATACGCGGAAGCGGGTGCAGCACTTTTAAATTATCTTTGGCGCTGTGCAGGTCTTGAGCGCGCAGAATAAATTGCGCTTTAACGTTGGCATATTCTGATGGGTCTAAACGCTCTTTTTGAACGCGAGTCATATACAGAATATCCACTTCAGGGATCACTTCATCGACATTGTTATGCAGGCTGTAAGTCGCCCCTTTTTCATCCAGAATATTCAGGATATGAGCCGGCATCGATAACACTTCTGGGGAAATAAAGTAGAAGTGATTACCTTCAAACTTCGAGAGCGCTTGAGTCAGTGAATGCACCGTTCTGCCATATTTCAGGTCACCGACCATAGCGATTTTCAGGTTATCTAGGCGACCTTGAGTTTCTTGGATAGTAAACAGGTCTAACAGGGTTTGGGTAGGATGCTGGTTAGAGCCATCGCCTGCGTTGATAATTGGGACAGAACCTGAGAACTGGCTAGCTAAACGCGCGGCACCTTCTTGTGGGTGGCGCATCACAATCGCATCAACATACTGGCTGATAACGGAAATGGTGTCTGCAAGAGTCTCGCCTTTCTTACCTAATGAGGTATTGGCGCTATCGGAGAAGCCGACGACAGATGCCCCTAAACGATGAATGGCGGTTTCGAATGACAGACGGGTACGCGTCGATGCTTCGAAGAAACAGCTGGCGATAACTTTATGCTTCAGAAACTCGGGTTGAGGTTGCTGCTTTAATGAAGCGGCCACTTTAAGAACTAATTCAAGGTCGGTTTTATCTAAATCGTTAATTGAGATTATGTCGCGGTGATATAACGGATTCGGCATCGTGATTCTCCTGTATCAGCAAGACTTGCTATCTAGTAGGCCAAAAAAAAGCCCCTCAATGAGGGGCTTTTTTATCAATACGGCGGGGAAAAACAGGCTGTCCTGACCGCGTGATGGCAGTGCGGTGTCGGTGTTCTCTTTCAAAAATAGAGCAGCAGCGTTCATGGTTTCTCCCGGCAAATTGTGGCGCATTATACGCGTGTGACACAATGACGCAAGCGTTTGCTAACAGAAAAATGAAAAAATTTTTGGTTTAGTCTATTTTATGCTTTTCCAATTTAAGCTTAATGCGCTGGTTCGCTGATTGCTGTTTATCATAACGGGCTTGATAGATATCCAGTGGCTCATTT
>NZ_JAMPNV010000018.1:0-173964 GCF_028479565.1 Providencia sp. PROV202 | reverse complement strand
GTGTTTTTTGAAAAATAATTTCCAACTGATTACCCTTTATACTTCACGTGTATTTTTTCAACAAAAAACGCCATTTTTGTATTCATTTTGGCATTATAGTCATGAAAAAGGCGACCTTCGGGTCGCCTTTTAACTTACTTATCGATAATAACCGAGCGCTTACTTACTGCTTCGCTACGATTTCATCGTTTTCAACATCCAGAGTAATTGGTTTGCCCGGGATTAATCTGCCTGACAGAATTTCTTGTGCCAGTGGGTTTTCAATCTCTTGCTGAATTGCACGTTTCAACGGACGAGCACCAAAGATTGGATCGAAACCAGCTTCACCAATTTTCTCTAATGCAGCCGCTGTTGCAGTGACTTCATAACCATGTTCTTCCAAACGTTTATATAAACGAGCTAATTGAATATTCGCAATATTCGTAATTTGCTCTTTACCTAATGGATGGAATACCACGACTTCATCAATACGGTTAATAAATTCAGGTCTGAAGTTATGAGCGACAACTTCCATCACCATATCTTTCATTTCTGAATAACCGATCATGCCAAAACGTTCTTGGATAAGATCGGAGCCTAAGTTTGACGTCATGATAATTACAGTATTACGGAAATCTACCGTTCTACCTTGTCCATCAGTTAAACGACCGTCATCTAATACTTGTAGCAAGATGTTAAATACATCAGGGTGCGCTTTTTCAACTTCGTCCAGCAAAATAACTGAATATGGACGGCGTCTTACCGCTTCAGTTAAATAACCACCTTCTTCATAGCCCACATATCCCGGAGGTGCACCGACTAAACGAGATACAGAGTGTTTCTCCATAAACTCGGACATATCGATACGAACCATGGCGTCGTCACTATCAAACATAAAGTTTGCCAGTGCCTTACATAATTCAGTTTTACCTACCCCAGTAGGGCCTAAGAACATAAACGAACCAATTGGGCGGTTTGGATCTGACAACCCTGCGCGACTACGACGGATAGCATTCGACACGGCCACAACCGCTTCATCTTGACCAATCACACGTTGGTGCAGCTGTTGTTCCATTCGTAACAGTTTTTCTCTTTCGCTTTCAAGCATTCTTGATACTGGAATACCTGTCCAACGAGCCAGAATTTCTGCGATTTCGACGTCGGTCACTTTATTACGTAAAAGCTTCATGCTTTTACCTTCTGCTTTCGTCGCTGCTTCTAACTGTTTTTCTAACTCAGGAATACGTCCATACTGCAACTCAGACATTTTCGCCAAATCACCGTTACGACGCGCTTTTTCCATCTCAATACGCGTATTTTCTAATTCAGCTTTAATGTGTTGGGTGCCAGTTAATGATGCTTTCTCTGCTTTCCACTCTTCTTCTAATGCAGAATATTCACGCTCTTTTTCCACCAGCTCTTCTTCTAACATTTCCAGACGTTTTTTACTGGCATCATCCGACTCTTTTTTCAGTGCCTGTTGTTCCAGTTTTAATTGGATAATACGTCTTTCCAGTCTGTCTAAAGATTCTGGTTTTGAATCCATCTGCATACGTAAGCTGGCACCGGCTTCATCGATTAAGTCGATAGCTTTGTCTGGCAGCATACGGTCTGTAATGTAACGGTGCGATAATGTAGCAGCTGCAACAATTGCAGGATCAGTA
Source organism: Providencia sp. PROV202 (assembly GCF_028479565.1). Taxonomy (NCBI): domain Bacteria; kingdom Pseudomonadati; phylum Pseudomonadota; class Gammaproteobacteria; order Enterobacterales; family Morganellaceae; genus Providencia; species Providencia sp. PROV202. The sequence goes on along the minus strand of NZ_JAMPNV010000018.1, from coordinate 172,321 downwards.
ATTTGCACATGATGGTGCAACTCATAACGCTCTTTCAAACCACGCAAGATAGCGATAGTGTCTTCGACTGATGGTTCTGCAACATATACTTTTTGGAAACGACGCTCTAACGCAGGGTCTTTCTCTATATATTGACGATATTCATCAAGAGTTGTTGCCCCCACACAGTGCAGTTCACCACGAGCCAGTGCAGGTTTTAACATGTTACCGGCATCCATCGCGCCGTCGGCTTTACCCGCACCTACCATAGTATGCAATTCATCGATAAACAGAATGACGTTACCTTCTTGTTTAGCAAGGTCATTCAGAACACCTTTCAAGCGTTCTTCAAATTCACCACGATATTTCGCCCCTGCAATCAGTGCACCCATATCCAGTGATAATACACGTTTGTTTTTCAATCCTTCAGGGACTTCACCATTGACGATACGTTGTGCAAGTCCTTCAACAATCGCCGTTTTACCTACACCAGGTTCACCAATTAATACTGGGTTATTTTTAGTACGACGTTGTAATACTTGGATGGTACGACGAATTTCTTCATCACGACCAATCACAGGGTCTAATTTCCCTTGTTCTGCACGTTCGGTTAAATCAACAGTAAATTTTTTCAAAGCTTGGCGCTGGTCTTCAGCGCTTTGGTCATTCACTTTTTCGCCACCACGCATCTGTTCTATTGCCTTTTTCAAATTGTCTTTATTAACACCTGCTGTTTTTAACATATCAGCGAGGGTTGTATTGGCTTCTAAAGCAGCGAGCAGAAATAGTTCTGAGGAGATAAAGTCATCCCCATTTTTCTGAGCCAGCTGGTCACATAAGTTCAAATGACGCATTAAGTCACTTGATGGTTGTACATCCCCAGCAACACCTTGTACTTGAGGGAGCCGAGCCAATGCATCTTCAATTTTGTTTTCGAACGCAACTGCGTTCACGCCGAGCGTCGTCAATAATGGACGCACGGTGCCACTTTCTTGATTAAACAAAGCACTGAGTAAATGAATTGGTTCAATAAACTGATTTTCGCGCCCAAGGGCTAATGACTGGGCGTCAGCGAGAGCTTGCTGGAATTTATTAGTTAAACGATCCAGACGCATAACACCTCCAATAGAATATGATTAAATTTGCTACTGGAGATAAGATGCGGTCTGTTTTTAAATATTCAAGTTTTAGGCGGGATTATTTTTTCAATATTTGTTAATTTGGAATATTATTCCATGAACTAGTTATTTATCCATATAAGGGATGCCATTCTTCCTGTTCGTCCCTCACGTCGGTAGGAAAAAAATCTGTTTTCATCACTTACTGTACAAAATTCACCGCCATAAATGGCGGAAACGCCCGCTGCTTGTAGCTTTTTACGTGCGAGTAAATAGATGTTTGCCAGAAATTTGTCATTGTGAGGTGTAAACGCATCCGCAAGATCGGCTGATTGATGAATAAATGCTTGTTTAACTTCTACACCAACTTCAAATCTCTCAGGACCAATAGCGGGTCCCATCCACACCATAATGTCACTTGGTTGTGCATTAAATGCCGCTAGCGTATTTTCCAATACGCCATTGCAAAGACCTCGCCACCCAGCATGAGCGGCAGCCACTTCTTTACCATCGCGGCTGCAAAACAATACTGGCAAGCAATCCGCCGTCATAATGGCACACACTTGACCAACTTGATTGGTATACACCGCATCCGCTTGACGATTTTTAATCTCACTTCCCGTTAAGTGCAGAACATGAGTACCGTGAACTTGCTCAAGCCACACGGGTTGCTGTGGCAATTGAGCTAGCTTTTCAAGACGATAACGATTTTCACTGACTGCCTCAGGCAAATCCTCAACATGGTCACCTAAATTTAGGCTATCAAAAGGTGGAAGGCTCACTCCACCAGCACGAGTTGTACTGCATGTTGAAATATTTTTAGGCTGCGGCCAATCAGGGAAAATCAACGTATTCATTACCAGTCCATATCGTCTTTGTGAAGTTCAGTGTCTGCTTTCAGTGCTTCAATCAATTTCACCATATCATCAGGCAATGGCGCATGCCATTCCATTTGGATCCCAGTGATTGGGTGATAAAGACGCAGCATTGTCGCGTGCAATGCTTGTCTATCAAAACTACGCATCACTTCGAGGAACTCTTCTGTTGCTCCTTTCAGTGGACGTGGTCGACCACCGTATAATGGATCGCCAATTAATGGATGGTTAATATGCGCCATATGAACACGGATTTGGTGCGTTCTGCCAGTTTCTAAGCGTAAACGTAAGCGCGTATGTGCACGGAAATGTTCCATTACACGATAGTGAGTCACCGCAGGTTTGCCCATTGGATGCACTGCCATGTGCGTTCTTTTGGTTGGATGGCGAGAAATTGGCTCTTCCACCATACCGCCCGCTGTCATACGACCAACGGCGACCGCTTCATATTCACGCGTAATTTCACGGCGTTGCAACGCTTCCACTAAGTGAGTTTGTGCTGGAACCGTTTTAGCGACAACCATCAGCCCAGTTGTGTCTTTGTCTAAACGGTGAACAATACCCGCTCTTGGTACATCCGCGATTTCAGGATAGCGATATAATAATGCGTTTAAAATGGTTCCGTCCGGGTTGCCAGCCCCTGGATGAACAACTAAATCACGCGGTTTATTAATAATTAGGATATCTTCATCTTCATAAACAACGTCAAGTGGAATATCTTGAGGTTCCCAACGGGAATCTTCTTCAATTAAGGCATCGATGGAAATTTGTTCACCACCTAAAACTTTTTCTTTTGCCTTATTGATAACTTTGCCGTTAACCTGCACTCTATCGTCTAAAATCCATTCTTTTATTCGAGAACGTGAATAATCGGGGAACAATTCAGCCAAAGCTTGATCTAAACGTTGACCAAGCTGTGATTCTGCGATAGTTGCACTTAATTGTACTTGTTGAGCCATAAATTAATCTACTTTTTGGTGTTTGTGTTTTGACGGCGCTGCCGTTTCATTTAAAATGTATGCTATTGTAACTCGAATTTTGCCGGGAGCCTTACGGATAGACTCCCTCGATACAGTCAGAGGATAACCAACACGTGATGATACGTATGAAATATCTGGTGGCAGCTGCCACGTTGAGCCTGGCTCTCGCCGGATGCTCCAGCAATAACGAAGTCAGCCCCGATAGTTCCCCAGCTGAGATTTATAGTACAGGTCAGCAAAAATTACAGGACGGTAACTATAGCGCGGCAATTAAACAGTTTGAAGCGTTGGATAACCGCTACCCGTTTGGTCCGTATGCTCAGCAAGTACAGTTAGACCTGATTTACGCCTATTATAAATCAGCTGAGCTACCAATGGCGATAGCTTCGATTGACCGTTTCATGCGTTTAAACCCAACTCATCCAAATATTGACTACGTACTTTACATGCGTGGCTTAACGGCAATGGCGTTAGATGACAGCATGTTACAAGGTTTCTTTGGTATCGATCGCTCTGACAGAGACCCACAACACGCATTGGTTGCGTTCAAAGACTTGAGCCAGCTAGTTCGTTACTATCCGAACAGCCCATATTCCAACGATGCAAGTAAGCGTTTAGTTTACTTAAAAGATCGTTTGGCAAAATTTGATCTCTCTGTCGTTGAATATTACAACAAACGTGGGGCCTATGTCGCGGTTGTTAATCGTGTCCAACAAATGTTACGTGACTATCCAGATACAGAAGCAACACGTCAAGCGCTCGGATATATGGAAATTGCGTATAAAGAGATGGGCTTAGACAAAGAAGCAAATAAAGTCGGCAGCATTATTGCAGCAAACCAATAAATTGCTTTTTAACGCTATCGATTGAAATAAGAACGGCAGCTTCGGCTGCTGTTTTTTTGATAGTTTTAATCGTGATTTGAAATACTGCAGGTTTAAATATGAATACAAGTAAGAGATAGTTTTGAACTTTTTCTTTTAAAATTCATACCCTAAAATTTTACCCAAAAAAAGTACCGGCTATTTACCGTGTCGATAGCCAACTCTTTCAGTCTCCCTCAATATAGTTATTTTGGCAATCCTTTTACCTGCCTTTTTTAGCCAAAATCACACTTCAAGTGGGTACCCTCTCCCCCATAATTTAAGTGTGATCTAGATCATTTTTTTATTCCTAGATATCGGTATTCTGAATTCATCAAAGACGGAAACAATGAGAGGTAACTATATGATAGTTAACATTACTAGCAAACAAATGGACATCACTCCCGCAATTCGTGAGCACATTGAAAGCCGTCTAGCAAAACTCGATAAATGGCAAGTTTCCCTGATTAGCCCCCACGTGGTGCTATCAAAAGAGCCTCAAGGTTTTATGGTTGATGCCAACATAAAAACCGCTACCGGACAGTTGGTAGCAAGTGCTAAGCATGAAGATATGTACGTTGCAATAAATGACCTTATCAACAAACTCGAAAGACAGTTAAACAAAGTGCAACATAAAGGAGAATCAAGAAGGGCAACTAGTAGTGTAAAAGAAGCGAATCTAGAAACGTTGTAATCAGTTACGTTTAAGTAGTTACGTTATATTTTTATATTATCAATCCACTTATCTTGAAACCTTCCAAACGCGCTCATCATGGGCGCGTTTTTACGTTGTGCGCTGTTTTTTGTTGACTTCTCGTTCACTATCATGTCTATTTGAATAACTTCACTCGAAAGGATTTCCCATGAAACTAAATACTGTTTTCTTTTTCTTCTTTAGCCACTCACATTAAGGGGCTTTTGTCGTTCGAGAAAAAAAAGAAGACAATATTTTAAAGCCCCCTACCTAGGGGGCTTTTTTATTCACTGATGTTTGATAGGGTCGCAGAATGGAAAATAGCACTAATTTACTGAAAGTCCGTGAGAAAATTAGCCAGTTAGACAGTGAACTCCTTGGGCTTCTTGCAAAACGTCGAGGCTATGCAATTGAAGTTGCGGAAACTAAAATCGATGATAACCGCCCAATCCGTGATAAAGAGCGTGAACGCCAATTACTCGATGTATTAATTAATAAAGGCACGCCTCTGGGTCTTGATGGTTTTTATATTACACGCTTGTTTCAGATGATCATTGAGGATTCTGTTCTGACTCAACAAGCTATCCTGCAAAAACATTTAAACCTGACACCAAGCGATACCGCAAGATTTGCATTTTTAGGGCCGAAAGGTTCTTATTCCCATGTTGCCGCGCGTCAATATTCAGCTCGTCATTTTGATCAACTGGTTGAATGCAGCTGCCATAAGTTCCAAGATATCTTTTCACTCGTTGAAAGTGGCCAAGCAGATTACGGTATTTTGCCTATTGAGAATACCAGCTCAGGGGCAATTAATGATGTTTACGATTTACTGCAAAATACATCATTATCCATTGTCGGTGAAATTCGTTTGCCGATTAACCATTGCTTGCTGACTACCCCAGGTAGTGAATTAAGTAAGATTGATACGGTTTATAGCCACCCTCAGCCATTCCAGCAATGTAGCCAATATTTATCTCAATTCCCCCATTGGAAAATTGAATATTGCGACAGCACATCTACAGCCATGCAAAAAGTGGCAGAACATAATTCCCCTAATGTTGCTGCATTAGGAAGTGAAGCGGGCGGTGCTTTATATGGCTTAACGGTTTTGGAGCATAACTTAGCGAATCAGCAAATTAATATGACTCGCTTTATTGTTGTGGCTCCACGAGCGATTGAAGTGACTGAACAAGTTCCTGCGAAAACCACATTACTGATCACAACAGGTCAACAAGCTGGTGCATTAGTGGATGCTTTGATTATCTTAAAAAATAATAAGATAGTGATGAGTAAATTAGAATCGCGTCCAATTAATGGTAAGCCGTGGGAAGAGATGTTTTATGTGGATGTTCACGCTAACTTGCGTTCAGATAATATGCAACAAGCACTGAAAGAATTAGCGGAGATCACCCGCTCAATTAAAATTCTTGGCTGCTACCCATCTGAAAATATCGTTCCTGTAGAACCAGAAAAAATGGCGCCTTAGTTTTAATTTTGGCTCAAAAAAATAACACAGGTTATTCGCCTGTGTTATTTTTATTAATTACGATTTATGCCAATCACGATTTTTGTATTGTCGCGCTGAGCTTAAAGTAATTAACTAAGTTTTGAAGATGGTAAGCTTGGTCATTTAACGAATCAGCTGCCACCACTGACTCTTCTACCAGTCCCGCATTTTGTTGAGTGGTTAGATCCAACTGCCCCACAGCGCTGTTAATTTGTGAAATACCATCGCTCTGCTCTCTACTCGCTTGGCCAATTTCACGCAGCAACGCATTCATCTCTTCAACACTGGCAACCATTCCGTGGATCTGCTGGCTGGCTTGTTCAACCAATTCCATCCCTTCTTGGGTTTGTGAGGAAGAATTTTCGATTAATGAACGAATATCACTGGCCGATGCAGCGCTTTTTTGTGCCAGTAATCTCACTTCCCCCGCCACTACCGCAAATCCACGACCATGCTCTCCCGCCCTTGCTGCTTCAACGGACGCGTTCAAGGCTAAGATATTCGTTTGGAAGGCAATAGAGTCGATTAAATTAATGATATCCGTCATTTTTTGAGACGAACCATTAATTGCACGCATTTTATCAGTTAGCTGAACCATCATCTGACCATTGTTTTTGACTGTCACAGCCGTATTGTCAGCCAACATTGTCGCTTCATGGGTATGTTCAGTGGTGTTCTGTACCGTTGATGTGATTTGCTCCATCGAACTTGCCGTTTGCTCAACAGAAGCTGCTTGCTCTTCCGTTCTAGCCGCTAAGTTCTGATTACCCGCGACAATTTGCCCTGCTGCCGCAGAAATACTCTCAGAACCATTTTGAACCTCTTGGACAATCTCAAGTAGATGCCCTTTCATTTCGCTGAGCGACTCAAGTAAAATCCCTGTTTCATCTTTAGATTGTGCTTGAATATTTTGGGTCAAATCACCACTGGCAATCGATTTAGCAAAATCAACTGCTTGCTCTAAAGGTCGAGTGATAATACGCGTGATGTACCACCCCATAACGCAACCCACAACAATACTGATGATTGATAAAAATGCTAATAAAACACGATTTGCTTTATAGTCATCTTCCACCTGATAACCGGTTTCTTGCATCAACATGTTTTGGATGGCTATCAGGTTTTGGACTTGCTCACGATATTCTCGTTGAATAGCAGATGTTTTTGTCATCATCATTTCAATCGCAGCTTGGCGATTGCCCTGATTCATAAACTCCATCATCTGTTGCTGAGCACTAATAAATTTAGCTCTCACTTCTTGGATATTATCAAGCACCTCGCGAGAACGGCTATCGGTTATGCTTCGGTCTAACTCATCCAGCAGATCAGAAATGTTTTGGCTAATTTTACCCAGCTCTTCTTTGCGTTTTTCACTCCCTCGGTCATCCAATAAAATCAATTCTTGAATACCAATATAAGAATAAAAGTTATCCATCACCGAGTTTGCATTAGCGGTTATTGGATAACTTTTAAAAATGACGTTCTGAATGCTTTCATTTGCACGATTCATATTCACTAATGAAAACAGGGAACTTAAAACAATTAGCGTGATGAAAACGCCAAACGCGATAGTTAATTTCAAACTAATTTTGAGGTGCTTAAAAGACATAGGTTTACCACACTTATCATCATTTAATGATTAGTGTTATCGGTCAATGACAAGGGATCTTTATTAGATAAATCGTTTAATTTATAAATATCGACATTATAAACTGATTAATTTCTAATTAATTAGTGGATAAACCCACCCAAGGAAGAAGCCCAATTGTAAATTTAGGATAAACTACAGAAATAAGTACAATTACTTATTTATTATAAATATTAATAATGAAAATGTATTTAGCACTTTTAGCATAAAGATAGCCATTACCCTTTTTCATCGATTTATAGAGTAATGGCTAAAAGAGATTATTTACGGTTATCGTTCGCCCGTTGTAATAGAGACTGGCTTTCTTTCATGAAATGATGAGCATCTTCACCAAACCACTGGCTAACTTGCTCAAATTGTCGAATAAATTCGGCTTTATCTTTACGCTCCAGCATTTCAATGGATTGCCCCAAAAGCTGGTAATAACGGCGGATCAATTCAACATTTTCATCCGAAGACATGATGATATCTGCATACAATTGCGGATCTTGTGCAAACAAGCGCCCTACCATTGCCAATTCAAGACGATAAATTGGGGAAGAGAGATCCAACAACTGCTGTAGATCAACCTGCTCTTTCGCTAAATTTTGCCCATAAGTAAACGTCGTAAAGTGGCGTAACGCCTGAATAAAACTCATATTACGATCGTGTTCTTCAGGCTTAATCGCTTTCAAGCGCGCGCCCCAAACTTGTAGCTGCTCCAGTAGCCACTGGTAAGATTCCGCTTTTCGCCCATCACAGAATGCAAAAACTTGCTTGGCAACACTGCCAATATCAGGACCAAACATCGGATGTAACCCTAATACAGGGCCTTGATGCACTGACAGCATAGCCTCGAGTGGCTTTTGCTTCACAGAAGCAATATCCACTAAAATTGTTTCTGGATCTAAAGTAGGCAAACGTTTAATGACATCAACAGTGAGGTGGATAGGTACACTGACTATCACCACGCTTGCACCAGAAACTATTGACGCCGCATTATCCCAATCCTGCTCACCCAGCAATTTAACCTGATAACCAGACAGGGAGAGCAGACGATGAAATAACCGCCCCATTTTTCCATTCCCACCGACGATCACAATCGGGCCGGCGGTAGGGTTCAATGTTTTAAATCCTTTGTCATTTTCGCGCGCATAGGACTCACGCATGATTCGACGAAGAATATCTTCAATCAGATCAGGCGGGATCCCCATTCGCTCCGCTTCTGCTCGGCGAGCTGCCAACATGCTGGATTCACGCTCAGGCACGTAAATAGGTAATCCATGCTGGCTTTTGACTTCGCCGACTTCAGCCACTAGCTGAAGCCGTTTGGCTAACAAATCTAATAATGACTTATCAACTTCATCAATCTGTTCCCGTAAATGGGATAATTCAGCAGACATACCAATCCCTTGCTCAGCTCACTTTACTTAATTTCTGCCCACGCTGCTCAAGCACTGGGGATAATGCTTGGTGTAATTTACGCAGCACAGACTCAGTTTCATCCCAATTAATGCATGCATCTGTCACCGAAACCCCATATTTCATATTCTCACGTGGCTGTTCTGATGACTGGTTGCCTTCATTAATATGGCTTTCAAGCATAATACCTGTAATTGATTCATTACCATTAACAATTTGTTCGATGATTGAATCAACCACCAGTGGCTGACGACGGAAATCTTTATTTGAGTTACCGTGGCTGCAGTCCACCATTAACGATGGCTCTAGTCCTGCTTTTTTCATTTCTGCTTCACAAGCTGCAATACTTTGCTCATCATAGTTTGGTGTTTTGCCACCACGTAAGATCACATGACCATTTTTATTGCCGCTGGTGTGCAGCAAGCAAACTTGACCTGATTGATTGATTCCCATAAAGCGATGTGGCATTGCAGCGGCTTTTAACGCATTGATGGCGGTAGATAAACTGCCGTCTGTGCCGTTTTTAAAACCGACTGGCATTGATAAGCCGGATGCCATTTCACGGTGAGTTTGGGATTCCGTGGTTCTCGCTCCGATTGCTGACCAACTGAATAAGTCACCTAAGTATTGTGGGTTATTAGGATCTAACGCTTCTGTTGCCAGTGGTAATCCCATATTCACTAAGTTGGTCAATAAATCGCGGGCAATGTGTAGCCCTTTTTCCATTTCAAAGCTGCCATCCATAAATGGATCGCTAATTAAGCCTTTCCAACCCACGGTTGTACGTGGTTTTTCAAAGTACACACGCATCACAATATATAAGCTATCACTTAACTCAGCGGCAAGTTTCTGTAAACGCTCACCGTATTCGATGGCAGCATCTACATCATGGATTGAACAAGGACCACATACCACGAGTAAGCGCGGATCACGCTGATGAATAATATCAGCAATCACTTTACGCGATGTCGCAATGGCATGCAGGTTGCTGTGACTCAATGGGTATTTTTGTTTCAGACTTTCAGGGGTGATAAGAACCTGCTCGTCTTGAATATTCACGTTATTGAGTACATCTTTTTGCATGATCATTTGATTACCTACTTAGCTTATTATTTATTAGTGATGTTATTTATCGATCTTGTGTTTGGTGCGTGAGAGATAACATATCATGCATCGTAAAGATTTCAATCCAAAACTGTAAAATAATTTAATTGAGTGTACATAAAAAATTACATTATTTTATACCATTGAATTTAAATAACATTAATGAATAACAAGCAAAAATTTCATATTAAAAAGCAAAGCATTAATAAAATAAGTAAACATAAGTTTACACATTGGAGTTTATTGAACGATATATTCTAAATAGTTCGAGTTGTCGCTAGGCGGCAAGAGAATGAGTCGCTAGGAGCATACATGAGTATGTGACTAGTGCGAATGAACGTAGCTAACACCGCGAGAACTTGAAATATGACGAATATATGACGAATATAAAAAAGGCCCGCAAATATGCGGGCCTTTTAACTTTCGGATGTAGCGAAAGCGTATTACTTGGCGTTCAGACGCTCTTTGATACGAGCTGCCTTACCAGAACGCTCACGCAGGTAGTACAGTTTAGCTCTGCGAACAGCACCACGGCGTTTAACAGCAATGCTATCTACGACTGGAGAGTGAGTTTGGAATACACGCTCAACACCTTCGCCGTTAGAAATTTTACGAACAGTGAATGCAGAATGCAGACCGCGGCTACGGATAGCGATAACCACGCCCTCAAATGCCTGCAGACGTTTTTTAGAGCCTTCTACGACCCATACCTTAACTTCCACGGTGTCACCCGGACGGAATGAAGGTACGTCCTGCTTCATCTGCTCTTGTTCAAGTTGTTTAATAATGTTGCTCATAATAACTCTCTTACCCTAGGTAAACTGATATGTTTAGACAATTAATTGTCTGGATTCACTGGTTGCTCAGCCTGATATTCCCGTTGGAATTCAGCTAGCAACATCCTCTGCTCGTCAGTCAGAGCTAGGCTTTCTAGAAGCTCAGGTCTTCTAAGCCAGGTACGACCGAGTGACTGCTTCATGCGCCAGCTATCGATCTTGGCATGGTTTCCTGAAAGTAGTATGTCAGGAACTTGCATGCCGTCTAACACCTCTGGTCGGGTATAGTGAGGACAATCTAACAAGCCATCCGCAAAAGAATCTTCTTGAGCTGAAGCTTGATGACCTAGAACTCCAGGAATAAACCGAGAGACTGAGTCTATCAACACCATAGCAGGGAGCTCCCCACCACTGAGAACGTAATCACCGATTGACCATTCTTCATCAATTTCGGTTTGAATGATCCGCTCATCAATACCTTCATAACGACCACAAACAAGAATTATCTTCTCGTTTGTTGCCAGTTCACAAACTCCGTCTTGACCGAGTTTGCGACCTTGAGGTGAAAGATAAATCACTTTTGCACCATCACCGGCCTCAGCTTTTGCTGCGTGGATTGCATCTTTTAACGGTTGCACCATCATCAGCATGCCTGGACCACCACCATAGGGGCGATCATCAACAGTTTTGTGTCTATCGTGAGTAAAATCTCTCGGATTCCAACACTCAACCGTTAGCAGGCTATTTTTCACTGCCCGACCAGTTACCCCGTACTCGGTTATTGCGCGGAACATTTCGGGAAACAGGCTAATTACCCCAATCCACATGATTTATCCCACTCATAAAAACCGGTAAACCGGAGATTTAAAAACCAGGATCCCACTCCACTTCAATAATTTTGGTGGAGAGATCGACTTTCTTGATAACCTGCCCATCAAGAAACGGAACTAACCGCTCCTTGATGCCAAATGCATCTTTTAAATTTGCCTTGATCACGAGAACGTCATTCGATCCCGTTTCCATCATATCAATGACAGTACCAAGGTCGTAACCCTCAGACGTCACTACATGGCAACCCATAAGGTCTTTCCAGTAGTATTCGTCGTTGCCCAAATCAGGAAGTTGGGTTGAATCAACCGCAATTTCAAAATTGGTCAATAGAGCAGCTGCATCGCGGTCTTCGACCCCTTTGAGCTTGACGATGATATCTTTGTTATGATGTTTCCAATCTTCTATTTCAATATGTTGCCACTGACCAGAGCGTTGGATAAACCAAGGTTGATAATCAAAAATACTTTCAGCATGTTCGGTGGAGGAAAAAACTTTGAGCCAACCACGAATACCGTATGCCGCGCCTAATTTGCCCAATACAATTGGGTTTGCAGGAGGCAGTAGTTTAGTTTGCTTGCTCATTGTTACCACCGTGACAGATTAAGCTACTTTTTTAGCTTGTTTGACCAGTTGTGCAACACGGTCAGAAACAGTTGCGCCTAAGCCAACCCAATGCTCAATACGGTCTAGGTCTAAACGCAGTTCTTCTGCTTGACCTGCAGCGATCGGGTTGAAGAAACCGATACGCTCAATGAAACGACCGTCACGCGCATTGCGGCTATCGGTTACAACGATTTGGTAGAACGGACGTTTTTTAGCGCCGCCACGAGATAAACGAATTGTTACCATAACATCCTCATTAGTTAACAAAACAACCAGACTCCATCGAGGGATAGAGTCCGGTTGTTATATAAAAAGCCCGAAAAGTTTACTCACTTTGACGAAAAAATCAATCAAAAGTACACTTTTGTTTCAGGCTTTACTGCTTAACGCCCCGGGAAACCCGGAGGCATCATACCTTTCATACCGCGCATCATCTTGGCGAGACCGCCTTTCTTCATCTTTTTCATCATGCGCTGCATATCATCAAACTGTTTTAAGAGTTTATTAACCTCTTGTACTGTGGTTCCAGAACCCGCAGCAATACGGCGTTTGCGTGATCCTTTAATAATCTCGGGTTTTTCGCGTTCTTTGCGTGTCATGGATTGGATCATCGCTTCCATACGGATGGTAATTTTGTCATCCATTTGGGATTTAACCGCATCTGGTAACTGGGACATGCCTGGCATCTTACTCAGCATGCTAGTCATTCCGCCCATATTACGCATCTGTTTTAGCTGGTTTAAGAAGTCATTAAAATCAAAGGTATCCCCTGTTTTCAACTTCTTCGCTAATTTTTCAGCTTCATCACGGTCAACTTTGTGTTCAATCTCTTCAATCAGAGATAACACATCCCCCATGCCTAAAATACGTGAAGCCACGCGTTCAGGGTGGAATGGCTCAAGGGCGTCAGTTTTTTCACCAACCCCTAAGAATTTGATTGGCTTACCGGTAATGGAGCGAATAGATAATGCAGCACCACCACGCGCGTCACCGTCAACTTTGGTTAAAACGACCCCAGTTAATGGCAATGCTTCATTAAAAGCTTTCGCTGTGTTAGCTGCATCTTGCCCTGTCATGGCATCAACCACAAACAAGGTTTCAACTGGATTGATTATACGATGGACTTCTTGGATCTCTTCCATCATCGCTTCATCAACGTGTAAGCGACCGGCTGTATCTACTAACAACACATCGTAAAATTGTAATTGTGCGTGCTTTAAGGCTTTTTGAACGATTGCCGCTGGCTTTTCTTGCACTTCAGATGGGAAGAAATCAACACCAACCGCTTGTGCTAAAGTTTCTAACTGTTTGATCGCCGCTGGACGATAAACGTCGGCAGAAACTACTAAGACTTTTTTCTTTTGTTTTTCTTTTAACAGTTTACCCAGTTTTGCAACGCTGGTTGTTTTACCCGCACCTTGCAAACCTGCCATCAACACAACAGCCGGAGGCTGAGCAGATAAATTCAGCTGGTGATTTTCTTCACCCATTGCGCGGGTCAGTTCATTTTGAACAATTTTAATGAACTCTTGACCCGGTGTTAGGCTTTTATTAACGTCTTGACCAACAGCACTTTCTTTGACTTTTTGAATAAATTCACGGACGACTGGCAAAGCAACGTCGGCTTCCAGTAACGCCATGCGAACTTCGCGTAATGTATCTTTAATATTGTCATCAGTCAGACGTCCACGCCCGCTGATATTGCGCAAAGTGCGCGATAGTCTGTCAGTTAAATTATCAAACATGTGTCTTAGCTCAATTCTGTTATGGGCCTATATGTAGCCTTATTTGGTTACTCGCGCGCTATATTTCAAGGGCAAACTCAAGATAGCCACGGCACAATTCAACGCTGTGTTGGTCGCCGATTGTATCATACTTGATGGGGTTTCGCTGTTTCGTTTCATTAAGCTAAGTGAGCAGCCTAAATGAGCGATTAGTAAAGAATATACAGCGATACGTCATACCAATAGTTGGAGCCTACACTTGCACGGGTTATACTAGTTAATTACTATCCACTTAAAATGAATAACGACACTATACTATGCCCGTATTTGCAGTCATAGCAGTTTGTACATACATGGTCAGTCTGCTGCTGATCGTTCCCGGACAAGTGCGCAAGCAAGCTCTTTATCGTCGATTGGCTATTTTATTAGCTATCGTGGCGATGGTTACTCACGCAATCACGTTGAAATTACAAATTTTTAGTGAAGCCAGCGGGCAAAATCTCACCCTCTTAAATTTAGGCTCCTCTGTCAGTCTCTTAATGTGTTTGATTATGACGGTGGTTTCCTATTTAGGGCGTGCGTGGTACTTAACCCCTATTGTGTATAGTTTCGCGATTATTAACCTGATTTTATCTACGATTATGCCTGGTGAGTTTATTACTCATTTAGAGGCAAGCACCCCATTATTTGTCCATATTGGCTTAGCCTTATTAAGCTATGCTACGTTGCTTATCGCGGCGTTATATGCGTTTCAAGTTGCCATTATTGACTACCAGCTTAAAAACAAAATTCTGAAATTTAGCCCTGATATGCCGCCAATGATGGTCATTGAACGCAAAATGTTTCACGTCACTCAGGTGGGCGTCATTCTCTTGACCTTAACGCTGTGCACGGGCTTTATTTATATGGATAACATCTTTGATAAAGAGAATATCCACAAATCCGTACTCTCCGTTATTGCTTGGTTTGTTTACGTTATTTTGCTGTGGGGGCATTTTCATGGTGGATGGCGAGGCAAACGCGTCCTCTTTTTCCATGTGGGCGGTTCACTTATCCTTACCTTAGCGTTTTTTGGTAATCGATTAATTCAGCAATTAACTATGGTGTAGAGCCATTTTAGTCTTAAACGACCGTTATAAATAAGGAACCTTGTTTTGGATGAAGTATCTACTGGTACTCTAATCATCATACTGATTGTTTTAATTTTTTTATCCGCTTATTTTTCAGCGTCAGAAACCAGTATGATGACGTTGAACCGTTATCGGTTAAAACACTTAGCGAAACAAGGTAATCGCTCCGCTATCCGCGTTGAAAAACTACTACGCCACCCCGACCGCTTACTGGGCTTAGTATTGATTGGTAACAACCTAATCAACATTGTTGCTTCTGCTCTCGCGACCATTATCGGGATCCGCTTATATGGCAATATGGGTGTCGCCATTGCAACTGGTGTGCTCACATTTGTTATTTTGTTATTTGCAGAAGTGATGCCAAAAACCATCGCGGCACTGTACCCAGAGCGTATTGCCTTCCCTAGTAGCTTTATTCTTACGCCACTGCAAAAAATCATGTTACCTGTCGTGTGGGCGTTTAATACTGTTTCCGCCCTTTTTATGCGCTGCTGTGGAATAAAAGTCTCAAACACCCGTAACGATGCTGTCAACAAAGAAGAGTTACGCACTATTGTTCACGAGTCCAAAAACAAGCTCAGCCGCCGCAATCAAGACATGCTGATTTCAATTCTTGATTTAGACAAAGTCACTGTTGGCGATATTATGCTGCCACGTAATGAAATTGTCGGTATCGATATTAATGATGATTGGAAGTCGATTGTTAGGCAGCTCACTCACTCCCCTCATGGACGTATTGTCCTGTATCGTGATTCTCTTGATGATTTGATTGGTATTTTGCGTGTGCGAGAAGCTTATCGATTGATGGTAGAAAAACGCGAGTTCAACAAGCAGAACTTGATCAAAGCTGCCGATAGTATCTATTTCATACCAAATAGCACGCCACTCAACGTTCAGTTGGTTAATTTCCAGCATAAAAAAGAGAAGCTAGGCATCATCGTTGATGAATATGGCGAGATCCAAGGTTTGATCACTGTCGAAGATATTTTGGAAGAAATTGTCGGTGGCTTCACAACGTCAATGTCCCCTTCTTTAGCTGAAGAAGTCATGCCTCAGAGCGACGGTAGCGTCCTTGTGGATGGAACAGCAAACATTCGCGACCTGAATAAAGCATTTGATTGGAACCTCCCTATTGATGGTCCTAGAACCGTGAATGGGATGGTTTTAGAGGTATTAGGTGATATTCCGCAGCCTGAAGAACAAATTGTTATTGGCCACTATGTTATCGAAGTTTTAGTAATCAACGATAATATTATCAAGCAGGTAAAAATCACCCCGCTCGGTTTTGACTCACAAACCCCTGAATTTTAATTGTTCATTTCAAAGAAAAAAGCCTTAAAACCCTGATCCATTGATCGGTGATTTTAAGGCTTTTTAGTCTGTTTTTTTCAACAACTAAACATGAAGCTGGGCGAGCTTTTCTTCTGGCAATGCAAGTTCATCGTTTTTATTGACGAGAATATCTTTCGCTAGCACATTTCGGGCAATTTGCTGAGCTTCTTCAAGAGAGTGCATCATGTAAGTACCACATTGGTACACATTAAGCTCTGGGATCTTGTTTTGGTCTTGCACATGCAGTACATCTTGCATAGAGGCCTTCCAAGCTTTTGCAACACGTTGTTCATCCGGTTGACCAATCAAGCTCATATAGAAGCCTGTACGGCATCCCATTGGCGAAATATCGATGATTTCAACACCGTTACCATTAAGGTGATCTCGCATGAAGCCAGCAAAAAGGTGCTCTAGCGTATGCGTTCCTTTTTCTGTCATTGCTTCTTTATTTGGAACTGTAAAGCGTAAATCGAATACGGTGATAGTGTCTCCATGAGGCGTTGTCATCGTTTTCGCTACACGAACAGCAGGAGCAGCCATACGCGTATGATCCACAGTAAAACTGTCTAATAACGGCATTTCATGACCTCCAAAAAAATAATTTAAAAAAAATGAAACTAATCCAAAAATGCAGAGTCTTAATATGTGAAAGACGCGCAAATTGTTATCATCCCTAATTCTTTAAAAGATTTTTTATTTGGCCACCTCGTTGTGGCCATTTTCTTTTAGCGTCCTGCGTGGATCTTAAGATACTCTTCAAAGCTTTCGCTCTGATCTTGCTCCATTCGCTTCTGCTTCTCAATTGAAGCCAAACGTGCTTGTTCAAACTGTTCTTCAGTGATCACTTCATAAGGTTCATTAATTAACTGCTGATAGTATTTTTCAGCTAATTCTAACCCATAGCCACCGATACCTTTTTCCAGCATTTCGTCCATCACCAGCGCTGAATAGGTCAAGTTTGGATCTTCAAACATGGCGACAAACTGATGACACACATCTTTGTATTTTGCATCACAGCAGGTATCCAAAACTTCAGCCACACGGATCAGATCTTTAAACAACGTTTGTCCCACTTCAACCAATGGTTTGAGCTCGCTACCACAGCCAAAGCCAATCACCTGCTCCGGTTTACGACCTTCAAGGATCACACGGCTCCAGTTTTTGCGGCAGCAATCCAACTCTTGAACATTCATTTCCGGGGCATCTGCAAGCACGCACCAAATAAGGAATAAATCTACAAAGCGAGCTTGGGTTTCATTAACCCCAATAGGGCTAAATGGATTGATATCGAGGGAGCGAACTTCAATGTATTCGATACCACCACGTAATAATGCATCAGAAGGCGATTCGTTACCTTGAGGGACACGCTTCGGACGAATTGGCGCATACAGCTCATTCTCGATCTGTAGCACATTGGTGTTCAACTGAACGTACTTGCCATCTTTTTTCACGCCCAGCTTTTCAAATTCAGCGGAAGGCTTGTGAATGGCTTTTTTCAGATTTTCCACATATTCGTCAAGGTGGTTAAACGTAATATTTAAATCACTCTGAGATTTATTGGTGTAACCTAAATCGCTCATTCTCAATGACGTTGCGTAAGGCAGATAATAAGTACCGCACTCGGTCTTGTTAAAGTTCAGTGTGGTTTCTCTGTTCTTTAAGAAAGAGCCGCAAATAGCGGGAGATGCGCCAAATAAGTATGGGATCACCCAACCAAAGCGATAGTAGTTTCTGATTAGACGTAAATAGCCTTCAGAAATTTTTTCCTTTCCGCTTTCTGCATCTTCAACACCCGCCCACGCTTTCCAAAACTCAATTGGAAATGAGAAATTATAGTGAACACCCGCGATGGTTTGCATTAATGCCCCATAGCGGTTTTTTAACCCTTCACGATACAGCGTTTTAAACTGCCCCACATTGGAGCTACCGTATTGCGCTAATGTGATCTTATCTTCACTTGCAATAAAGCAAGGCATACTTAACGGCCACATTCTTTCATCGTGTAAATGACGTGCCGTATAGCGATGCAGATCCCGCAAAAAAGCCAAGTTGTGGCTAATGCTTTTATCTACAGGAGTAATAAATTCGAGTAAGGATTCCGCAAAATCCGTGGTGATCCATTTATGGGTAAGGGCTTTCCCCAGCTCATCTGGATGTAATGTCTCGGCTAACGCACCTTGAGGTGTCACGCGTAGTGTTTCACGCTCAATACCGCGTTGAATGCCATTGAGAATTTCCGGGTGCGCTTCTAACCATGAGAGCGCTTTTGATACGTCCGGGATCAAATCGACCTCCCGCCTGTGATTTAGTTTTATTTTAATAAGGTGATTACTTTAGCTTAAATCACATAAATTGTCGCTGTCTAGATGTGTGGTTTACCCGATGAGAAAACAGAAAGAAAAGGAAGGAAGATAGCAAATTAGGATTTTAGGCAAAAAAAAACTCCTCAGATTGAGGAGTTTCTTAATGATGGTGCATCCGGGAGGATTCGAACCTCCGACCGCTCGGTTCGTAGCCGAGTACTCTATCCAGCTGAGCTACGGATGCAGAATTTGTCGATTATCAATCGATGCTGTATAACTACAGCAGTAATTTGGATTCATTGAATTGATGACAGAATTATTGATACTGACAGAAATGTTTAAGAGATGGTGCATCCGGGAGGATTCGAACCTCCGACCGCTCGGTTCGTAGCCGAGTACTCTATCCAGCTGAGCTACGGATGCATTTTAGTGCAATACGTACTTCTCTCTCAATACTGCTTAATCAAAATCTACTTCAATATTTATGGTTGTAAATCTTGTTAGCTTTAAAACCATATTAAATCTAAACTACTTTTGCTTTAGTTCGCTATAAACTAAAACATCACCCTATCAGTTTTACTCATAAGGTAGAAAATGGTGCATCCGGGAGGATTCGAACCTCCGACCGCTCGGTTCGTAGCCGAGTACTCTATCCAGCTGAGCTACGGATGCAGAGCCTAAAATGGCGGTGAGGGAGGGATTCGAACCCTCGATGCAGCTTTTGACCGCATACTCCCTTAGCAGGGGAGCGCCTTCAGCCTCTCGGCCACCTCACCATATTTTAGTCACATGCGATTTGTTTTTGTTTAAACATCTCGTCTCTGTGTGGCGCACATATTACTTTCCTAGACTTAGAAGTCAAACAATTTTTCCAAACTTTTTGCATTCCAATGATCGTTTGCACATTTCACAAGCAAGATGATTAGTTTAACACCGAAAAAGCGATGTTTCCGTGCTTTTTTGCCCTTTTATTATCTTCAATCTTATTATAAAAAATTCAGGAAAAAATGGAGAAAGTTGATAGCGTGTAGCTTAGCAGTATGAAAATAGTACAGGAAGAAAGGTGGATTCATTCAAAGAGATAGCGCTCAACACTAACATAATGTGTTAAGCCAATTAAAGAATAGAAAAATTAGGGAATCACTAAAGATAAAAAAGAGAAAGACAAGCGCCCATTATTGCTGTGTGATAACTCACTGGACGCTTATTCATTATTATTGATTGTCTGGTTGAGTCTTTTCGGCCTGGATCCGTTGATAAATTTCTTCACGGTGAACAGAAACTTCTTTTGGGGCATTAACACCAATACGTACTTGGTTGCCTTTTACGCCCAATACGGTCACTGTTACCTCATCGCCTATCATGAGTGTTTCACCAACTCGACGAGTCAGAATAAGCATTCTTTGCTCCTTGAAATATTAAAAGAGTCGGGTCTCTAGGTATTCCCCGCTATTGTCCATCACACACCGTGAAAACGTAAAGCAATGACATTCACCTAAAGCATTGATGCCATCAAGGCAATAATTCTAATTATTTACAAGCAAAATATAACACTACCGGCAACATATTAACAATGCTGCAACAGATTAAAGTTACCCCACTAAAATGGGGTAACTTCGCAGCAATTACAGTTTAGAATCAACCCATTGTTCGACACTTTCCATCGCTGTTGGTAATGCGCTTACGTCAGTACCTCCAGCCATCGCCATGTCTGGTCGACCGCCACCTTTACCGCCTACTTGTTGAGCAACGTAGGATACCAAATCACCTGCTTTAATTTTAGCAGTCAAATCATTAGTCACACCAACAATTATACTGACTTTATCACCACTTGTGGTTGAAAGCACGATAATCGCCGATTTCAGCTGATTTTTTAGATCATCGACCATTGTTCTCAATAGTTTAGGATCAGTATCGCTTAATTGACTAACTAATAGTTTGATACCTTTAACATCTTTCGCTTTACTACCCAGTGAAGCACTTTCTTGAGAGGCTTGCTGATCTTTTAATTGCAAAATCTCTTTTTCAAGATTTCGTGATTTATCCAATGCAGCTTTAACTTTCTCAACTAAGCTATTTACGTCACCTTTTAACAGGTGAGCAATCGCAGAAAGTTGTTCTGACTGAGTATGTAAGTGCTCCATCGCAGCTGCACCAGTTGTCGCTTCGATACGACGAACCCCTGCAGCGGTACCAGACTCACTTAAGATACTGAATAGGCCAATATCCCCTGTGCGACTAGCATGTGTACCACCACATAATTCGATGGAGAAATCACCCATACTCAGAACACGTACGCGCTCTTCATATTTTTCACCGAATAATGCCATAGCCCCTTTCGCTTTCGCCCCCTCTAAATCCATCAACTCAGTTTCAATTTCTGAGTTTTGACGGATCTGAGCGTTCACAATATCTTCCACTTGACGCAGTTGCTGTTGTGTCATCGCTTCAAAATGAGAGAAGTCAAAACGGAGATACTTGTCATTCACCAACGAGCCTTTTTGAGAAACGTGCTCGCCTAAGACTTGGCGTAATGCTGCATGTAATAAGTGAGTCGCCGAGTGGTTTAAACGAATAGCATTACGTCTTTCACTATTGACTATAGCCGCAATTCGATGGTTAACAACTAATGAACCTGATTCAACCTTACCCACATGACCAATTGCTTGACCATATTTTTGGGTATCAGTCACAGTAAAGCTAGCGCTGTCATTTTTGAGAACACCAGTATCACCAACTTGACCACCAGATTCTGCGTAGAATGCCGTTTTATCAAGGATCACTAACCCTTCATCACCCGCCTGCAGGGAATCAACCGGCTGACCATCTTTATATAATGCTGTGATAGTCGCTTGCTGTTCATCATGCTGATAGCCAGAGAATTCACTGTGTTTATCAACTTTGATCAGGGCGTTATAGTCTGCACCGAAGCCGCTTGATTCTCTCGCACGACGACGCTGGTCTTCCATTGCACGCTCAAAGCCTTCTTCATCTACTTTGAGGTTGCGCTCGCGGCATACGTCCGCCGTTAAATCTAACGGGAATCCATAAGTATCATAGAGACGGAATGCGGTTTCACCATCTAGCGTATCGCCTTTCAGTGATGCCAACTCTTCATCTAATAATTGCAGACCGCGCTCTAAAGTACGCGCAAACTGTTCTTCTTCAGTTTTTAATACTTTCTCAACTAAAGCTTGTTGACGCTGTAGCTCTTCTGCAGCAGGTCCCATCACTTTAATTAGGGTAGAAACTAATTTATAGAAGAACGTTTCTTTCGCACCCAGCATATAACCATGACGTACCGCACGGCGAATAATACGACGTAAAACGTAACCACGACCTTCGTTGGATGGAATTACGCCATCGCTCACCAAGAACGCGCATGAACGAATATGGTCAGCAATAACGCGCAGAGATTTGTTGGACAAGTCAGTTGCACCTGTCGCTTCTGCTGCTGCAGCAATCAGTTCGCGGAAAATATCGATTTCATAGTTAGAATTCACGTGTTGCAGAACCGCAGAAATACGCTCCAGCCCCATGCCTGTATCTACAGACGGTTTTGGTAGCGGCTCCATGGTACCGTCAGATTGACGGTTGAACTGCATAAAGACGAGGTTCCAGATTTCAATATAGCGGTCGCCATCTTCTTCAGGGCTTCCTGGAGGACCACCCCAGATATGATCGCCATGGTCAAAGAAAATTTCGGTACAAGGCCCGCAAGGCCCTGTGTCACCCATCTGCCAGAAGTTGTCAGATGCGTAAGGAGCGCCTTTGTTATCACCAATGCGAATAATACGCTCGACAGGAACACCAATTTCTTTGTTCCAAATATCGTAAGCTTCATCGTCAGTCGCGTATACAGTAACCCACAGTCTTTCTTTTGGTAGGTTAAACCACTGTTCGCTGGTTAAAAGTTCCCATGCAAAGCGAATAGCATCGTGTTTAAAATAATCACCGAAGCTAAAATTACCTAGCATTTCAAAGAATGTGTGGTGGCGAGCGGTATAGCCCACGTTTTCTAAGTCGTTATGTTTACCACCTGCACGTACACAACGTTGTGCGGTTGTCGCTCGGGAATATGCTCGTTTATCCAGACCAAGAAATACATCTTTGAACTGGTTCATCCCTGCGTTAGTGAACAATAGTGTTGGGTCATTATTTGGCACTAGCGAACTGCTGGCTACCACCTGATGACCTTTCGTATGGAAAAAGTCGAGAAACGCTTGACGGATCTCAGCGGTGCTTTTACTCATATTTATCCCGATATCAAGCTGGAAACAGAATTACGAATTGTTGAGATGGAATGTAACATCACCTCTAATCAACTCTCCGATTAAAAAGTGACTGATAAGATAAAGTCTCTTTGTATAGAAGTAAAATATAGATACATCCATTCGCGGCTTTCATTGTAAAGCGTCTGAATATTTTCTGAAAGTATGTTTATACCTCTGGCTAGGGTATTTTTCCACAGAAAAACTGTGCAATAAACTATTATTGTGATAGGCAGAAACAAAAAAGCGCCAATCAATTAAGAATGGCGCTTTTGATATCAATTTATTTCAACACGTTAGCGTTGAATTAAAATTCTTCTGGAACCTCTTCTTCATCAGAATCACTGATGAAATCAGTTGCTACACTGTTAAATTCACCTGTGTGGTTTAATAATAAATCACGCAGCTTTTTATCAATTTCTTGTGCAACTTCAGGATGTTCTTTCAGGTAAGTTGTCGAGTTCGCTTTACCTTGACCAATTTTGTCGCCGTTATAGCTGTACCAAGCACCCGCTTTTTCAATCAGCTTATGTTTAACACCTAAGTCAATCAGCTCACCGAAGGTATTGATTCCTTCACCATAGAGGATTTGGAATTCAGCTTGTTTAAATGGCGCCGCGACTTTGTTTTTCACAACTTTAACGCGAGTTTCGCTACCAACAATTTCTTCACCGTTTTTCACAGCACCAATACGGCGGATATCTAAACGGACAGAAGCGTAGAATTTCAGCGCGTTACCACCAGTCGTGGTTTCTGGGTTACCAAACATCACACCAATCTTCATACGGATCTGGTTGATGAAAATCAGTAAAGTATTTGAATTTTTCAGGTTACCCGCTAATTTGCGCATTGCTTGGCTCATCATACGCGCCGCAAGGCCCATATGAGAATCACCGATTTCGCCTTCAATTTCAGCTTTTGGTGTTAATGCTGCAACGGAGTCAACGATGATCACGTCTACTGCACCAGAGCGAGTTAATGCATCACAGATCTCTAACGCTTGCTCACCCGTATCTGGTTGGGAACACAGAAGGTTATCAATATCAACGCCTAATTTTTTCGCGTAGATAGGGTCAAGCGCGTGTTCGGCATCAATAAACGCACAAGTTTTACCACTACGTTGAGCTGCTGCAATAACTTGCAGAGTTAATGTCGTTTTACCTGAAGATTCAGGACCGTAGATTTCAACAATACGCCCTAATGGCAAACCACCCGCACCTAAAGCAACGTCAAGAGATAAAGAGCCTGTTGAAATGGTTTCAACATCCATTGTGCGGTCTTCACCAAGACGCATAATGGAGCCTTTACCGAATTGCTTTTCGATTTGACCTAATGCCGCAGCAAGTGCTTTTTGTTTGTTTTCATCAATAGCCATGTTCACTCCCTAAGGCAATGGTGGTAACCATTGCGAATAAAACGATTGAATTCGATTTGTTGAAACTAAGTATACTGTATAATCATACAGTATCAAGAAAATTTTTCAGATATTAACTGTAAAAGCGTTTCCAGCGAATAACCTGTTGATTGCAAACGAACTTGATACCTATCACCTTCGAATATCTGATGACGAGTCACAACATCCACAGTACCATTGGCCTGCTTTAATGCAAAACCAAACCAAACTGTCCCGACAGGTTTATCTTCGCTACCGCCGCCCGGTCCAGCAATGCCACTGACTGACATCGCAAAGTCTGCCTGAGCTTCATTTAATGCACCAAGCGCCATTTCTTGAACAACTTGCTGACTCACTGCACCAAAACGCGTTAATGAGTCATTCATTACCCCAATCATTTGATGCTTGGCTTCATTACTGTAAGTTACAAACCCACGGTTAAAATAAGCTGAGCTGCCTGCTATATCCGTCAACACTTTGGAAATCCATCCACCAGTACAGGATTCCGCTGCCGTCACTGTTTTATCAAGTTGCAGTAAACGCTGTCCTAACTGAATACTTAATATTTCGAGTTGCTTCTCATCTATCATTCGGTTATTCACCATTATGCTGTTTTCTTACGAGCGCGATCCCAAATCCATAGCCCTGCAATCGCAATTGCGAATACCACGCCAAAACCGACACCTACGCTCACGACCGAGAACCCGACCTTTATCGCCAGAGAATATAACCCTAGCATTAATAGCATGGCACTGTTTTCACCGAGATTTTGTACTGCGATGGCATTACCTGCTCCGACCGTTTCTTTACCTTTCTCTTGAAGCAAAGCATTCAGTGGAACCACAAATAACCCACCAAAAATCCCTAATACCATCAAAATAAAATATGAAGGAATAATATTAGTTTGCAGTGAAAGGAAAACCACCATAACCCCAATCACAATCCCTGCTGGAATACAGCGATAAACCGTTTTTAAGGTGATAAATTTCGCCGCCAACCCAGCCCCGACAACAATACCCACCGCCACCATCGCATTCAAAATGGTTGGGGTTGTATTATCTTGCAATCCTAAAGCTACTGGCACCCATGCCACCAGCAAGAAACGCAATGTTACCCCTGCGCCCCAAAACATGCTGGTGCCCACAAGGGAAAAACGACTTTCTTGATTTGCCCATAAAATACGACAGGCGGAGAAGAAATCCCCCACCAACTGTTTGAAATTCCATCCTGTTCCTGGTCTTGCGGCCGCTAAGTGGGGAATAAAAAAGTTAACAATGACCGCGAGCGCATACAGTAAAGAACAAGTTCCCAATGCCAATAGTAGGTTAATGTCAGAGAGCATACCGCCAACCACAGAACCCACTAAAATCGCTGCGATCGTAGAGGCTTCCATTAGTCCGTTAGCTTTGACTAAATTATCGCCGTCTGTAAGTTCACCCAAAATACCGTATTTTGCTGGAGAATATGCGGCGGCACCGACACCGACTAACCCGTAACAGAGGAATGGATTAACCCCTAAGCAGATCCCCAATGCCCCAATAAATTTAAATATGTTGGAAAACAGCATCACGCGGCCTTTAGAAAATCTATCCGCAATTTGCCCCACAAATGGTGCCAGCACAATATAGGTGAAGACAAACACCATTTGTAGAATTGGATGGCTCCATTCTGGGTAAAATTCCGCTTTTAGCTGCGCTAATATCGCGAATAATAACGCGTTATCTGCAAATGCAGAAAGAAACTGAGACGCCAGAACGGCTTTCATTCCGGTGCTCATCAGTGGCGTATTTGGTGTGCTTTCCTGCATATTATTCCCCTGTTAACGCCATCTGTTTTAATGTCACAAAATCCGTTTTTCCGCTACCTAATACTGGTAAGGCTTTAACCCAACGAATATCCCGAGGAACCGCTAATTCGGTTAAACCTTTACCTTTCGCTGCGGCAGATAATGCACCTCGGTCAAGATCCTTATCCGTGGTAAATAACACCAACGCTTCCCCTTTGCTACTGTCGGGTTTGGTCACAACACCATGGTCGCAGCTTGGAGAGATCTCAGCCACCATTTGTTCAATACTTTCAAGAGAAACCATTTCGCCAGCGAGTTTAGCAAAGCGCTTCACTCGTCCTTTAATGGTACAGAAGTTTTTATTGTCTAACTCAACAATATCCCCAGTGTCATACCAGCCTAGTTCTATCTCGCCCTGAGCATTTTCCGCTTTTGGCTCCTCTAACACGCCCGGCGCTTCTACACGTAAATAACCCTTCATTATATTTGGGCCTTTCAGTTGAAGTTTTCCACCGTGTTCAATACCCGGTAATGGAATAATACGGGCTTCCATACTGGGTAAAATCTGCCCTACAGAGCCTTCTTTCGCCGCCATAGGAACATTAATAGAGACTATTGGCGCACACTCCGTCACGCCATAACCTTCAAGAATACGGATACCAAATTTTTCGTACCAAATTTTCTTGGTTTTATCTGACAGTTTTTCTGCGCCAGCCACAACATAACGAACTCTTGCAAAATCATACGGATGGGCAAAACGTGCATAATTGCCTAAGAATGTTGAGGTTCCAAACAGAACGGTACAATTTCGGTCATATACCAATTCAGGAATAATTCGGTAATGTAACGGACTTGGATATAGGAAGACGCGGCTCCCAGAAAACAGCGGGATAAATAACCCAACGGTTAATCCAAATGCGTGGAATAACGGCAGTGATGACATAAAACGGTCACGCGGCGTAAAATCGGCAATGGTTTTGATCTGTTCAACGTTAGCCATTAAGCTACGATGACTATGTACTACGCCTTTTGGCGTCCCTTCAGAACCAGAGGTAAATAATACAATGGCTTCGTCATCCACGTTACGGGGAACAATAGCGTTACGTGGTGAAAATAAGTGCTTAACAATCCACCACTTATCTTGAAAAGTGACAGTATCTTTTAAATCTTCGAGGTAAATCCACGTGGCTTCGGGCACTTGCTCAGGAATATGAGTCAGTTTCCCTTTTTCCAAAAATTGTCTTGAAGTAAAGACCACTTTCGCCGTTGACGCTTTCAAAGCATTACTGATCCCGTGGCTTCCCGCCGTGTAGTTCAGCATTGCAGGCACACGACCACGCATTAAGCAGCCAAAAATCGCCGCGGCGGTCACTGTCGCATTGGGTAGTAATAGCCCGACACGTTCATTTTCATGAGTATAGCGTTCGATAATTCGCCCAACACCAAGAGATTTTTTCAGTAATCCTTGATAGTTATCTTCTTTAAAAGCGATATCTTCAATGCAGCGAGAACGACGTCCGTAACGCTCAATACTATCAATAAAGGCTTCGACTAACGTCATTTGCGGGCGGCTTGCCATACGTGCCGCTTTCATGATTTGGTAAAGGTGTTCACCCGCTAATGCTCTGCGCTCAACTGCACGAGGCGCATCCGGCATAGGAATGGCTTCAGCAGGCAGGATGTGTAACTTGATTTTCGGGAACCACTTTAACGGGATAACCCCTTTTAAGCGCCCAAAGTAACTTCGCTCCGCACCATCAATACGAATAGGGACAATTTTTGCCCCTGATTTGGCAGCGACAAAAGCCGCACCTTCATAGATCTTCATTAAAGAGCCATGAACAGAAATGCGGCCTTCTGGGAAAATAACGATTGGGCGACCTTTGTCCACTTCACGAACTAAGTGTCTGAGGCCCAACGGGTTCTTTGGATCTAATGCAACAACATCGGCATAAGGCTTAAGACGCTTGATCATCTTAGGCGTTGCCACTGTGCTGTACATAGCAAATACAGGTTTTACTGGTAAGAATAGCGCAATCAACACACCATCAAGAAAAGAGACATGGTTTGGCGTAATGATACATTTGTCTTGATTGAACTCATTTGGATTGCCAATGACTTCGACACGAAACAAAAACTTCAGTACTTTTTTTATTATCTTTGCCAACATAATGATTCCCTTTCTTATGGTGATAATTTTATCTATTGATTAACAATTAGATACTACATTAATTATCTCGTCACCAATGCGCCTCATTAAGGGGTTTATTCCTAAAGGCATTGGTATACCAAATATTTATCTCAAATTTGCGATCTGGTTAATGATAGCATCAATGGATTGATTGGCATCAATAACGTGGTGCGCAGTCGATAAATAGATAGGATCACGCTGCTTCATCACCTCTTCAATTTCTTCAAGCAATGATTTTCCCGTTAAGCTCGGTCGCTGTTCTGCTTGAGGCTCTGCCGCCAGCCGCTGTGCGAGGATTTCAGGCGTGGAACGTAAATAAATGACCGTTCCATTATCCCGCATAACCTGCTGATTTTCAGAGGCTAAAATAATACCGCCCCCTGTTGAAACAATGGCTTTTTGTGGTTCGATTGAAGCAAGAATTTGGCTTTCTAACTGACGAAAATAGTCCCAACCTTGTTGCTGGACAATGTCAGCAATGCTCATTCCCGCGTGTTCTAAAATAAGTTTGTCGGTATCAATAAACTGGTAACCCGTGTTTTCTGCGAGCTTCTTACCAATCGTTGTTTTTCCTGAGCCTCTAGGCCCAATAATGTAGAACATCGATATTCATCCCATCATCATGATTACTATGATAAATTTGCCATACACATGCTTCTAGCAGGTTAGCCAAAATGGCGAATAGTCTAAAAAAATAAAGCCACACGCAGTGTGGCTCAATATTATTATGGTTAAATTATGGGCGACTTAAAAAGTCACCGTAACCAATCCATTTATAGGTTGTCAGAGCATCTAACCCCATCGGCCCACGGGAATGGAGTTTTTGGGTGCTCACTGCCACTTCAGCACCGAGTCCAAACTGCCCACCATCGGTAAAACGGGTGCTGGCATTAACGTATACCGCAGCCGAGTCCACACGCTGCACAAAGTAATCCGCTTGGCGAATAGACTCCGTTAAGATGGCGTCAGAGTGTGCAGTACCATAATGACGAATATGTTCGATAGCGGCATCAATCCCTGAAACAATCTCAACGTTCAAGTCCAAAGATAGCCATTCATCAACTAAGTTTTCCGCTTGAACAGGAACCACTTTAGCAGCGCCATCTTTCAAGAATGTCATTGCTTTCTCGCTGGCATGTAATGTCACTTGCTGCTGAGCCATTTTTTCACTTAAACGCGGTAAGAAACTCGCGGCAATGTCTTCATGAACCAACAGTGTTTCCAATGAATTACATGCACTTGGACGCTGAACTTTAGCATTAGTAATGACACTCAGTGCCTTATCAAAATCCACAGAGTCATCTACAAAAGTATGGCAAACACCAATTCCGCCAGTGATCACCGGGATTGTAGATTGCTCGCGACATAATTTATGTAAACCCGCACCGCCGCGAGGGATCAGCATATCCACATAGCGATCCAATTTTAATAATTGAGCCACTAATTCACGATCAGGATTATTGATTGCCTGTACCGCATTGGCTGGCAGCCCACTATTTTTCAGCGCTTGCTGAATAACCTCTACCACAGCAAGATTGGTATTATGCGTCTCTTTTCCGCCACGCAGAATGACCGCATTTCCCGTTTTTAAACATAAAGAAGCGACATCCACAGTCACATTAGGGCGGGCTTCATAGATCACGCCAATAACCCCTAACGGAACACGACGACGTTGTAAATTTAACCCGCTATCTAACTCGCTACCATCAAGGACTTGCCCTACCGGATCAGCTAACTGGCACACTTTTCTGACGTCATCCGCGATGCTTTTTAAGCGCGCTTGGGTCAGTAATAAACGATCTTGTAATGCTTCGCTCATACCACTTTGCTGAGCTTGAGCCATATCCAGCTGGTTAGCTGCTAAAATACTGGCACTCTTTTGCTCTAAGAGGTCAGCAATTTGCTCAAGCGCACTATTTTTTTGTTTGGTATTGAATTGAGCCAACTGCCATGACGCTTCGCGCGCCGCCTTACCCATTTGTTCTAACATAATTAACTCACTATCATATCGTCGCGATGAACGGCAACTGAGCCATGTTCATAGCCAAGGATTTTACCAATATCTTGGGAATGATGACCGGCAATCATTCTGAGCGCATCACTATTATAGTGGCTTACGCCATGTGCCAAATCTTTGCCTGCCATATTGCGAATACGGATCACTGCGCCACGGGAGAAATCGCCTTCTATTTTCTTAATGCCTTTTGGCAATAATGAGCTACCTTTTTCGGTGATCGCCAACTGCGCGCCATCATCAATATAAACATCCCCCGCCGCTGGAGCGCCAAAAATCCAGCGCTTACGGTTTTCCATTGGGTTTTTCTGCCCATAAAAACGGGTTCCCACAGGGATATTTTCAATCACTGAATTGATGACATCCGGTTTATTGCCCGCGGCAATAAACACGTCAATCCCAGCACGGCCAGCAACATCAGCCGCCTGTAATTTTGTTGCCATTCCACCGGTGCCTAAGCCCGTTACGCTATCCCCTGCCATACGGCGTAAATCATCATTAATGCCGTGAACTTCAGGGATTAGTTTTGCGTTCGGATTACTGCGTGGATCCGCGTCGTAAAGGCCTTCAATATCGGTTAATAACAGTAGTTTATCTGCATCACCAAGAATGGCAGCAAGTGCGGATAAGTTATCATTATCCCCCACTTTAATTTCGGCTGTCGCCACTGCATCGTTTTCGTTGATCACCGGAATAATACCGTTATCTAACAGCGCTTGCAGTGTGTCTCGCGCATTTAAAAAACGTTCGCGATCTTCAAGATCTGCACGCGTTAATAGCATTTGCCCAATGTGAATACCATAGATGGAAAAAAGCCTTTCCCATAATTGGATCAAACGACTTTGACCGACCGCCGCCAGCAACTGTTTAGATGCAATGGTGGCCGGCAGTTCGGGGTAATTGAGATGTTCACGCCCTGCGGCAATTGCGCCAGACGTGACAATAATAATTCGGTGACCTTTTTCATATTGCTGCGCACACTGTCGAACCAACTCAACGATATGAGCTTGATTTAAACGACGTGAGCCCCCTGTTAAGACACTTGTGCCAAGTTTGACCACGAGTGTTTGGCTATTTTTCATCTTTTTTCTGCCATTAGGATTAATAAATACAAAGTGGGTATCAGTTTTATCAGGAGATGCGCGTTATGCCAACAGGCATAACGCAAAATTAAACAAAAGTTGGTTTAAAACAATTTTATGCGCTTAATTCCAGCTTTAATTCTGTCATTAAGGGGGATGGGAACAAGCTTAATTCTAGAGCGGATAATTGCTGGGAAAGGCGTTGATGGAAGGCATGCAGGTTCTTTTCAACGGCATCCGTTGTTGCGGCATCTTTCAAGGTTTTTGCTTGCCAATTTCCCTGATTATTGTAGATCCCTAATTTATAAGCAAATTCGAACCCTTCATCCGTGGAGGCTAATTCTAACCACCATCCCCAAAACTCTCGTTTTTCAGGCGCAATATTTGCATTAACACAGACAACCAAGCTATCAAAAAAGTAGCAGTTTTTGATAGATTGTTGCTCACGTAAATAAGGCCCTATCGCAGCAAATTTCTTTAAAAATTTTCCATTTGTGTAATCAGTCGGTAACGCCATATTAAGGATCTCCTTCTTGGGAAGATCCCTTTTTAACAAATGTTAAAAAATAAGCAAGCTATTCAATACAATTATAATATTTTACTTTCTAACCATTTGGTTGTATCTGACATGGATCGCTCGAAAGCCTCTAAAATAGGGCTACTTGGTAACGTCAATAAATGACTATCCATAGATGAACGCGCTATTAAATCTGAATCCGCTTTCGGACTGTAGGGATCATTTTTAAAACATACTGACATCATCGGTACTTGG
Source organism: Providencia sp. PROV202 (assembly GCF_028479565.1). NCBI lineage: Bacteria > Pseudomonadati > Pseudomonadota > Gammaproteobacteria > Enterobacterales > Morganellaceae > Providencia > Providencia sp. PROV202. Next base: position 139,944 of record NZ_JAMPNV010000018.1, on the reverse strand, counting down.
TTACGGCGTCCCAACAGGCCTTGATTACGCAGTGAATAACAGCTGAGCTCATGGCGTAATGATTGACCATCAACTTGATAAATTCCTAAGCGGCTAGCAAAAACATCCAGCACCATACGGGGGATATCTTTTTGATATTTTTCTTCATGTAATAGGCTATGGACGATAGGGCCAATCACCGCAACGGCTTTGATTTTATCTGGGCACATATACGCTAAGCGAACGGCGATATTCGCGCCAAAACGGATCCCGGTGATTGCAAATCGTGTGTGGTCAATCCATGGGATGGTGTCGAGCTGACGAACAATTTGTTCATGCAATGTACTGGTTTCTTGCGAAAGGCAGTACTTGCCAGAATAACCGATGGATGGCATATCCAGCGTTAGCATCGCAATACCGCGAGGCTCTAAATATTCTCGAAAGTAGCGGCTGTAATCTGTCTGTAGACTATCCAGCATGCCACAGACCATTACCGTAGGATAAGGACCTTGAACATTCGATGGTATGTGCAAAAAGCCACAGACTTCTTTACCACCATCAACTTTGAATGGGATTTTTTTCAATTGGTACTGTGAGAATTTTGCCGCACTATCATAAGCTTTACAGGCTAACACAATCGCTTGATCCGCCAGCTCATCCCCTTTAATAAACGGGTATGCCGCAATGCTGTATAAGTTAGCGGCACGCAACCACGCATCGCACGCTTCCTGACCTTTTTCAAATTCTAAGGCTTTTTGCTGCCAGTGCATGGCTTGATGGGACCATTCAAAGCACCAATTACCACGGCGATTACCAATAACCGTATCAAGCCATTCTTCACGGCTACGTTTAGCATCTGAAATAGCAATGCGGCTTAAAACTTCTTCAATCTCAATCGCATCAATACCACGCCAAATCCACATTAAACGGTTGAGAGTACGATACCAATGATTATGCGAAGAGCCACTTAATACACTGTGGTTCTCTAATTGGGACAAAGTATGAGAGGAATAAGAAACCAACGTTGATGTTTCAACTTGTCTAACGCGAGGTTTAAAAAGTTTTTCGGATAAATTTTGCTGAGTCATGTGGGTTCCCTACTTTTACCTATTAAATCTGTCACATAAACAAAAAGGGAGTGCATTTCGCACTCCCCTCTATCATATCGTGTTTAGCTCAAATCACTTAGGTAATAATGTGTTGTTTTTATCAAACAAACGCGACCTATCACGGCTAAACAGATTTAAATTATTTCGTTCGGACTACTTATCTTGTTCGCACAGAGGATCGATAAACACAACGCCCATATCCCAAGGCTGTTCAATCCAAGTGTTTTGTGGGATATCAACCACATAATCATCCACTAATGGGCGACCTGCTGGTTTTGCAAAGATAGTCACAAAGTGTGCTTTTGGATACATATCGCGGATAGCTTTCGCTGTGCCACCAGTATCCACTAAATCGTCAATCACGATAAAGCCTTCACCATCGCCTTCAGCGCGTTTGATTACATTCAATTCGCGTTGGTTGTCATGGTCATAGCTAGAGATACAAACGGTGTCAACATGACGAATACCCAGCTCACGCGCTAACAGTGCGCCTGGGACTAAACCACCACGGCTAACTGCGATGATACCAGTCCATTGTTTTGCTGGTAATAAACGTTGTGCGAGTTTACGGGCATGTATTTGCAACATATCCCACGTTACGACATATTTTTCGCTCATAAAATTCGGGTCCCGAAGGTGAGTAAAACAGAAATGTGTCTTGCGGAAAAAAGGTTGCGCGAGATTATAGTGATTTGACGCAGGAAAAACCAGCGAAACCATCCCACTAAATGAATTATTCTTATTAGCGCTCTCCATTATTCGATAGAAAGTGTTATGCTGAATCAATACATAAAACCGCTTAAAACCTGAGTCATTACACTTAAGTGCAATCTTAAATTAAGCGACCAACGCCGTCAGTTAATTGTTTTGGATGTAAGCCAATCCCCAGCTTGAAATATGACGGAAAGATTACGATCAAAGTGCCAAGGAGAAGAACGTGTCACAATTATCAACGCTAAAACCACAACCATTGTGGGATATTTTCGCTAAAATCTGCTCCATCCCTCACCCATCAAAACACGAAGAAGCTTTAGCCGCCCACATCATGGAATGGTCTAAAGGGAAAGGTTTTCACGTTGAGCGCGACCAAGTTGGTAATATCTTAATCCGTAAACCAGCGACTACAGGCTACGAAAACCGCAAGCCTGTTGTACTGCAAGCTCACTTAGACATGGTGCCGCAAAAAAATAACGACACAGAGCACGATTTCACTAAAGATCCTATCCGCCCTTATATTAATGGTGAGTGGGTTACTGCCGAAGGCACAACATTAGGTGCAGATAACGGCATCGGTATGGCTTCTGCATTAGCGGTATTAGCGGATGACAGCGTTGAGCACGGCCCACTGGAAGTATTACTGACCATGACCGAAGAAACCGGTATGGACGGCGCTTTCGGTCTACAACCAAACTGGTTACAAGCGGATATTCTGATCAACACTGACTCAGAAGAAGAAGGCGAAATTTACATGGGTTGCGCAGGTGGCGTTGATTTCACTGCGACATTTGATTTAACCCGTGAAGCATTACCACAAGGTTATAAAACCTTCCGCATGACCTTAAAAGGCCTTAAAGGCGGTCACTCTGGTGGTGACATTCACTTAGGTTTAGGTAACGCAAACAAACTGTTAGCGCGTTTCGTTGCGGGTCACGCTGAAGATTTAAGCTTAAAACTGCTGGAATTCACTGGTGGTACTCTACGCAACGCGATTCCACGCGAAGGCCAAGTAACCATCGCAGTGCCAGCTGATAAAGTCGCTGAGTTAACCGCATTAAGAACTCGCTACGAAGGCATTCTGAAAAATGAATTAGCCGCTGTAGAACCTAACTTAGTTTTACTGCTAGATGAAACAACGAGTGACTTAAAAGCACTGACTGATGATTGCCAACAACGTTTAGTTTTCTTCCTGAACTCTGCACCAAGCGGTGTTATCCGTATGAGTGATGTGGTGAAAGGGGTTGTTGAAACTTCGCTGAACGAAGGCGTTGTGAAAATGACTGAAGACAAAGCCGAAGTGATCTTCTTAATCCGTTCGTTAATCGACTCTGGTAAAAACTACGTCGTTAATATGCTGACGTCTCTGACAAAACTGGCAAAAGCTCAGCACCAAGCTGAAGGTGGATACCCAGGTTGGCAGCCAGATGCAGACTCACCAGTCATGCATATTGTTAGCGACACTTACCAAAAACTGTTTGGTAAAATTCCAAATATCATGGTTATCCATGCAGGTCTTGAGTGTGGTCTGTTCAAAAAGCCTTATCCATTAATGGATATGGTCTCCATTGGACCAACCATCCGTGGTGCACACTCACCAGATGAGCGCGTTCACATTGAGAGCGTGGGTCAATACTGGACACTGTTAACTGCTATCTTAAAAGCTATCCCAGTGAAAAACTAAGTCGGCTTTTAGCTGTCAATATCAGGGTTATAAGCGACAGTTTATGGCCCTATTTTTTAGCCTATACCCTATTTTTAGCCTATAAAAGTAATGAAAGCTGCCTTTCAATTTGCGGATTTTGCAATGTCACATGCAAGCCAACTAACCTGACACCTCGCCCTGCCCGCCGATTTTCCCAAGCCTGCTGTGCCAACCGAATAAGATCCTGCTTATCTATAATGGGATAAACATGCTCTTGCGTCGTTTGCTGAAAATCCTCAAATTTTAATTTCACACCTTGGCGAGCAATACGCAGATCTGGCTTCACTTTCTCTAAGCGAAAATGTAGCTCATCGTATAAAGTATCGAGTAAAGGTAAACACTCCTCCCACTGATGAATATCTTTGGCGAGAGTGCGTTCTACCCCAACGGATTTACGTAAGCGTTCAGTATTTACTGCTCGTTCATCAATGCCATGACAGCGCTCCCACAGAGCCTGTCCAAATTTACCCATGCTTTTTACCAACGCCAGCATGTCATAGCGCTGAACATCCGCGCAGCTCAATAACCCCATGTCCGCAAGTTTTTGCGCTGTCACTTTTCCAACGCCGGGGATCTTTTTTAATGGCAGCGTGGCAATAAACGCCGGTAATTCCTGTGGCGTGATCACAAATTGCCCATTGGGCTTATTCATATCAGAGGCGATTTTGGCGAGGAATTTAATCGGGGCAATTCCCGCAGAAGCAGTGAGCTGAAGCTCATCAAAAATTTGTTGGCGGATAGCCTCAGCGATGAGCGTGGCAGAGCCGTGAAGCTGTTGGCAATCAGTCACATCCAAATAGGCCTCATCTAAAGATAATGGCTCAATAAGATCGGTATAGCGGGCAAATATTTGCCGAATATGATGGGAAACTTCTTTATAGACCGCCATACGACCGGGGACGACTTTCAGGTGAGGGCATAGTTTCAATGCCAACGCCGTCGACATTGCACTATGAACGCCATAGCGTCTCGCTTCATAATTTGCGGTACTCAATACGCCACGCCGGTCTACACTCCCCCCGACAGCAAGAGGAACATTGCGTAATTTTGGGTCGTCGCGCATCTCTATCGCAGCAAAAAAGCAATCCATATCAATATGAATAATTTTACGCATGATAGCTGCCCCAACCAATGATTACTGAATAAATATACAGTTGTTTTGTTAGCCATGCAACTTATTCATCTGATTGAAATGTATTCCTGAAATACTGTAAATGACCGAAAAAGTAAAAAGTTACTCCTAATTTATAAGCTTATTGCTTACAAAGTTGATGGAACATATTACAACAACCACTCGGTCAATCTCATGTTAGTTCATTGAATTCTCTATTATTATGGATTATACAAATGCAAATTATATCAACGTCAGTGTTCAAAAAATCCACCGCGATAGGTTTACTGCTTTTGGTTAGCCAATCCGCTTTTGCATTAACGCCGCAAATTGTGGCACACCGCGCAGGTACCGCAGATGCCCCTGAAAATACGCTTTATGCGATCGAACAAGCCAAAAGCAATAAAGCTGATGCAATTTGGTTAACTGTTCAGCTCAGTAAAGATAATCAACTCGTTCTGTATCGCCCGAGTGATTTAGACGCATTAACCGATAAAAGCGGCGTTATTTCTGATTATTCCGCCAAACAATTAAGCCAGATAAATGCGGCGTATAAATTTAATCAGAAAAATAACCAACAACTACCCGCTGCACAAACCACTATCGTCACACTGGAAGATGTTTTAAAAAAATACCCCGATACGATTTTTTATATCGACTTAAAATCCCCAGATGCAGATCCTAATACGCAAGCTCAAGCTATTTTGGCGTTGTTGAATAAAACTAACGCATTTAACCAAGTCCGTTTTTATTCCACTAACGATGCATTTTTAAAAGCTCTGAAGCCTCTTTCTACTCAGTTACAATTATTTGAAAGCCGTGATGAGACTCGCACCATGCTGGCAAATAGTGTCATGGACCACAAATGTTCTATTGAGAATGACAAATCTACCACGCGCTGGTACGGCTTTGAATTACATCGCAAAGTTGAAGTCGTTGAGAAATATACTCTTGGGGAAGCTCGCTCCCCTGCCACCTTATCGTGGGATAAAGAAGCCATCGACTGTTTTAGAAAAAATGGTAACGCCTATATCATCGTGTTTGGTGTCAATAATCAAGATGACTACCAATTTGCTAAAGACATTGGCGTGGATGCAGTGATGGTCGACTCACCAAAAGCCTTCAAAAAATAACATTAAAACTATTAAGCTACTTTTATTCAATAGGCTTTCATTTAATTTAAGTAGCTTACCTTCATTATAAATATCCCTCATATTTCATTTATTTTCATTAATGCATGATATTTAATATTAATTACATTTCAATAAGATACTGCCAAACTCATTTTTGTAAAAATTCAAACCCTCAATATCTAGATATGATTTCATATCAAATAAAAACATGAGTAAGAGGTAATATGTCTATTTCAAAAGGCACGATATCAATTGAAAACAAATGGAATGAAACTATCAAGAAAGTCGAAATAATTTATAAAAGTAATGAGAGTGAATATGACAATGCTTTTGTCACATACAATTTATCTAATAATAAAACTCTCCATGATATATTTAATATCTCGTATTCCTCGACAGGGAAAAGTGAATGGATTGGAAACATAACAACGAGTGACGGTATAAAATGGAGTAGTGGCAATTTCCTAACGTGTAATGCAAATAAAGCTGAATATAGTCATATTATGATCAGCTTCGATGGGAATAAAAAAGAAATGCACGTTTCTTATCCTAGATTTAATTCATGTTCAAAAAAAATGAACCCAATTTAATTTCAATTAAAAATAAAAAACCTTAGCCATCAATCAATGACTAAGGTTTGTATTTATCGTTGCCTAGGCTTACTACTCAGTAATTACAAAATGCGATTTTTCTCTAGCATTTTTTGGCGCGCTTCTTCGCGTGCCATACGCTTTTTACGCGCATCGCAAGGTTCAGGGCAATCACAAACTTTCTCTACCCCAATGCTACTTAAACCGCCGCAACTGCCTTGGATACTTTTACGTTTAATAATATACCCAAGGGACATACCTAAAAACGCCAACAAAAATAAGGCAAAGGCTGCAAGAAAAACATTCAACATTCTGCTTTCCTCCTTTTACTGTTTTTTCTGTAAAAATGGCTCGAATGCTTTAGTGTAACGCTCTTCGAAACCTTTATCTGTCTTAACAATCATAAAAACAGGAATATTCATTTTTTCAGCAAGAGCGAGACCCGCTTCTGGCCCCATCACATTGAAGCCTGTAGATAACCCATCCGCACTCATGCAATCGTCGGCTAATACCGTAATTGAGACTAAATTGTGGGAAATTGGCTTACCTGTTTTTGGGTCAATTGTGTGTGAGAAATGCACACCATTTTGTTCAAAATAGTTACGATAATCCCCTGAAGTGGCAATGGATAAATCGCCCGGCTCGATTATTTCCTGTGCCGTTTGACTCACGCCATCCGTTGCAGGTTTTTCAATCGCAATACGCCATGGTGTATCTTTGCCATTTTTACCTTTTGTACGGACTTCACCACCAATATCAACCATATAATCATTGATACCGATGGACTCTAAATATTCAGCCACCACATCAACACCATAACCTTTAGCGATTGAAGATAAATCAACATATAGCTCAGGAATGGTTTTGATTAAATTGTTGTCTTGTACAGAGAGCTTATCGATACCCACCCATGCGCGACGTTTTTCAAGCTCCTCATCTGTCGGTGCTTTTGTCACTCGCCCCTCTGGACCAAACCCCCACAGATTAACCAGTGGACCAACGGTGACATCCAGACCGCCATCCGTTAATTTATTAATCTCAATGGCTTTACTGACCACTTTTGCCGTCGCAGCAGAAACAGGGAATGGCACATTAACTTCATTGGATTGATTGAAACGACTTAATTCAGAACCTGGGCGATAGGTAGACATCTGGTCGTTCACTTCTTCCAAACGCTTGTCGATTTCGGCTTGGATAGCTTCCGATGAAGGCTCTGAAGAGTCTGTCACGAACTTAACAGAATAATAGGTTCCCATGGTTTGTCCCTGAAGATTCTTTTGTTCAGGTCCACCACATGCGGCAAGAAGGAGAGTGGCTGCGAATAGCAGCACAGGAGCAAATACTTTTCTGTTTAGCATAAATTTTCTCAGCGTTAATTGTAAGCGCCCACTAGAGAAAGAGTAGGTGCTGAGACGTCTAACAAACTCAACATTCACAAATCTAGAGAATACTCACGTTTAAAAATTGAATTGCCTATTTGGCAATTTACAGTTTACAACCAAAAAGAGGAAAAAAACCCATTTTTTCCTCTTTTTAATCAACAAGCGCCCAGTTTCCTGAGCGCTTAATAGATAGTTTACAGCAACTAATCAACCACCAAAATCATCCAGTAAGATGTTTTCGTCCTCAACACCGAGGTCTTTTAACATCTTAATGACCGCGGCGTTCATGACAGGAGGCCCACACATATAGAACTCACAATCTTCTGGCGCTGGGTGATTTTTGAGGTAGTTTTCATACAGGACATTATGAATAAATCCTGTGTAACCGTCCCAATTATCTTCTGGCAAAGCGTCAGAAAGTGCAACATTCCATGTAAAGTTGTCATGCTCTGCAGCTAGCTGATCAAAATCTTCAGTATAGAACATTTCACGTTTCGAACGTGCACCATACCAGAAGCTGATCTTACGCTTAGAATCTAAACGACGTAATTGGTCGAAAATGTGGGAACGCATCGGCGCCATACCCGCACCACCACCGATAAAGATCATTTCCGCATCAGTTTCTTTCGCGAAGAACTCACCAAATGGACCAGAAATTGTCACTTTATCACCTGGCTTCAGTGACCAAATATACGATGACATAATTCCTGGCGGCACATCTGGATTACGCGGCGGTGGCGTTGCAATACGCACGTTCAGCATAATAATACCGTGCTCTTCTGGATAGTTTGCCATTGAATAAGCGCGTACAGTTTCTTCTTTAACATCAGAAACATAGCGGAACAAGTTGAATTTATCCCAATCTTCACGGTATTCCTCAGGCACATCAAAATCTGAGTACTTCACCACATGAGGAGGACATTCAATCTGAATAAAACCCCCCGCACGGAATGGAACCACTTCTCCCTCAGGAATTTTTAACTTCAGCTCTTTAATGAACGTCGCTTTGTTATCATTGGAGATAACTTCGCATTCCCATTTTTTCACGCCGAAAATTTCTTCAGGTAATTCAATCTTAAGATCTTGTTTTACGTTAACCTGACACGCCAGACGGCAACCTTCTTTCGCTTCACGCTTATTGATGTGAGAAAGCTCAGTTGGCAGGATGTCACCACCGCCTTCTTTGATTTTCACACGGCACTGACCACATGAACCACCGCCACCACAGGCAGAAGAAACAAAGATACCTTGGTTTGCTAACATACCTAACAGCTTATCGCCTGCTGGAGCATCAAAGCTCTTATCAGGATCGCCGTTGACTTCAACTTTAATGTTCCCTGTATTGACCAACTTGGACTTTGCAAACAGGATCAGACCTGTCAGCGCCAAGACAATCAGGGTAAACATAACTACGCCTAGAATAATAATATCCATGAATTCTTCTCGCCTTTATAGCTGCACACCGGAGAAGGACATAAAGCCCAATGCCATCAAACCGGTCGTAACAAAGGTGATGCCTAACCCTTTTAGACCCGCTGGAATGTCTGAATACTTCATCTTTTCACGGATCGCGGCCATTAAGACAATCGCTAACATCCAACCAATACCTGAACCAAAGCCATAAACAATGGATTCAGTGAAGTTGTAGTCACGCTGAGCCATGAAAGATACACCACCAAAGATTGCACAGTTTACGGTGATCAACGGTAAGAAGATCCCCAGTGCGTTATACAGTGATGGGAAGTAACGATCTAAAATCATTTCCAGAATTTGAACCAGTGCCGCGATGACACCGATAAAGGTAATGAAGTTCAGGAATGAGAGATCCACGCCTTCAACCAGCGCGCCGTCACGTAACACTAAGTTGTACACTAAGTTGTTCGCAGGAACGGAGATCCCAAGCACCACGGTTACCGCAATACCCAGTCCAAAAGCAGTTTTTACGTTCTTCGATACCGCAAGGAATGTACACATCCCTAAGAAGAAAGCTAACGCCATGTTTTCGATGAAAATGGCTTTTACAAACAAGCTAATATAATGTTCCATTCTCTTAATCCTTCTCTATCTGAGCTGGTTTCAGAGTACGTAGACCCCAAATCAGCATACCGATGATAAAGAATGCACTTGGTGCTAACAGGAATAAGCCGTTTGGCATGTACCAACCACCATTTTGCAGTGATTCAAATACTGTAATACCAAACAGTTTACCGGAACCAAATAGCTCGCGCAGGAAGCCAACCAGTACCAGAATTACACCATAACCAAGACCGTTACCGATACCATCCATAAAACTTTCGATTGGTGGTGCTTTCATCGCATACGCTTCAGCACGTCCCATCACGATACAGTTGGTGATAATTAAACCAACGAATACGGAAAGTTGTTTCGAAATTTCATAGGCATAGGCGCGTAAGATTTGGTCAACCACAATTACCAATGATGCAATAATTGCCATTTGAACAATAATACGAACACTACTTGGAATGTAATTTCTAATTAATGAGATAAAAAAGTTAGAGAACGCGGTAACTAGCGTTACGGCGATGGTCATAACCAATGCAGTTTCAAGTTTAGTGGTCACCGCCAATGCGGAGCACACACCCAGAACCTGCAATGCAATCGGGTTATTATCTAACAATGGTCCAAGTAGGACGCGTTTTACTTCTTTAGAATCAGCCATTATTCAGCGCTCCTTCACGAACTTTTTTCAGGAACGGACCAAAACCGTTATCGCCTAACCAGAAATCAAACATATGTTGAATACCGTTTGAAGTCAGGGTTGCACCTGAAAGACCATCGATACCAAATGGGTTATCGGTGGCACCACCACGCACGATCTTGATTGCAGGAATACCCTGCTCATTGAACAGTTTTTTACCCGGCCATTGCGCTTTCCATTGTGGGTTGTCAACTTCCCCGCCCAGACCCGGCGTTTCACCATGCGCATAGTAGGTAATACCACGAGAGGTTACACCATCGACATCCACCGCAATGAAGGCGTACATCACTGACCATAAGCCTGAACCATAAACTGGCAGAATCACTTGGGTCACTTTCCCTTGCTCATCTTTAACCAGATAAATTTCAGCGCTATTGGCGCGACGGCGAATTTTCGCAATGTCTTCTTCTGGGGATAACGCAATGCTGGTCTCTTCGCTACGCAGCTCGCTGTTTAAGTCAAAACGACTTACGCTGTTAGATAACTCATTGGTTTTGAAATTCAGGAGCTTAGGCTCGATACGCTTGCCATACACTTTTTGAATTTCTTCGGCGCTCATTTTCGGCTGCAGCAGACCTGCAACACTTAAAATATTACGCTGAGTATCTAACATAATTTGTTCTTGTTGCTGGGGTTTAAGACCAACCGCAGCACCGGCAACAACGACGGAACAGACTAAGCAGAGAATGAAAACAACGATAAACGTTCTGCCGACGCCATCTTTATTTACTGGTTTATCATTAGCCACGGGCTTTTCTCCGTTTAATATTTGCTTGAACGACCATATAGTCAAACAGAGGAGCAAACAGGTTGGCGAACAGGATTGCGAGCATCATCCCTTCTGGATATGCAGGGTTCACAACCCGAACAAGTACGCACATTACGCCGATCAAAATCCCGTAAGCCCATTTACCTTTATCGGTAAAGGAAGCGGAAACAGGGTCTGTCGCCATAAAGATCATACCGAAGGCAAAGCCGCCTAAAACCATGTGCCACCACCATGGCATAGCAAACAGTGGGTTGGTGTCTGAACCGATAAAGTTGAACAGGTAAGACATGGCAATCATACCCAGCATCACACCCGCCACGATGCGCCAAGAGGCGATACGGAAGAAGATAATAAATGCGCCGCCGATGAAGATCATCAGGGTAGAAACTTCACCAATCGAACCTGGCATATTCCCTAAGAAAGCTTGCATCCAAGTGATTGGCTCGCCAGTTACTGTGTTCACCAGTGAACTCACACCACCCGTCGCCCATTGGGACAGAGGCGTTGCACCCGAGAATCCATCAGCAGCAGTCCAAACTAAGTCACCCGAGATTTGCGCTGGATAAGCAAAGAAAAGGAAAGCGCGACCCGCTAGCGCAGGGTTAAGGAAGTTACGACCTGTACCACCGAAAATCTCTTTTGCGACAACCACACCGAAGGTGATACCGAGCGCCGCTTGCCATAATGGAATGGTAGGCGGAACAATCAGCGCAAATAAGATAGAGGAGATAAAGAAGCCTTCGTTGATTTCATGACCACGGATCATGGCAAACAACACTTCCCAGAAACCGCCGACCAAGAATACCACTAAGTAAATTGGCAGGAAGTAAATCGCACCTAGCAGCATTTTGCTGCCCCAGCCAGCATCAGGAGCTAAAGATGCGCCCAATAACTGAGCCAGAGAATAGTGCCAGTCACTCGCTAAAACTTGTTGCAGCTCAGCGCCACTGTATAAATGATGTAGCGCAGGAATAGCTTGGTTACCAACGTTATACATACCCCAGAACATCGCAGGGAAAACCGCAAGCCAGACTAAAATCATCATGCGCTTGAGGTCGATAGTATCGCGGACGTGTGAGCGACCTTTTGTTACAGTGCCCGGTGTATAGAAGACTGTCGCAACAGCTTCATACAATGGATAGAATTTTGCTAATTTTCCACCGGGTTCAAATTGGTGCTCATATTTTTCAAATAAATTTTTCAGACCCATGGAATTACCCTTCTAGCTCAATCTTGGTCAGGACATCACGCAGTACTGGACCATATTCATACTTAGCTGGACACACATAGGTGCACAGTCCCAAGTCTTCTTCATCGAGTTCCAGACAACCCAGTTCCTGAGAAGTATCGGTGTCCCCTGCGAGCAGATCACGCAGTAAGTGGGTGATCATAATATCGAGAGGCATGACACGCTCATAGTTACCAATTGGTACCATTGAACGCTCACCGCCATTCATCGTCGTGGTAAAATCGAAGCGTTTATTCTTCAAGAAATGCCCAATGGTGGTACGCGTGATAGTGAATTTATTCACGCCTGGCATAATCCATCCAAACAGCTCTTTTTCACGACCTTCTGCTAATACAGAAACTTGGTTATGGAAACGACCAAGATAATGATGAGCATCATCACAAGTCACGCCCCACAGCACAGAACCAGAAATAATACGGTTCTCACCTGCTTTGAGCTGACCTTTGGTTAATTCATAGATATCCGCGCCAAGGCGAGTACGCAGCAAGCGAGGTTTCTCAACTTGCGGGCCTGCGACAGAGACAACGCGATCAGTATAAAGATGGCCAGTGGTAAATAATTTACCGATGGCAATCACATCTTGATAATTGAGGCTCCACACTTTTTTGCGAATGCTAACAGGCTCAAGGAAATGAATATGAGTCCCTGCTAAGCCCGCTGGATGTGGTCCTGCAAATTGTGTGTATGTGATTTGTGTATTAGCAGCTTGTTTTGGAAGCTCGCTCGCACCATGACAAACATGCACCTTGCCTTCAGTCAGTCGGCTCAGAACGATGAGGCCGTCAGTAAAGGCTTGCGTATTTTCGCCAATAATAATCGAAGGATCAGCAGCAAGAGGATTGGTGTCAATTGCAGTCACAAAAATCGCTGCGGGGGATGAACCAGGCTCTGGAGAACGACTAAATGGACGCGTTCTTAAAGCAGTCCATAAACCGGATCTTAAAAGATTTTGTTCAACCTGCTCTTTCGTCAGTGATGGGAGTTGGTCGGTAGAATAAGACTCGAAAGTCTCTTGTTCATCACCATCGATTTCGATAACAACGGACTGAAGTACACGACGCTCACCGCGATGAATAGCAATAATTTTACCGCAGGCTGGGCTAGTAAATACCACGCCAGGATTCTTTTTATCTTCAAAAAGAACCTGCCCTTTTTTTACACGCTCACCTTCTTTAACCAGCATCGAAGGACGCATTCCGACATATTCTTCACCTAGCACCGCTACGTGTTGAATTTTCGGGCCGTCTTCTATCACTTGGGCTGGCTCACCTGCTATTGGAAGGTTAAGGCCTTTTTTAATTTTAATCATAAGATCTGCACAAGTTTATCAGTTAAACCCTAAGCTAACGATTCAGCAATGAATGATAGCGACTCAATAATAAAAATAACTCAAGTTGCTTTCGCCACTCGAGTAAGTAAATCTAACAATATTGCTACACTTTCTCTTCTTCTGCCGGGGTCAATTTTATCAGTTCCCTCGACCTCTGTCCGGTTATAGAAGTGACCTAGTTCAAGCAAATTGCAATAAAATTTAAAATTTTGTTGCAACAATTCGTAAATACCTACATGTTGGCTCATATTTATCGAGCATCGATTAATTTGTAGTCAATAATGATTCATTAGAAAATTATTAACTTGATATATTAAATTTTGTTCCATTCGTCTAAAATATGTTGAATTTGGTCCATTTTTAATCAGCTTATTTTTCAACATTTGGCTTAATTATGCATATAAGTAAAACCGTCGGTGTTTATTTACTCTTCACATTTGCAGCGTCTGCATTTGCTCAACAAGAAGAAAACACATTATTTCACCTTAATAGTAAGCCAACTGCTCAGCCTGATTCATCGATATTTATTCAAATATTTAAGCAAGAGGGTGTACTTGAGCTCTACCAAAAAACAGCCGTAGGAAAGTATAAATTAGTCAAAACCTACCCTATCTGTAAGTTTTCTGGTGGACTAGGCCCTAAAAAGATAGAAGGTGACTTAAAAAGCCCTGAGGGGTTTTATCAGATCACGCGCTCGCAACTCAATCCAAATAGTCGATATTATCGATCTATCAATCTTGGATTTCCTAATGAATTTGATAAGACGCAGGGGTATTCAGGTAACTATCTGATGATTCACGGTAGCTGTGTGTCTGTCGGGTGTTATGCAATGACAGATAAATCCATGGGTGAAATTTATCAAACCGTGGAACAAGCACTTCAAAATGGTCAACTAGCCGTTGATGTGAGTATTTATCCATTTCGCATGACTAAAATGAATATGCTGCGTTATCGCAACTCAACGCATTATGCTTTTTGGAAACAGCTTCAACCTGCTTATGATTATTTTGAGCGAACCGGCAAACCTGCTGAAATATCAGTAACATTAGGTAAATATCATGTTAACAGCATGCCAGAAACGCCCACTAAGTTATTGGGATCTAAATCACAGTATGCGTTGACCTCGGTGGAATAGCACAAATTCACCGGGTTCTATTTTTTGCCACGTCTCGTTGCCCGTTAAGGGCGCCGTGGCAATGACAGAAACAATATCACTTGGCGTTGTGCACTGCTGAAAGTCAATCTCGATATCCTGATCCAGCAGTTTCGCTTTACCAAACGGCGCTCTACGCGTGATCCAATGCAGCTTTGTTGAACTAAATGCCATCAAATATTGCCCATCGGATAACAGCATATTAAATACCCCTTTTTCACGCAGTTGCTGCGCGAGTGTGCCAATAAAACGGAAAACGGCTTTCCAGTTTGTTGGCTTTCTTGGGTATTTTTGATTCAGTTGATGCAAAATCCAGCAAAACGCCCATTCGCTATCAGTTTCACCGATTGGTCTATAGTGCCCTGTCTTTAATGAACGAAACCCTTTCAATTGCCCATTATGCGCATAAGTCCAGTTCCGTCCCCATAGTTCCCGTGTAAACGGATGGGTATTCACCAGTGAAACATCCCCCCGGTTCGCCTGACGAATGTGCGCCACAATGCTTTCCGATTTAATAGGATATTCCTGCACAAAACGCGCCACAGGGGAGACAAAACTGGGTTGGGGATCTTTAAATGTGCGGCAGCCTAGACCTTCGTAGAACGTGATCCCCCATCCATCTTTATGTGGGCCAGTCTGCCCACCTCGGGAAATCAGCCCGCTCAGGCTAAACGTAATATCCGTTGGTACATTGGCGCTCATGCCAAGCAACTCGCACATTTAAAGTCTCCTGCTACTAAAAATGGTTACTTAACCATCTCTTTTTCAATTAATTGGATCAGAATATGAATCACTTTGATGTGGATCTCTTGGATACGATCTGCGTAACCAAAATGTGGAACGCGAATTTCAATATCAGCGCTTCCCGCCATTTTCCCGCCATCTTTCCCTGTCAGGGTGATCACTTTCATACCTTTCGCACGTGCGGCTTCAATCGCTTTAATAATATTGCCAGAGTTACCTGAGGTCGAAATACCAAGCAGCACATCGCCTTTTTGTCCTACCGCTTCCACAAAGCGAGAGAAAACAAATTCATAACCAAAGTCATTACTCACGCAAGAGATGTGGCTAACATCGGAGATAGCAATCGCTGGGTAGCCAGGACGGTTTTCACGATAGCGTCCGGTTAACTCTTCCGCAAAGTGCATTGCATCACAGTGAGAGCCGCCATTACCGCAAGAGAGCACTTTACCACCCGCTTTAAAAGAGTCCGCCAGCAATACTGCCGCCTTCTCAATCGCTTGCAGATTTGCATCATCACTTAAAAATTTTGATAGCGTATCTGCCGCTTCAGTCAGCTCACCACGGATCAAGTCTTGGTACATGAGTTTCCCCTTAATTTTTACGAATGCTTGATGGAGATAATTACGTCTTTATAGGTAATTTATCTTTGATTTCTCGATTGTTGCACAGGGTACATTTTGTTTCTACTTTTGATTGTACCGTATGGGGTATGGTTGGCGAAATCTCCAACAATGCGCTTCTGCTCTGCGGCTAGCTAAAGACTGGTTATTTTTCATTCACCGTCCCTTTACAAAAGGAACTGATGATTTTGTGAGCCAAGTTGTAATTAAGATGTAAATACCTTGCTAATTGTTTATTACCAGATATAGATTAATAAAACAAACAGGTCAGACCTCTTACAAGTAGACAGGAGCTTCAACTATGATCCTTCTCAGTATTGTTTTATTTATTGCGTTAATCGGCGTGCTGAGCTACCACAAAAGCTCACTCATTCTGAGCACCGTTATATTACTGGCTTATACCGCAGCCATGGGTGCTGCTAGTGTCTGGAGCTACTGGATGCTGTTACCCGTCGCTCTGGTTTTATTACCATTTGTCATCACACCAATTCGCCAATCTCTGTTTTCATCAAAAGCGATGACCCTGTTCCAGAAAGTGATGCCACCGATGTCTAGCACAGAAAAAGAAGCGATTGATGCTGGAACCACTTGGTGGGAAGGTGACCTGTTCCGTGGGGCACCAAATTGGAACAAACTTCATAATTACCCAAAACCACAACTCACCGCTGAAGAACAAGCTTTTATTGATGGCCCAGTGGAAACTGTTTGTGGCATGGTGAACGACTTTGAAGTCAGTCATGAACTCGCAGATTTACCACCAGAAGTCTGGCAATACCTACGCGATCACCGTTTCTTCGCGATGATCATCAAAAAAGAGTATGGCGGATTAGAATTTTCTGCGTACGCCCAATCTCAAGTTCTACAAAAATTAGCGGGTGTTTCCGGTATCCTTGCTATCACGGTGGGTGTTCCAAACTCATTAGGTCCAGGTGAATTACTGCAACATTATGGTACAGATGAGCAAAAGAATCGTTATTTACCGGGCTTAGCTACCGGTGAAGAGATCCCTTGTTTTGCATTAACCAGTCCAGAAGCAGGCTCTGATGCTGGAGCGATTCCTGATGCCGGCGTTGTTTGCATGGGCGAGTGGCAAGGTGAACAAGTCTTAGGTATGCGCCTGACTTGGAACAAACGCTACATTACCCTTGCGCCAATCGCGACGGTATTAGGCTTAGCCTTTAAATTAACTGACCCAGAGAAACTACTGGGTGGCGAGAAAAACCTCGGTATTACTTGTGCATTGATCCCAACGAATACCCCTGGTGTTGAGATTGGTCACCGCCACTTTCCGCTGAACATTCCATTTATGAATGGCCCAACCCGCGGAAAAGATATTTTCGTGCCTATCGATTACATCATCGGTGGTCCACAAATGGCAGGTCAAGGTTGGAGAATGCTGGTGGAATGCCTGTCTGTTGGACGCGGGATCACCTTACCATCCAACTCAACAGGTAGCTTGAAGAGTGTAGCAATGGCAACGGGTGCTTATGCTTATATTCGTCGTCAATTCAAACTTCCTATAGGCAAAATGGAAGGTATTGAAGAGCCTCTAGCCCGTATTGCTGGCAACGCCTATTTAATGGACGCCGCAGCAACCTTAATTACCTCCGGCATTATGTTGGGCGAAAAACCAGCGGTGCTTTCCGCCATCGTGAAATATCACTGTACTCACCGTGGCCAGCGCTCAATTATCGATGCAATGGATATCACTGGCGGTAAAGGTATCTGTTTAGGAAGTTCTAACTTCGTTGCCAGATCCTACCAAGGCGCACCTATCGCCATTACCGTTGAAGGTGCCAATATTCTGACTCGTAGCATGATTATCTTTGGACAAGGTGCCATCCGTTGCCATCCTTATGTGCTTGATGAAATGGCAGCAGCCCAAGATAATAACCTAAACAAATTTGATAAAGCGGTATTCGGTCATATTGGTCATGTGATCAGTAATAAGTGCCGCAGTTTCTGGTTAGGTTTAACCAATGGGCGTGGCAGCAGCGCACCAACTAAAGATGAAACTCGCCGTTATTACCAAATGCTTAACCGCCAAAGTGCTAACTTAGCCCTGCTCTCTGATGTGTCTATGGGTGTTCTTGGTGGTAGCTTAAAACGCCGTGAGCGTATCTCCGCTCGTCTTGGGGATATTCTGAGTCATCTGTATCTAGCTTCTGCAACCTTGAAACGTTATGAAGATGAAGGTCGCCAAAAAGCGGATTTACCGCTGGTGAAATGGGCTGTTGAAGATTGTCTGTATCAATCAGAAAAAGCGATGGACGACCTACTGAAAAACTTCCCAAATCGCTTTGTTGCTGGTGCATTACGCATCGTGTTGTTCCCGACAGGCCGTGCAATGTCGATGCCATCTGACCGACTGGATCACAAACTAGCACAGCTGATGATGGAGCCATCAGAAACACGCGACAGAATTGGACGTGGTCAATTCCTAACCCCTGTGGAGAACAACCCGCACGGTTTAGTGAACCAAGCACTGTATGACATTATTGCTGCAGAGCCAATTTTCGAACGTATCTGCCGCTTAAAAGAGCGTAAATTCAGCTTCACGCGTTTGGATAAGTTAGCTGATCAAATGTTGCCAGAAAACATTATCACCCAAGAAGAAGCCGACATTTTACGTAAAGCCGAAGCCAGCCGCTTACGTACGATTAATGTCGACGAATTTGATTTCGATGATTTAGGAGTGCTTCCGTCAAAAAAGTCTCCTGACGAACCGTCAAATGAAGACGCGAGCAAGAAAAAGAAAGCCGCTTAATTTATCCTATAAAAATAATAATCCCTCGCAAAGCGGGGGATTTTATGTTTAAGACAATAACACAACTTAAACTGGCGAAAGCTATAAATTAATAAAGGAACCAATGAAGATGTCTTTATTTTTAAATATCTCAATTATCCATTTCTTATTTTTCCCGGATATTGACTATAGAAAAACTCACTTCCTATCGAATTACGTCTTTCTTTATAAGGTCTAGTCACATTGTCTGCATCAATTAATACTAATTTACCATCTTTAACTCTTACATTACCTTCGGAGTTAAAATCATGGATAATGTAGCCTCGGGATTTTACAAATTGGATAGCTTTATCTCCAGTTACTGATTCTCCATCAATATATATGGTGACTAAGGCATGCTGACCATTATCAAATGTAACTGAACGAGAAAAATTTTCATCTTTATTCACTGTATTTAATATACCAGAACAACGATCATAATCTGCAAATGGCTCTTTTAATATAAACTCTTTCAGCATCAAATTTATCATTGGAAATTTAATAACAAAGTTATTAATTTTAAATGCAGTTCCATATTTACCACCGCCTAATTTATCATCATAAGGAATAACAATATCCTGTTTTTTATCATCCGTATTTTTAATTAAAAAAAGTTGGTCAGTAGCTCCATATTTAAAACAATAGTTGATATTCACTGTTTTGATCATATCAACAAAAGAATCGATATCGTTTTTATTACTAACAAAATTAATTTCTTGAGAAAGTGGTGTTTGAATAGAAGATAATAACTTCCCGCCCAAATCATCACCCTCTATACCTTTATTTGTTCCATTAACTACACTTAACATCATAAGCCTTCTTATATACATTAATAATTAAGATTATGATATAGATCAGGCTATCCCATTCATATAATAAAACGATTTAACGTTAATTTAAAATCCCATAAGGATTACAATTCTAAGGCCAATAACTCTTGGATAGTCTGACGGCGACGAATCAGCGTCGGTTTTCCGTGAATAAACAGCACTTCAGGCAACAATGGACGGCTATTATAGTTCGATGACATCGATGCGCCGTAAGCCCCTGTGTCATGGAAAACTAAATAATCCCCAACGTTGACTGCTGGCAGTAAGCGGGTTTCCACCATTCCACCTTCTAGCTGGGTAAAGACATCCCCAGATTCACACAATGGCCCCGCAACAATGGTCTCTTTTAATGGCTGACTGTCAACGCTGCTGCCATCTGCTGGTAATACCGAAATATGGTGATAACTGCCATACATTGCAGGGCGCATTAAATCGTTAAAACCGCTATCCACCAGCACATAATGGCGGCTGCCCATATCTTTAACTGCACGCACTTGCGCCAATAAAACACCGGATTCCGCCACTAAATAACGCCCCGGCTCAATTTCTAATTCAATAGAGTGACCTAAGTACTGCGCGATACGCTGACGCGCGTTATCCCACAGGCTGTAATAGTGCTGAACATTAATGATTTCATCATGCTCACGATAAGGCGTTGATAAACCACCACCCGCCGAAATAGCCTCAATATCCACGCCCGCAGACATCACCAGCTCCACCATAGAATCACACACATTGGCAAGATGCTGGTAGTCAACACCGGAGCCAATGTGCATGTGAATGCCTACTAACTTTAGGTTGTACTGCTGGATTTTCGCTAATGCTTCCGGTAAATCTTGATGCCAAATTCCGTGCTTGCTGTTCTCTCCACCCGTATTGGTTTTTTGGCTATGACCATGCCCAAAACCTGGGTTGATACGCAGCCAAACTGGATGACCAGCTTTATATTCACCAATTTGTTGCAACATATCGATAGAGCCCGCATTCACCGGAATATCTAACTCTGTCACTTTCAGCAACGTGGCTGGATCGAGCACATCCGCCGTAAACACGATTTCCGATTTTTCACGACCCGGCTGAAAGCCCGCCACTAATGCACGCTCAATTTCACCCAATGACACCGAATCCACTTTCACGCCCTGCTCACGCATCAAACGCAAAATATGAATGTTGGAACAAGCTTTTTGAGCAAAACGGACGGTATCGAACACTTTTAATTGCCCAATACGGTCAATAATCACTTCACTATCATACACCCAGACAGGCGTACCAAACTGCGTAGGCAGTGTACGTAAATGTTCAGGGGTTAAATACTGGCTGGTGGTGTTGGCGAATGTGGTCATCGGAACCTCGTTGGCAAGTTTTATTATAGTAAGTTCGATTATTAGACGAATAAGACGGGAAAAAAAATATCCTTTTTGCTAGAGTCTATTCATATCTGATATATAAATACGAGAGGAGCAATCATGCAGGCTATTTCTTGGCGACATATTGAAATTTTTCGTGCGGTAATGACCACGCCCAACCTCACGGAAGCGGCTTCATTGCTAAATACCTCTCAGCCAACCATCAGCCGAGAACTGGCGCGACTCGAGCATTTATTACAATTTAAATTATTCGATAGGGTCAAAGGTCGCCTACACCCCACGGCGCAAGGCTTGCGTTTCCATGAAGAAGTCGAACACTCCTATTATGGTTTGGAGCGTATTCGCAACTCTGCAGAAACTATTCGCCGCTTTGAACACGCTCAAATTTCCATTGCCTGCTTACCTGCTTTCGCACAATCTTTGTTACCGCAAGTTTGCCAAGCCTTTATGCAAAATTACCCAGAAGTGAACTTAACAGTGATCCCGCAAGAATCCCCCGTATTAGAAGAGTGGCTATCCGCCCAGCGTTATGATTTGGGGCTAACTGAGCACTTACAAACTCCGCCAGGCACGGAACAACTGACATTAGGTTCATTAAATGAAGTTTGTGTGATACCCGCAGGGCACCCTTTCGAGCAGAAAAAAGTCCTCACTCCACAAGATTTTCATCAACAGCGTTTTATTAGCCTCTCTCTCACAGATAGCTATCGGCAAATCATTGATACCACCTTTGCCGAGCATCAAGTGGAGCGCAAAATGGTGATGGAAACCCACTCCGCTTCCTCTATTTGCGCCATGACCTTGAAAGGAATTGGGGTCTCTATCGTCAACCCCCTGACTGCATTGGATTTTTATCAACAATCAGCAGGTAAGCTGGTGATCCGTCCACTTAGTTTTTCTATCCCATTTACCGTTAGCTTAATTACGCCGAATCACCGCCCATCTTCGCAGATCACCCATATTTTCACTGAGCATTTGCAACGTACCTTTACACAACTAGAGCATGACCTCGCCTTAGCGCTGCGACATCAATGAGAGCCAGTGAGGTGAGGTTTTAAACCAATTAGCAAGGAAGTCGATCACGGCACGTAATGGCGTTGGCATATGCTGCCGGCTGGTATAGACCCCATAAATACCAAGAGGCATCGGCGTGTAATCTGGTAACAACTGAACCAACTCCCCCGATTGTAAATAGCTCGCAACAGAATAGTAAGGCTGCATCGCGATGCCCGCGCCATTAAGTGTCGCTTCCATTAAAAAAACTGACTCATTCGCACTCAGACGCCCATCTACCAACACAGTCGAGGTTTTTCCCGCCTTTTCAAAGCTCCACATGCTACGCCCAAAAAAGCTGTAAGTGAGGCACTCCATCAGAGCCAAATCTTCAGGTTTGGTGGGTAAATTTTTGCCTTGTAGAAATTTCGGCGAAGCACAAATTACGGAATGGCAGGTTGATAGCGGCTTGGCAATTAAATTCGGTTCTAACTGATTGGTAATGCGGATAGCCAGATCGATACGCTCCTCGATTAAATTCACCGATTTATTCGAAATCTGCATATCAATCATCATATTAGGATAAGTTTGTAAGAACTCAGAAATCGCTAGAGACAACGCACTTTGAGCGATGGATTGAGAGCAACTAATCCTCACCAAGCCCGCTAGCTCTTTCGTATCATGCTTTTGCTCAACCGGAACGCTTAAAGAGAGTGCATTCAACTGCAATGATTGCTGATAAACCCCTTCCCCCGCTGACGTTAAACTTAAGCGCCGTGTGGTACGGTTAAGCAAACGTACCCCCGCCCACTGCTCCATTTCAGCCAAATAGCGCGTCACCATCGCACGGGACATATCCAATTTATCTGCCGCACCGCTGAGGCTACCTTGTTCTACAATAGTAATAAACACCTGTACTGCTTTGAGTCTATCCATATCATTTGACCGATTTATGCAACAAATATGACCTTATTATGGTGTTTTTCTCACCTTAATTGCAATTTAATATACACACCAAGCCGAATCAGGCACACAACATCACTCAACATTAGGATAGAAAAATGAAATTATCGACTGTATTAACTGCAACCGCATTTGCCACTGCCACTCACTTTGCTCAAGCGGCGAACTTAACCTTAGATGTTTATAACCCAGGCAATAACAGTGTGTTTCCCGTTTCCTCTGAAATTATCAGTGGCGATAAAGAAGTGGTATTGATTGACGCTCAGTTTCAAAATAATGACGCCCAGCAGTTAGTCGATAAAATCAAAAAACTGGATAAAAAACTGACCACCATTTATATCAGCCATTCTGATCCAGACTACTATTTTGGTTTAGAAACACTGACTAAAGCCTTTCCTGATGCCAAAGTGGTTGCGACTCAACAAACCGTTGATGCGATTAATGCGACTAAAGATGGCAAACTGGCTTACTGGGGCGGTGTATTAAAAAATGAAGCGCCAAGCAAAGTTGTCGTACCTGAAGTTATCAAAACCAATCACTTCACTGTGGATGGCGAAACGTTAGAAATCAAAGGGTTAGATGGCGCATCACCGGATAGAAGCTACGTTTGGGTGCCTTCACTCAAAGCCGTTGTCGGGGGTGTCGTTGTTTCTGACAATATCCACGTTTGGGTTGCCGACACTCAGACTCCGCAATCGCGCCAAAATTGGCAACAAACGTTAGAAAGCATCAAAGCGCTGAAACCAAGCGTGGTTGTTCCAGGACACTTTACGGGTAAATCCAAAATGGATCTGGCAAGCGTGACCTTTACCCAAAAATATTTAACTGACTTTGAGAAAGCGAACAGCCAGAGTAAAGATTCCGCAGAACTTATTCAGAAAATGGAAGCTCGCTACCCAAGCTTGGATGACAAATCAAGCTTAGAGTTAAGCGCTAAAGTGGTGAAAGGCGAAATGCAGTGGCCGCAATAAGCCGCAGCTCAATATAAAGACAGTTAATGACGGAGATAGCGACTATTAACCCGCTATTTTCCGTTAGCTTGTTTTTTTAACGACTGGCTTTTCAGCGATTCGAATAGAATGATAAAACAAATAATTAGAGAGAATAAAAACCATGAACACAATTACCCTACATTATATTTATGACCCTTACTGTGGCTGGTGTTATGCCGCTGCGCCGTTAATCGCCATTGCCGCTAATCACCCCAATATTCACTTAGAATTGCACGGTGGCGGAATGCTTGCTGGCAATGCACGCCTGCATCTTGACGACCAATTCCGTCAATATATTTTGCAATCAGATAAACGCATTGCTGCCATGACGGGGCAAGTTTTTGGTGATGACTACATCGCAATGCTGCACCAGCCAAATGTAGTGATGGACTCAACGCCACCACAAACCGCTATTTTAGCGGCAACAAAACAAGGAAAAGGCGTTGAAATGCTTAAAGCTTTGCAAAAAGCACATTACATTTCTGGTCACCAGATTAAACAGCCCGAAGTCTTAGCGGAAGTGGCGCAAGAAATTGGTTTGAATATTGAGCAGTTCCAAAAAGATTATGCCCAATGCGCGCAAACTGAAACAGACGCTCATATTGCTCAAAGTAAGCAATTGCTCGGCCAATCCGGTGCGTCTGGCTTTCCAACGCTGTTAATCGAACAGCAAGGCAAATGGCTGCGCGTACCACTGCAAAACTACCTTGGCGAACCCGCAAAATGGCAACAATTTTTAGACTCGCTGGTGAAAGCCGCTAATTAGGATACCAGCTAAACATCAGCCAAAAACTGGCACTACAAATAATGGCGGGACCAAACGGAATGCTCTGCTCTAATTTCTGTTTGCCTCGCCTTTTGTATTTGCCTTGCCATGCACACCACAGAAAATGCAGTAAACCTAAGCTCGCTGCAAGCCCCAGAAAATAGGGAAGATTGAATACACCGAGCCACGTCGCGCACGCAGCAATTAACTTAAAATCCCCTCTCCCCAACTGTGGTCGCCGACGAATTTTTTCCACTAACGTCGTGATAACCACTAGCCCAACATAACTAAAGATCAGTGCATAAATAGCGGATAACAGATTTCCCGCTGGCATTATCCATTGAAATAACAGACCCAAAACGAGTAAGGGATAATTGAGAACATTCGGTAAATAGCCCGTTTTTAGGTCTATTACCCCTAACGGAATAACCAAATTAAAAAACAGAAATAATACAGAGATAACGAAAAGTGGATAACCAAGGAGCGCAATCATCGCTCCCAATACCCAATAACCTATCCATACCCGATTCACGTTAATGGTAATACTCGGTAAATCAAAATAGCGGGCAGGAATTTCCCTCAGTAACAGAGTTGTCAGCCACGATGACAAGAGGGACAATAGTGTGACTAACGATATAGGTATTAAAAATCCATTTACGGCATCAATCATGGTGTTCTCCTTTTCCATGAGCGGTAAAGACAAGGCTTACTATACGGTGCTGGGCGCAGAAACCAACACTATAATTTCGTCGTTTTGAGTCGGTTTTATCGACAAATTTAGCGTCGATATGAGAGTGTGAAATGCAAGGCACAGACGAGCTAAAAAATCCCTCTTTTTAGTTATAAACTCAGTCCGTCCTCTTGTTTTTCGAGATTCTGCCCCCATATCCTGCATCAGTTATCTTAATTATTGGACTAAGGAAAAATCATGCGCGTTCCACGCATTTATCACCCAGAGCCACTTCAAATTAATACCACCATTTCGCTTTGTGATGATGCAGCTAACCATGTGGGTCGAGTTCTTCGCATGACAGCCGGACAGCAGCTAGAATTGTTTGATGGAAGCAATCACACATTCCGCGCTGAAATTACCGAAGCAACGAAAAAAAATGTGTTTGTGACTATCCAAGACTGCACATTGGATGACCGTGAATCCCCCTTAGATATCCACCTTGGGCAAGTAATGTCCCGCGGTGAAAAAATGGAATTTACTATTCAAAAATCTGTGGAACTTGGCGTCAACACTATCACGCCACTACTTTCAGAACGTTGTGGCGTACGCCTGGATGGCGAACGTTTAGAGAAAAAATTACAACAGTGGCAAAAGATTGCCATTGCCGCCTGTGAGCAAAGTGGTCGCAACCGCATCCCTGAAATCCGCCCCGTCCAATCTCTTGAAGCGTGGTGTGCAGAAAATGACGGCGCGTTTAAAATTAATTTACACCCTCGGGCAAGTGAGAGCATCAACACGCTCCCCGCTGATTTAAAGCACGTAAGATTGCTGATAGGCCCAGAAGGCGGCTTATCCGCTGATGAAATTGCCATGACAGCCAATTATCAATTTACTGATATCCTGTTAGGGCCACGAGTATTACGAACAGAAACGACCGCGCTAACCGCTATAACGGCATTACAAGTGCGTTTAGGTGACTTGGGTTAAGGAGATAAAATGATCAAGCTTGGCATAGTAATGGATCCTATTTCATCCATTAAAATCAAAAAAGACACCAGTTTTGCAATGATGCTGGAAGCTGCACGCCGCGGTTATGAAATCCATTATATGGAAATGAACGACCTGTACCTGCACCAAGGTGAAGCCCGTGCGACCACAAAGATTGTGACGGTCGAAGAGAACCCAACCAAATGGTATGAGTTTCACTCAGAACAAGATATCGCCCTGAGCGACCTTGACGCCATTTTAATGCGTAAAGATCCGCCATTTGATACTGAATATATCTACGCGACTTACATTCTTGAGCGCGCAGAACAAGCGGGCTGCTTGATTGTCAACAAGCCACAAAGCCTACGTGACTGTAACGAAAAGCTGTTTACGGCATGGTTCCCTGAGTTAACTCCAGATACCTTAGTCACTCGTAGCTCTGAAAAACTGCGTGAATTCCATAAAAAACACGGCGACGTGATTTTTAAACCGTTGGACGGTATGGGCGGCGCCTCTATTTTCCGTGTGAAAAAAGAAGACCCGAACGTTGGCGTTATTATTGAAACATTAACCGAGCACAATTCCCGTTATTGCATGGCGCAAAACTTCTTACCTGCCATTAAAGAGGGTGACAAACGTGTGCTGGTGGTGGACGGTGAACCTGTGCCATATTGCCTTGCGCGTATTCCTGCACAAGGGGAAACCCGTGGAAACCTCGCAGCGGGTGGCCGTGGTGAAGCCCGCCCATTAACAGAAAGTGACTGGGCGATTGCTCGCGCTGTCGCACCGACCTTAAAAGAAAAAGGTCTGATTTTCGTGGGTCTGGATATTATCGGTGATCGCTTGACTGAAATTAACGTCACAAGCCCAACCTGCGCCCGTGAAATTGAAGCTGCATTTGATATCTCCATCACCGGTATGTTGATGGATGCGATTGAGCGCCGCCTGAAAAAATAGTCTTTATGAAAAATAGTATCTGTTAACAGATACGTCTCAAAAAGGCAGCCTTTCGAGGTTGCCTTTGGCGTTATTTTTTTAGCCCATAGTTTTTGTTTTAAGCCATAGTTTTTGTTTTAAGCCATAGCTTTTGTTTTAATCCATAATGTTATCTCAACGAATAGGAACATAACCCCTGAGCTTGCCATTTATGAACTTACAGAATCATTTTTTAATTGCCATGCCTTCACTGACGGATCCCTATTTCGACCATTCCGTGGTGTATATCTGCGAACATAATGAAAATGGTGCGATGGGCCTCGTGATCAACAAGCCTATTGAGGATTTTTCTGTCGCGACCATGCTGAAAAAGCTCGAAATTGACGTGTCTGACAATACCAATACGCGCAATCTTGAAAAAATGGTGATTGCGGGTGGCCCTGTTTCTGAAGAGCACGGGTTTATTATCCATACCCCTGTTGCGGGTTATGCAGCAAGTTTGCGCCTCAATGACCATGTCATGGTAACAACCTCTAAAGATATTTTAGAGACATTAGGCAGTGAGCAGCATCCCATGAATTCTTTAGTCACGCTCGGTTATTCAAGCTGGGAACCCGGGCAGTTAGAAAATGAAATCATGGAAAATAGCTGGTTGACCGTTAAAGCCGATCCTAAACTGATTTTTGATACGCCGTTAAACGAACGCTGGAAAGCCGCAGGCAACCTTTTAGGCATCGACATCCATAATATCTCCATGCAAGCGGGGCACGCTTAATGTCAGCAAGAACTCTATTAGCGTTTGATTTTGGGACGAAAAGTATTGGCGTCGCTGTCGGTCAAGAGATCACTGGTACCGCGCGTGCGTTAGCCTCATTAAAAGCCAGCGATGGCCGACCCGACTGGTCACAAATTGAAAAATTGCTCAAAGAGTGGCAGCCGCAGCTCGTGATCGTCGGGCTTCCTTTAAATATGGATGGCACTGAGCAGCTCGTCACTAGCCAAGCACGTAATTTTGCCAATCGCATTCACGGACGCTTTGGTGTGCAGGTTCAACTACATGATGAAAGGCTGTCTACCGTAGAGGCGAAATCGGGGCTGTTTGAGCAAGGTGGCTATCGCGCACTGAGTAAAGGCAAAGTGGATTCTGCCTCTGCGGTGGTGATTTTAGAAAGTTGGTTTGAACAAAATTTCTAAAAGGCGCATCTTTACGTTTATTTTCCCCATTCAGTTGCTGCAAAGGTGCCGTTCGCCCTTAATATGTTTTACACTAGGGCTAATTCTCACTATTCACCGAAAGCAACTGAAAAACGGTATTGAATAACATGACCATTCAAAAAAACCTATCTGATGTCACTGAGCGTATTCATCTTGCTGCAACCGAGTGTCACCGCTCCCCTCAAGATATTACCCTGTTAGCTGTGAGTAAAACCAAACCTTGTGAAGCCATTATGGAAGCTATCGAGGCAGGTCAACGCCAATTTGGTGAAAACTATGTGCAAGAAGGCGTTGAGAAAATCCAGCACTTTGCAGAAAGAACCGACCTAGTTTGGCACTTTATTGGTCCACTACAGTCCAATAAAAGCCGCTTAGTGGCAGAACATTTTGATTGGTTCCATACTTTAGATCGCGTCAAAATCGCTCAACGTTTAAATGAGCAGCGCCCTCAAGATAAAGCGCCGCTAAATGTGCTGATCCAAATTAATATTAGTGATGAAAACAGCAAATCGGGGATCCCCCTCGAGGAAGTAAATGAACTTGCTGCTCAAGTCGCCCAATTCCCCAATTTAGTGTTGCGTGGGTTAATGACCATTCCAGCCCCAGAAACCGATTATGAGCGCCAATGTGCAGCGTTTCGCCAAATGGAACAGGCATTCGAGCAATTGAAAGCTAACTACCCGACTGTGGACACTTTATCCATGGGGATGACCGACGATATGCGCGCTGCTATCCACTGCGGATCAACACTTGTTCGCATCGGTACCGCCATTTTTGGTGCCCGTCAGTACCATAATTAATCTTTAGGAGAACAACATGCAACATCGCAAAATTGCCTTTATTGGCGCGGGAAATATGGCGAATGCCATTATTGCGGGTCTTGTGGCTCATGGCTATCCTGCATCGATGATCACCGTCTGTTCACCAACCCCTATACGCCGTGACAAAATGGCGCAAGATTACGGCATCATTAGC
Source organism: Providencia sp. PROV202 (assembly GCF_028479565.1). Taxonomy (NCBI): domain Bacteria; kingdom Pseudomonadati; phylum Pseudomonadota; class Gammaproteobacteria; order Enterobacterales; family Morganellaceae; genus Providencia; species Providencia sp. PROV202. Next base: position 110,155 of record NZ_JAMPNV010000018.1, on the reverse strand, counting down.
ACCAATGATAATCTCACCGCCGCCCAACAAGCGGACGTGATTGTGCTTGCCGTCAAACCGCAAATGATGAAAGACGTTTGTGAGCCTCTTCAACAACTCACAAACTTAGAAAATAAGATGATATTAACCATCGCTGCCGGTATTCCTGCGGCTCGTTATAATGACTATTTTGCCCATTCACTGCGTTTAGTGCGCATTATGCCAAACACGCCGTCACTGGTTGGTAAAGGTGTTAGTGGATTGTTTGCACAGTCCAATGTCTCTGAAGATGATAAACAATTTACTCAGCAATTGATGGAAAGCGTCGGTTCAACAACCTGGTGCGCCAAAGAGAGCGAAATCAACAATATCATTGCGTTAACCGGTAGCTCCCCCGCTTACTTTTTCCTGTTTATGGAATCCATGCAGCAAAAAGCCGAGCAGCTTGGCTATGATGAAAAACAAGCCCGAGAATTGGTTCTTAATGCCATTGAGGGCTCCGTGGCGTTAGCGAAATCACAAGGGGACACCCCATTTTCAACCTTGCGTGAGCAAGTCACCTCTAAAGGCGGTACCACCGCAATGGCTTTAGAGCAATTTTACCAAGGTCATCTACCGCAAACTGTCGCCAATGCTATGCAAAGCGCGATTGACCGTGCGGAAGAAATGGAAAAACTTTTTTAATTTATTTTTTTGGGATAAGCCATGCAGACTATCGTTTTTGTTGTTACCACCCTGATCCAACTGTACATCTTTGTGCTTCTGCTCAGAGTATGGATGCAGTGCGTTCGCGCCGATTTCTATAACCCATTCTCACAGTTTGTGGTTAAAGCCACTCAACCTATCGTGGGGCCTTTACGTCGCCTAATTCCATCTGTTGGCTCTATTGATACCGCGACTCTGCTGGTGGCGTTTATACTAGCAATTGCTGACATTATCTTTGGTATGTGGGCGACCAATATGCTGCCAGCCATCGGTCTGACCTTACTGCCAATGGGATTAATTCTCTTACTGACTTATATCGGTAAATTGATTTTCTGGATGATCTTAATTCGCGCCATTTTAAGCTGGGTCAGTCAAGGTCGTAACCCTGTCGATTATTTACTGTTCCAATTAACTGAACCGTTAATGGCACCGATTCGCCGCATTATTCCAGCCATGGGCGGGTTAGACTTCTCTGCGATGATTGTGATGTTTATTTTGATCGCCCTGAACTACTTACGCGTCGATATCTCTTTAATGATTGACCCTGCGTTAACCGCCATGCTGTTCTCTGTCGGCATTATGTAAGGGAAGATAGAAACAATGCAAAAAGTTGTATTAGCCACAGGTAACCCGGGCAAAGTTAATGAATTAGCGGATTTACTTCGCGAGTTCGGTATGGATATCGTCGCTCAAACCAGCCTTGGGGTTGAGTCCGCAGAAGAGACCGGATTAACCTTTATCGAGAACGCAATTTTAAAAGCCCGCCATGCCGCGGCACAAACAGGTTTACCCGCCATCGCCGATGATTCCGGTATTTCTGTGGATGCATTAGGTGGCGCGCCGGGAATTTACTCTGCACGTTATGCGGGTGAAGATGCTACCGACCAACAAAATCTCGATAAGCTTCTCAATGCCATGAAAGATGTGCCTGATGACCAGCGCCAAGCGCAATTTAACTGTGTGCTGGTTTACCTGCGTCATGCCGAAGATCCGACGCCATTAGTGTTTCATGGTCGCTGGCACGGAGTATTAACCCGTGAAGCAAAAGGGCAAGGTGGTTTTGGCTATGACCCAATTTTCTACGTGCCAGAATTAGGCTGCACTTCTGCAGAACTGACTAAAGCCGAAAAACAAGCGGTATCACACCGCGGTAAAGCCCTTGCGATGATGTTGGATGCCCTAAAAAATGCTTAAGCTTCCTCCATTAAGCTTGTATATCCATATTCCTTGGTGTGTACAAAAGTGCCCGTATTGTGATTTCAACTCGCATACTCTTAAGGGGGAAATTCCCCAAACTGAGTATGTTGAGCATTTGCTTAGCGATCTGGATAAAGACGCCGAACTGATTGGCGACCGCCCCGTTAAAACTATCTTTATTGGTGGCGGTACACCGAGCTTATTAACCGCTGAATCCATACAAATGTTGATGGATGGCGTTCGTGAGCGCGTGAATTTAGCCCCCGATGCTGAAGTGACTATGGAAGCCAACCCCGGCACAGTGGAAGCTGACCGTTTTGCAGGCTACCAAGCAGCAGGTATCAACCGTATCTCCATCGGTGTACAAAGCTTCGGAGACGACAAACTGATCATGTTGGGGCGTATTCATGGCCCTAGTGAAGCTAAACGTGCCGCTCTGCTCGCCACCAACTTAAATCTACGCAGTTTTAATTTGGATTTAATGCACGGCTTACCGTCACAAACTCGCGATGAAGGGCTGTCGGATTTACGCCAAGCTATCGAACTCTCTCCACCGCATCTTTCTTGGTATCAGCTCACCATTGAGCCGAACACGCAGTTTGGCTCTCGCCCGCCGCGTTTGCCGGATGACGATACCCTATGGGATATCTACACCGAAGGGCATAAATTACTGACCGCGGCAGGCTATCAGCAATATGAAACCTCCGCCTATGCCAAAGCGGGTTATCAGTGCGAACATAATCTCAATTATTGGCGTTTTGGAGATTACCTCGGTATTGGCTGTGGAGCTCACGGTAAAATCACCTCAACCGATGGGCAGATTTTACGTACCGTCAAAACCAAGCATCCGCGAGGTTATATGGAAGGTCGTTATCTTGATAATCAATATAATGTCGAGAACGAAGACCGCCCATTCGAATATTTTATGAACCGTTTCCGGTTACTTGAAGCGATGCCTCGCCGTGAATTTACTGAATATACCGGTCTGGCAGAATCTGTGGTTCGCCCCGCTATCGATGAAGCCTTAGCCAAAGGTTATATCTCAGAAACCGCTGATGAATGGCAAATAACCGAACATGGAAAGTTATTCTTAAACTCCCTACTGGAGCTATTTTTAGGGGAAGAGTGATTTATATTTTCCCATAAAAAAGCCAGCTTTCGCTGGCTTTTTCTTTTACTAAACGTAATAAACAAGGGTAATAAACGAAAATAACAATCTACCGATTACAGTGCTTTGGTGACTGCATCGATTTGCTCGGTGAGACTGACTAAACCGCCACCGGAGAGATACCACAAGTCAGATTGCAAATAGGTGATTTTGCCATCTTTATAGGCTTTGGTTTCTTGGATATTTTGGTCTTCAAATACCGTTTTTTCTAATTTCCCTGCGCCAATCGCTTCACTACGATCGACAATCAAAATCACGTCAGGGTTCGCTTGTGCGATAGTTTTTGTATCCACCACACGACGTTTGGATTTATCAGCATCCGCTTGAACAGGTAATTCAGCACGTTGTGCTTTTACCACATCGTAAACAACCGCTTGGTTATTTGGGATTAATTTGCCGTCATTGTGCAATAAAACCAGCACTTTTTTATTGGATGCAGCCGCTTTTTTCTGAGCTTCTGCAATGGTTTTATCCAACTGAGCCAGTTGCTCGTCTACCGCTTTCTGGTCACCGTATAAATCGCCAATTAAACGAATGTTGGCTTTTACTGACTCAACATAATTTTTGCTGTCGGAGCCTAAATTCAGCGTCGGAGCAATTTTTGATAATGCGTCGTAAGATTTACCTTGGCGACCTGTAATCACGATTAAATCGGGTTTCAACGCGGCGATTTCAGCTAAGTTTGGTTCTTTCATGCCGCCTGCATTTTTGACTGTCGCAGGGATGCCAGCTTTCACATAATCAGGTGCATTACCCATCGGCAGAGCGACAACCTTGTCCCCTAACCCCAGTTTTTGCATTGAGTCATAAATACCGAAGTCAAACAGAACCACTTTCTGAGGTTTTTTCACCACTTCCGTTTCGCCGGAAAGGTGTTTAACCGTGACTTTTTCAGCACCTTGTGCAGTGATTGCGTTTGGCGTAAATGCAGCAGATTCAGCACTCAGTGCGTAAGGTGCGGAGAATGACAGGATGGAAACTAGTACCGCTGGAATAAACTTTTTCATATGAATAACACCCATTTAGTCGTTAAGCCAAACCTGCATTCTAAGGAGAGTTACTCATAAGTCAATTAAATGATAATGATTCTTAGTATTGTTTTTGTTTATGTTAATGCCGTCATGGTTTGTATGTTATGGCGGTATGGTTTGATGAGGCTTTTAATGCAAAAGGCAGTAATCGGTTTCCCTATTACTGCCCTTCATTACCGATAATAACGTTGATAACTGACCAAACTACCTGAATTATTTACCGTTAATTGAATTCAGTAAGCTAATGCGTTGCTGCTCCAATGAGGTGACTTTAGTACAGACTTGCTGACCAAACTGCTGGAAGCTATTTTCTTGGTTTTTCCATTCGCTATCAATTTCTTGCTGTAACCCACCGAGGCTACCTAGCATACCTTGCAGCATTTTGTTGGTATCACCGCCAGCAAGTAACTGTTTGCGCCCCATCTCATTGATACTGTCTTGTAAAATCCCACCTAAACTTTCATTGACTAATTCACGCCCTGACGTTTCCACTTTCTTGATACCTTCGTGGTGGAAAACGTAGCCGTTTGAACGAGTTTCAATGATTTGGTTAATTTGACCGTTTAAATCTTTTTCAAGTTTAGTCAGGCGGTTACGAATATTACTATCGCTACCAATCACCTTAACCACCACTTTATCGAGAGATTTACGTGATGCCGCTAATTTCTCTTCAGATTCTTTCTTGATCCACGGTAAATCCTGACGTATATCTGATTGATAACGCAATGCTTTCTGCTGTTGCTCAGCGGTCAGTGCAACCTTTTGACCATTCAGCGTCACATCACCGCTTGGGGTGATTTTTAAATCGCCACTGCGACCGACGACTTGAACATGTTCAGGCGTCATAAAAATGTCGTCTTTAGGGGTTACCGAGCAGTTATAATCCGCCGCTTGGCTGGTGGCACAGGCCAGTAATGAAAACGCAATTAAAGTACGGCGTAACATAAAATCTCCTCGTCGATTACCTCTAGATTGGTTGAGAGGTAATTAGAAAACAGAACGTCCAATTCGTTTCGATAAAAGCTCTAAGGCAGCACAACCCACCAAAGAGTTTCCGGCTGAATCTAATTCCGGTGACCACACGGCTACCGTAAATTGGTTAGGAACCACACACACAATACCGCCACCGACACCTGATTTACCGGGCATTCCAATACGAAATGCAAATTCACCAGAACCATCGTACATACCACAAGTCATCATCAACGCATTGATTTGTCGAGATTGTAGCGGCGTGATAATTGGGTCTATCGAACAAGGTGACTCACCTTGATTCATTAAATAGGTAAAACACCTAGCCAGTTCGACACAATTCATACTTAGAGAACAATAATGAAAATAAGTTTCTAAAACCGTTAAAACATCATTATCAAAATTGCCAAAAGATTTCATTAAATACGCGATAGCTGCATTGCGGCTCGCATGCTCCATTTCTGAACGAGCGACATTGATGTCATAGCTAATGTCAGGTTCGCAAGCGAGTTTTCGGACAAACTCCAGCATCCGCTGTTTTGGTGCGCTTAAACGAGATTGCAGCATGTCGGCAATCACAATCGCGCCGGCATTGATAAAGGGATTACGGGGAATGCCCTTTTCCATCTCTATCTGAATCAATGAATTGAACGGCAGCCCTGAAGGCTCTTTACCAACACGGCTCCAAATTTCTTGCTCTTCGTAGCGCGTCATTGCCAAGGTTAAGCTGAGAACCTTAGAAATGGATTGAACTGAGAAACGTTTTCTCGCATCTCCAGCAGTGAAAATATCGCCCTCTGCGGTATGAACCGCTATCCCCAAATGATGTGAAGGAATGCCGCCAAGCGCCGGTATGTAGTCAGCCACCTTCCCTTGACCTATCAGGGGGCGGACTTGCTCCAAAATATCATGCAGTAATTGGTCAGAAAACTGGGTGCTCAAGTGTTTTGCTCCAGAATGGATTACTCTAGAAAATAAAGGCATCCAATTGGATGCCTTTATTAATAATCAAACTAGCTATTATTCCCACCAAACATCAAACAGTTCAGAAACAACAACGTCGTTCATCCCTTTTGATTTTAGCCAATTTTCAACGATTTGACGGTGTTCTTCGGTACATTTACCAATTTTCTGCAGGCAAACAATCCCTTCCCAGTTCATGTAGCCGCTAGCTTCAAATGCCAGACCGTTTGGTTCGATAGCTTCAGCAATCAGTTGGTCAACGACGCTGTCCACTTCTTCGATTGGCGTGCCTTCTTTAAAGTTCCACTTAACAATGAAACCTAATTCTTGGAACTCGTCCAAACGCATTTTTTTACGTAAACGGCGACTACGTTGTTGTTTAGCCATGATTAAACCCTCTTAAACATTAAATCCCATACACCGTGCCCTAACCGCTGGCCGCGCTTTTCAAACTTTGTTTCTGGTCTTGATTCTGGACGAGGAACGTAGTCCCCTGACGTGGATACGTTTTCATACCCAGCCACGCTGGTCATTACCTCAAGCATATGTTCTGCATAAGGTTCCCAGTCTGTCGCCATGTGGAAAACACCACCATCAATTAATTTACTGCGAATTTTTTCAGCAAAAGGTACCTGCACAATACGACGTTTATTGTGTTTCGCTTTATGCCAAGGATCAGGGAAGAATAACTGAACCATTGCTAAGCTGCCGTTCGGGATCATGAAGTCTAAAACTTCAATGGCATCGTGGCACATCACGCGTAGGTTGGTGATGTTCTCTTCTTTTGCGGATGCCAAACAAGCCCCAACGCCTGGTGCATGCACTTCAATACCCAGAAAGTTTTGATCTGGGTTTTGTGCTGCCATCGTCACTAGTGAGGTGCCCATTCCAAATCCAATTTCCAGAGTGACTGGATTTGAATTATTAAATAGTTTTGCGAAATCAAAGGGTTCGTTAACAAAATCGATCCCCATTTCTGCCCATTCGCTTTCTAATGCCTCTTCCTGACGTTTTGTCAGACGCCCTTGACGGCGGACAAAACTACGGACACGGCGCATAACCCGCCCTTCTTCATTATATTCGGGGGAGATAACGTTATTGATCATAATAAAGTTCTAAAAAATTCGTTGTCCAGTTAGATAATGTGCCAACAAGAGTATAAAAAAACCCAAACATACCTAATTAATTAATATCTAAGTATGGTGGGAAAGGGAGTTTAGCAAAACTTCAAGGATCTTGCAGTTGATAATTGGATAACTTTACACAAGAAGCGGTTTACAGCTATCACCGTCTATGTTGCAATCCTCTCCATGACTGAAATCGCGATAAAAATATTATAAATAATGGAAGCTCAACAATTCTCAAGTGCAGTGCTCAAGTGGTATCACAAATACGGTCGTAAAACCTTGCCATGGCAGCAGGAAAAATCCTCCTACCATGTTTGGCTCTCTGAAGTCATGTTGCAGCAGACCCAAGTCAGCACAGTCATTCCCTATTTTGAAAAGTTCACCCAACGCTTTGCGGATGTGACCGCACTGGCGAATGCGCCCCTTGATGAAGTTCTGCATTTATGGACAGGGCTCGGTTATTACGCACGAGCGCGCAATCTGCACAAAGCAGCGCAAGTGATTGCCACCCAATATAATGGTCAATTTCCTACCACATTTGAGGAAGTTAATGCGCTTCCTGGAGTGGGACGTTCAACGGCAGGCGCCATTCTTTCCCTTTCCCAAAAACAACATTACCCAATTTTGGACGGTAACGTAAAACGCGTGCTTGCTCGCTGCTATGCTGTCGCGGGTTGGCCGGGTAAGAAAGAGGTAGAAAATCGCCTGTGGGAAATCAGCACCAACGTCACCCCCAAAGTAGAAGTCGAATATTTTAACCAAGCCATGATGGATCTTGGTGCAATGGTGTGTACTCGCAGTAAACCAAAATGCGAACTATGCCCACTCAATACCGGCTGTGTTGCTTACGCTAACCATTCTTGGCAGGAATATCCGGGGAAAAAACCTAAGCAGAAAATTCCGGAAAAAAGCGCATGGTTTTTGATCCTTCAATATCAAGATAATGTCTGGTTAGAACAGCGCCCACCTTCCGGCATTTGGGGCGGTTTATTCGCCTTCCCACAGTTTGAAAGCCATGAGCAACTGGTTCAGTGGCTAGCTGATTCTGGCCTGCAATATGACACGCCAGAACAATTAATTGCTTTTCGCCACACGTTTAGCCATTTTCATTTAGATATTATCCCTGTAAAAGTTAATATTCAGGCATTTAATTCTGCCATGGATGAAGGCAACGGACTCTGGTATAACTTACACCTAGGCGCAACCGTTGGGCTTGCAGCTCCGGTTGAAAGTTTGCTAAAACAACTTGCCTTACTACCTGATATTCGAGGAAAAAATAAATGAGTAGAACCATTTTTTGCACTTTCTTACAACGTGACGCCGATGGGCAAGATTTCCAGCTTTACCCAGGTGAATTAGGAAAGCGTATTTTTAATGAGATTTCGAAAGAAGCATGGAGTCAATGGATGACAAAACAGACTATGCTGATCAATGAAAAGAAATTAAACACCATGAACCCAGACGATCGCAAAATGCTGGAACAAGAAATGGTGAAATTCTTATTTGAAGGTCACGATATTCAAATTGATGGCTATACCCCAGAAAAATAGTTTTTAGGTCTCTACCTATCGAACCTCAAGTTGCACGGCTCGGTTTGCTAACCTCCTGCAACTTGAATGTTTTAGAGTAAATGACCGAAATAGCAGCTAGCTTGCATTATTATTGTGGATCGTATGAAAAAATTATTTGCTCTCACATTGTTGATTCCCCTGATTGTTTCTTGCTCCAGTAATCAGAAATCCGACTTTAATCCCGACTACGTCAAAGATACCAATGGCTTTGATATTTTGATGGGGCAATTTGCTCATAACATCGAAAATATTTGGGGGATCAAAGAAGTCCTGATTGCAGGACCTAAAGACTATGTGAAATATACCGATGAGTATCGTACTCGTAGCCACATTAACTTTGATGCAGGGACAATCACGGTTGAGACCATCTCCGCTGTAGAGCCGTCAGAACACCTGAAAAAAGCCATTGTCACCACATTATTGATGGGCGATGACCCGAATTCCATCGACCTCTATTCTGATATTAACGACATTCCCTACAGTAAAGAGCCATTCCTGTTTGGTCAGGTGATGGATAATACGGGTGAACCGATCCGCTGGGAGTGGCGAGCCACTAAATTTGCAGATTATCTGATCAGCAATAAAATGCAGCGCAGACAATCTGGTATGAATATTGTTTGGTCGGTGACCATGCAATTAGTACCAAACCACTTAGATAAACGCGCCCATAAATATATGCCATTTATTAAGAAATCCTCCGCGAAATACGGTGTGGATGAATCATTAATTCTGGCTATTATGCAGATTGAATCGAGCTTCAACCCATACGCGGTTAGCCGTTCTGATGCGCTAGGTTTGATGCAAATTATGCCAAACACAGCCGGTAAAGATGTCTTCCGCTCTCAAGGTAAATCAGGAGTACCAAGCCGCAGTTACCTGTTTGACCCAGAGCAAAACATTGATACAGGTACGGCTTACTTAGCTATCTTACAAAATAGTTATTTGGGGGATATCAGTAACCCAACTTCACGTCGCTATGCGGTTATTACGGCTTATAACGGCGGTGCAGGCAGCGTGCTACGCGTCTTCCACAATGATAAAAAACAAGCGGCTCAGCGTATTAATAACCTAGAGCCGGGAGAAGTTTACGAAACGCTTTCCACCAAACACCCTGCGGCGGAATCTCGTAATTATCTTATTAAAGTGAATAAGGCGCAGAAAAAATATCTACGCTAATAAATCCTTAAAATAGCGATAAAAATGCCAGTAAACCATCACGGTTGCTGGCATTTTTTTCACTTTTTGTGAGTTTTTGCATTGATTTGCTTAAAAATTAATTGAAACGCTGAAAAAAAACGCATTCAATCAAAAGTTTTTAGAAACCGCCTTGACTCACCCTCTTAAATCAGGTTTAATACGCTCCGTTGCCCGGATAGCTCAGTCGGTAGAGCAGGGGATTGAAAATCCCCGTGTCCTTGGTTCGATTCCGAGTCCGGGCACCACTATTTAAAGAACCCGCCCTAGTGGCGGGTTTTTGCTTTTTAGCCTTTCCAAACTTATTCAACCAGAATCTACTCAGCAACCGCCTTAACTTAATCTAAATTTCATAAATTCAGATCTTATTTGATTTAGCTCACATTTGCGTTGATTTTATAGCGTATAAATAACTATATGATAAAAGTTGTTTTGTAACCCATTGGTAAACAACAAAAAAACAACCTAGAGTTAATCTTATCTCAACGTTTTTAACCAACTTTTAATCATTAATCATGGCTATTTATAGTCTAATAAATATACAAGACATCATAACAACAAGATTGGCGTATAGTTTCTTATTGCCTTAATCACTTTTAAGCAATGAGCTGAAGGAGCGCTTATGTGTAAAGAATCAGTGAAAAGCCCGATGTATTTATCCATTGCAAACTGGGTAATGAAACAGGGTCGCTGGATCACCGCCAGAGAAATCTCGAATAACTTTGAAATTCCGCATACCAATGCGGTGAATATTGTCTCTTATATTCTTTCGGATGTGGCAGAAATACAGTGTGAAGTCAAAATGATCCCCAATAAATTATCGGGACGAGGCTGCCAATGCCAACGATTGATTAAAGTGACTAAAATTGACAGTCAGCTTTATTCTCGCCTAAAAAATTACACTTCCGAGAAAATGACGATTGAGTCGCCGTTGAAAACCAATCTCGTCCCACCAACAGAACTTAATCGTGAGCAAAAATGGCAATGGATGCTATCTAAAGCCCAGCGTCGTTAATATTATTTTCATCGACGCCATAACAAAAAAACGCAGGCTTTAAGCCTGCGTTGAGGTTACTGACAAAGTGTCATTGATAGTTTTTGCACATCGTCATCATTGACCTTTCGGTTTCACATCCGTGGTTCCCTGCAACCGAGGGCGATTTGGCTCTATCTCCGTTAACGGTATGGCTTCTTCTAAACTTTGAAGATAACGTCCCGCTAAATCTTGATACTCTTTAGTATTTAACTGTTTCCAATGAAGCTCTTCATCACTCACATGACGAAAAAAACGTGCAGGTGCGCCAATTAACATTTGTCTTGGCTCACCTTGGAAACCCGCCTTAACAAAACTCATCGCGCCAATAATGCTCTCATCACCGATGACGGCGCCATCCATCACTACGCTATTCATGCCGACCAGCGCATCACGCCCAATAATACAGCCATGTAAAATTGAGCCATGACCAATATGCCCAGATTCACGCACAATAGTTTCAACGTCGCTGTAACCATGCATGATGCAACCGTCTTGAATATTCGCCCCTTTTTCGATGATTAGGCGCCCGTAATCCCCCCGTAATGAAGCATTTGGCCCCACAAACACATCGGCACCAATAATGACATCACCAATCACCACGGCGGAAGGATGAACGTAAGCCGTTGGATGCACCACGGGCGTCACGCCTTCAAAGCTGTAAAAACTCATAGTCACCTCACAGTCATCCAATCACTCGTAGGATTAGCGTCCTTTCCAGTTTGGCTCACGCTTCTCTGAGAATGCTAAGGGGCCTTCCGTTGCATCTTCGGAGTGCAATACAGCAGGGTAGTTTTCTAACACGCCACTGCGCATCAATTTATAACCCTCTTCCACCGTTAATTCTCCGGTTGCACGGAAAACTTCTTTCAGTGCGGCGACGGCTAGCGGTGCGCTTTGTGTGATTTTTTCAGCCAGCTCTCGCGCTTTATCCATTAAATTTTCGATAGGCACGACTTCATTCGCAATCCCCCAGCGCAGTGCCTCTTGAGCATCCATTCGGCGCCCTGTCATCACCATTTCATTGACGATAGGCGCAGGCAGAATTTTTGGTAAGCGCAGAACACCACCGCTATCGGGCACAATACCTAATTGCGCTTCAGGTAGCGCGAAACTGGCATTTTCAGAACAGATAATCATATCTGCCGCCAGCGCTAGCTCAAAGCCACCGCCAAACGCATAACCGTTTACTGCCGCGATCACGGGTTTATTTAAGTTGAAAATCTCGGTTAATCCCGCAAAACCGCCTGGGCCAAAATCAGCATCAGGCGCTTCCCCTTCCGCCGCAGATTTTAAATCCCATCCCGCAGAGAAGAAGCGTTCTCCAGCACCCGTAATAATAGCCACTCGCAGCGTTGGGTCATCACGGAAATTAAGGAAAACTTCCCCCATTTTAAAACTGGTTTTTGCATCAATGGCGTTGGCTTTAGGTCTATCGAGTACAATTTCTAGCACGGCACCATGACGGGTAACTTTTAATGATTCGCTCATAGTTTAAACCTTTAGGTTGTTATTCGATTATTTCAGATGTTTTTTCAGCACCTTACCAGAGCAATTACGAGGTAAACCCTGACGGACTTCTACCAATGAGGGCACTTTGAACTTCGCCATTTTCGTTTCACAGAAAGCGAAAAACTCTTCTTGAGTTATCGTAGCCCCCTCCTCCAGCACGATAAACGCTTTGATAGCCTCATCACGGATGGCATCCATCACACCGATAACCGCAACATCCGCAACCGCCGGATGGGACGCAATGATGTTCTCAATTTCGCTGCAAGAGACGTTTTCACCGCCGCGTTTGACCATGTTGCTACTACGGTCAACAAAGTAGAAAAATCCATCGTCATCTTGATAAGCAAAATCGCCAGTGTGCATCCACCCTTCACTATCAAAGGTTTTTTCTGTAGCTTCAGGATTGTTGTAATAGGCTTTAAATAAGGTTTTACCCCGCTCACCTTTTACACATAGCTCGCCGATTTCCCCTGTTTTCAACGGTTGATTATGTTTATCTCGAATTTGAGCTTGATAACCAAATCCAGGGCGTCCAATGGACGGCCAGCGTCGTTCATCCCCAGGCCTATCACCAATCAGCCCAACAATAGTTTCGGTCATGCCATACGAAGTGAGAAACCGCGTCACGGCAAAGCGTTCCATAAACTGCTGCTTTTCTTTATCGCTTAAATTGAGATAGAACATCACTTCTCGCAAACAGTGCGCTTGCTCATTGTCGGCAACCGGTTGACTCATTAAGGTGCGGATCATCATTGGGATCAGCTCCACCACTGTCGCGCGATGCTTCACAATCTGTTGCCAGAAACGCCGAGCACTGTATTTTTCAAGGAGAACAAAGGTTGCCCCAGCGGAGAATGCCGCCATAGCCGCCGTGCATTGGCAATCGATATGAAAAGCGGGCATCACCGTTAAATAGACATCATCAGAGCGTAAAGCACATTGCCAAGAGGAGTAATAACCTGCAAAACGCAGATTATAGTGAGTGATAATGACCCCTTTGGGTTTAGATGTCGTTCCTGAGGTAAATAGAATTTCGGCGGTATCATCCACACTGAGTTCAACCTGCTCCGCCAGCACAATCGATTGTTGTGCTAGTTCAACGGCAAAGTCAGTCATACCTTGCTGCGTTGGTAATTGGGTGTCTGAAATTAAGAAAATATGTTCAAGCTCTGTTGCTTTGTCATCGACAAGGGTTTGGTAAATATCGACAAAATGGGGACGAGTGACAACCAGCCGAGGTTGGCAGTTTTGGATGATCCACGCGCTCTCTTCATACTTGAATCGCGCATTGACCGGCACCATGACCGCCCCAATTTTGGCAAGACCAAACCAGCAAAAGAAAAACTCTGGGCAATTATCTAAATGTAACGCAACTTTATCCCCTTTTTTAATGCCATAGCTTAAAAAGAGGTTGGCAGTACGGTTAATCTGCTGATTCATTTCTAAATAGCTGAATTCACGCACATCGCCATCACAGGATTCAAAGATAAGCGCCTTTTTATTACCGTGAGTTTTCGCAAAATCATCCCACATTTGACGCAAATTTTGTTTACCGATTACATCCATTAATTGTTATCCCATCATTTCCCTAATGTCTATTCAGCCCAACAGGAATGATTGAACTGAATAGTCATTGAATTACTCAACAATTTTAGCCAGCCCTTTCTCGACCAGCCCCCTAATATCATTTTCGTTATAACCAATATTTTGCAGAATATCCGACGTGTCCATGCCGTGAGATGGCATACCACGCCAGATTTTCCCCGGATTATTTTTGAATTTTGGCATCACGTTTGGACCACGACAGGTACGCCCGTCCATGGTTTGCCAACTGGTGATGGATTCACGGGCAATATATTGTGGATTGGTTTCTAATTCCGGAATGGTAAGTACCTTGGCGCTGGCAATATTCAGCTCCGCCAAACGCGCTAGAACGACATCAATGTCACGCGCACCTAGCCACTCATCTAATTTTTCTTCAACAAGTGGGCCATACGGGCACTCAACACGGTGAATAAGTTGCGTACCTTCAGGAATTTCTGGTGTCCCCAATAAGTGAGCAAGGCCAATATCTTTGAAGATTTCTTGGATCTGAGTAATACCCACAATCTCCATTACGATATAACCGTCTTTGCAGCTATAAAGGCCGCAACCGGCATAATATGGGTCTTTCCCTTTCGTCATGCGTGGGCAAATTTCGCCGCCGTTAAAGTAGTCCATCATGAAATACTGCCCCATACGCAACATCACTTCGTACATGGCAATATCAATACTTTCGCCTTTACCTGTTTTTTGAACTTTATACAGTGCCGCTAAAGCGGAGGTGGTGGCGGTCATGCCAGAAAAATAGTCTGCGGTATACGGGAATGCCGGCATTGGCTGGTCTTTATCACCGTTTTGAATTAAATAACCGCTAAATGCTTGCGCAATGGTGTTATACGCCGCAAGGTTGGTGTATTGCGGGTCGCCGTATTGTCCGAAGCCTGATAAGTGGGCGATCACCAATTTCGGGTTATGCTCCCACAATAATTCATCGGTGATCCCTCTGCGTGCAAAGGCTGGGCCTTTACTGGCTTCGATAAAAATATCCGTCGTTTCCATCAGTTTAAGGAACGCTTCTCGACCTTCATCTTTAAAGATGTTCAGCGATAGCGCCCGTAGATTGCGGCGAGATAGTTGCGGGTAATTAGGTTGAACACGAATGGTATCAGCCCATGCGACGTTTTCGATCCAAATAACCTCCGCGCCCCATTCTGCGAACATTTGTCCGGCAAATGGGCCTGCAATTTCAATCCCTGAAAATACCACCCTAACCCCAGATAGCGGGCCAAACTCGGGCATTGGTAAATGCTCTGCCATTTTCTCATCTCCTGTGAAACTAAAGTGATCTCCTGAAAATCTCAGGAGATCAACGACAAACCTCGATTAGCGGTACTGTTTCAGTACGCTACGACCTAATGTCAGTATTTGCATTTCATCTGAACCGCCCGATACACGATCCACACGCAGGTCGCGCCAGAATCGTGCGATACGGTGTTCACCCGCAATACCCACACCACCGAGGACTTGCATTGCTGAATCTACAACTGCAAATGCTGCGTTTGCACAGAAGTATTTACACATTGCCGCATCACCAGAGGTGATTAAACCGTTGTCACTCTTCCATGCAGTTTCATATAACATGTTGCGCATCGAATTGAGCTTGATCGCCATATGTGCAAATTTTTCTTGAATTAATTGATAACGACCGATGGCTTCACCAAATTGAACACGTTGGTTGGCATAGCGTGCCGCATCTTCAAACGCACACATTGCTGTACCGTAGTTGGTCAATGCCACTAAGAAGCGCTCATGATCAAACTCTTCTTTCACACGGTTAAAGCCATTGCCTTCACGACCAAACATGTCTTTTTCATCAAGTTCCACGTTGTCGAACGTAATTTCACAGCAGCTATCCATGCGCAGCCCCAGTTTTTCAAGTTTGTTCACCTTGATACCCGGCTTGCTCATGTCTAAGAACCACTCAGTGAAAACAGGTTTATCCGGTGAATCTGCATCGCGGCTCATCACCACGATGTATGGGGTGTACGCACTACTGGTGATAAAGCATTTGCTACCGTTTAAGTACACTTTTCCATTACGGCGAGTATATGTCGTTTGTAAGCTACCAACGTCAGAACCTGCGCCCGGTTCAGTAATAGCGGAGTTCCACATCTGTTTACCCGTACCACGGAACGCCATGATTTTGTCGATTTGCTCTTGAGTACCTTCACGCAGAACCGTATTAAAACCACCCGGTAATTGGTATAGAACATAAGTAGGAGCACCAAGGCGACCTAATTCCATCCATACCGCAGCAACCGTAATAAACCCCGCATTTAAGCCACCGTGCTCTTCGGGGATCAGCAGGTTATCGATTTCCATATCCGCTAAGGCTTTTACAAAACGCTCTGGGTATTTGCTTTCGCGGTCACACTCGGCGAAATAGCTTTCCCAGTTCTCACTTGCCATCAGTTCACGGATCCCTGCGACAAACAGTTCCTGCTCATCATTCAATCTAAAATCCATATCAATAACCTCTTCAATGTTGTTTCTGAAATATTGTTTTTGAGTAAAATTGCTTCTGAGTAAAATTAATCGTTTTTCCAATGCACTCTTGCATCTTTAATAAAGGAGAGCGTTACCATGATGTTCACGAAAAAAAGTGGGCATCCTCCGGCAATAATCGCTGTTTGAATTGGTTTCAGTCCGCCTAATGCCAGTAAGACAATGCCAATCACGCCGACAAGAACAGACCAACCAATACGCACTAATAACGGTGGCTCCTCTCCATCTTTCACTGCGCGACAAGTCGACATCGCGAGAGTGTATGAACAGGCGTTAATCAGTGTGACAGTGGCAATAAAGCAGAGGATGAAGAAGCCCCAAATTGTTACAGTGCTCAAAGGTAAAGCGGCCCAAGTTTCAATGATGGCTCGTGCAACACCGAACTCTTCAATCAACTTAGGAATGTTAATGACGTTTTTATCAATCAGTTGGAGCGTGTTACTGCCGAGAATGGTCCAAATTAAGGTGGTACCTGCGGTTAAGCCTGCAACCATACCTAAACATAATTCACGAACAGTACGTCCTTTGGAAATGCGTGCGAGGAAAATACACATTTGAATCGCGTAGATAACCCACCAAGCCCAATAGAACACCGTCCAACCTTGAGGGAATCCACCTTTGCCAACGGCATCGGTATAGAACAGCATGCGTGGCATATACATTAATAATACGCCGACGGAGTCTGTAAAATAGTTAGCGATAAAGCTCGCGCCACTGACGATAAGCACCCATCCAAGCATTAAGAAACTTAAATAGCTGCGTACATCACTGGCGGCTTTCACCCCCTTTTGCAGACCAAATGCGACACACACCGCATTGAGGATGATCCAGCAGAAGATAATGATCGCATCGAGCTGCAAGGTATGTGGAATACCAAACAGATATTGAATACATTCAGTCACCAGCGGCGTTGCCAGACCCAAGCTGGTACCCATCGCTAAGATCAATGCAACCAAATAGAAGTTGTCAATAATGGTACCAAACCAGCCATTGGCACGCTTCTCACCCACCAGCGGAGCCAGCGTACTACTTGGGCGGATTACATCCATTTTACGAACAAAGAAAAAGTAAGCGAAAGCAACAGAGAGGAAACTGTAAGTTGCCCACGGCAGCGGGCCCCAATGGAACAAGCTGTAAGCTAACCCGATACTTTTGGCTTCATTAGAATAGGGTGCGAAATCAAACGGCGGCGATGAAATATAGTAATAAATTTCAATCGATCCCCAAAACAACACCGCGGCTGAAGTACAAGATGCGAACATCATAAAAATCCAGCCAGCTCGGCTAAATTCTGGCTTTTCATCCCCTAAACGTTTCTTCGCATAAGGTCCGAAAATTAACCAAAACCAACCACCAAACATAATGACCATATACCATTCAAATGCCCATCCCCAGACATTGGTGACATAGCTAAAGACTTGGTTAATCACTTCGTTTGATGCATCAAGATCACGTACTGTTAGCCAGCACAGTAACCCGACAATAATTAATGGTGGGAAAAAAACCTTCGGTTCTATTCCAACCTTTTTATTTTCTTTGCTCATAGGTCTATTCCAATTTATTATTTAATACATAAGTTTTAAAACAATAAATATTTAACATTCATTTAATGACTTCTAAATAAATGCCTCTTAAATATGCCCAATTACTTATTATCAATAGCCAATTAAAGATTAATTAATTTATTTACTATTTGAATCATGTCGGCTCACCAATAACAATTCTGTTATTAAGGTCACAATATTATTCGTGATAAATATTTGTTATTAATTTTCACGTTAAAAATAAAATAATAATCCAATAAAAACAAAGCAGTAAAATATAATGTTAGGTTAATGTTATTAAACTCATTCAGTATTGGTGATTAGGGTAGCAATATTGAACATTAGCTTGCTAACTTGATGATTTTTACAGTATTGGTGAGTAATGTAACAGTATGAATATTTAAACCCGCTTTAATTTAAGGCGTTCAATATTGGTGATGTAGGTTTTATTTTTAAATATCCAGTTCGTGATACTCATATAAATATTAAACCAAAACTGTTCCACTTATTTTATTCTAGGAGATGTAATGAATATTATTACATGCTACAAATCTGTTCCTGATGAACAAGATATTGTTGTTAATAGCTCAGATGGTTCTTTAGATTTTTCTCGCGCTGACACTAAAATTAGTCAATATGATTTAAATGCCATTGAAGCTGCGAATCAAATAAAAGCGCAGCAACCAGAAAGTAAAGTTATTGCGTTAAGTATTGGTGGCAAAGCACTGACTAACATGAAAGGTCGTAAAGACGTTTTATCCCGTGGTCCCGATGAATTAGTCGTAGTGGTTGAAGACCAATTCGAATATGCCCTGCCACATCAAAGTGCTATTGCTCTTAGTGCCGCAGCCAAAAAAGTCGGCTTTGATTTGATTCTGTGCGGTGATGGCTCCGCTGACCTCAACGCCCAGCAAGTCAGTATTTTAATGGGAGAAGAGCTGCAAGTTCCTGCCATTAATGGGGTCAAAAAAATCCTCTCTATTGCGTCAGATACCATTGTTGTTGAGCGTGAGCTCGAAGACGAAATCGAAACGTTATCCATTCCACTACCTGCGGTTATTGCAGTGACTTCAGACATTAACGTCCCTGTTATTCCATCGATGAAAGCCATTTTAGGTGCAGCGAAAAAGCCTGTTCAAGCATGGACGGCTGCTGATATCGGTCTTGGTGATGTGGCGGCTTTATCGACTCAGTCGATTGCAGCGCCAAAACAAAAAGTTCGTCAACGCATCATTATTGAAGGTGATGGTGATGATCAAGTTGCACAGTTCGCTGAACACTTAAGAAAAATCATTAAATAATAGGGGGAGTTATGAGCAAATTATCAACCGTTTGGGTACTGAGTGACATGACTTCTCGCTTACCTGAACTGATCGGCGGCGCACTGACTCTTGGTGAACATGTCAACGTTATCGCATTGGATGACGCGCAAACCACGCAAGCTTTTCAACTCGGTGCTAACCAAGTTATTCAATTATCCGGCAAGCCTGATGACCGCATTATCGAAGATTATGCAGATACCGTCGTCAATGTGATTAAGCAACATGGTGATACTGGACTGCTGTTACTGCCAAATACACGCCGTGGAAAACTACTGGCGGCACGTTTAGGCGCAAGACTACAAGCCGCAGTCTCGAATGATGCTGCCACTGTCGTCATCGAAAATAACAAACCCGTTATCAAACACATGGTCTATGGCGGCTTAGCGTTCGGCAGTGAAACATTAAGCAGCTCATTTTCCATCGCCACGGTGGCGACTGGGACTTTTGATGCCGCATCAAGTAATGCATCACTTAGTGGAACAGCCCAAGCTGCACAATGGGCTGAACCAAAACAATCTGTCGTACGTACCGCGGTTCAGCAAAAAGCAGGTAACTCTGTTGAGTTAGACAAAGCACGCCTTGTGGTCAGTGTGGGTCGAGGCATCGGTAGCCAAGAAAACATTGCCATTGCCAAAGCATTAGCAGATTCCATTGGTGCTGAAATTGCGTGTTCACGCCCTGTGGCTGAAAACGAAAAATGGATGGAGCATGAACGCTATGTGGGTATTTCCAACCTGATGATCAAACCTGAACTGTACCTTGCTGTCGGTATTTCAGGGCAGATCCAACACATGGTTGGCGCCAATGGTGCTCAAACGATTGTTGCTATCAACAAAGATAAAAATGCCCCTATTTTCCAATTTGCAGACTACGGGATTGTTGGGGATCTCTTTAAAATTCTTCCAGCACTGACTCAGCAACTGGCCAAATAAACATCCTAAGTAGTGGGGGAATGCCCTCACTACTGCATTAAGTTTGGAGACACTATGTCCGATGATATTTTTGATGCAATCATAGTAGGGGCTGGTCTAGCTGGCTCAGTTGCTGCACTGGTACTTGCCCGTGAAGGTGCTCAAGTTCTCCTAATTGAAAGAGGAAACTATGCGGGCGGCAAAAACGTAACAGGTGGGCGCATGTATGCTCACAGTTTAGAGCGGATCATTCCTGGGTTTACCAAAGAAGCGCCTATTGAGCGCATGATCACCCACGAAAAACTCTCTTTTATGACCGAAACCGGTGCAATGACGGTGGATTACCAAAATGGTGACCCACAAAAACCTGAAGAAACCTCATGGTCCATCCTGCGTGGAAAACTGGATCCATGGTTAGCTGAACAAGCTGAAAATGCAGGCGCGCAATGCATCACTGGGATCCGCGTTGATAAGCTGGTTGAACGTGATGGCAAAGTCGTTGGCGTCGAAGCTGACGGTGATGTACTCGAAGCCAAAGTGGTGATCCTCGCCGACGGCGTAAATTCCCTTCTAGCAGAACAATTGGGCATGACAAAACGCGTCAGTGCCGAGCATGTCGCTGTCGGCGTCAAAGAACTGATTGAGCTGCCAAAAGACGTTTTACAAAACCGCTTCAACCTACAAGGTAATGAGGGTGTTGCGTGGCTATTTGCGGGCGCGCCAACCGATGGATTGATGGGTGGAGGTTTCCTTTACACCAACGAAGATACGATTTCGTTAGGGCTCGTGTGTGGTCTACACCACATCAAAGACGCCAAAAAATCCGTTCCACAAATGCTGGAAGACTTTAAACAGCACCCGGCTGTCGCACCATTAATTGAAGGCGGAAAAATGATTGAATACGCCGCCCATGTGGTGCCTGAAGCGGGTTTAAAAATGCAATCTGAACTGGTTCGTGATGGTGTTCTTGTTGCTGGGGATGCCGCAGGTATGTGCATGAACTTAGGCTTTACCATCCGCGGTATGGATTTAGCCATCGCCTCAGGTGAAGCCGCAGCTCAAGCCGTACTCAGCGCAATGAAAAAAGAAGACTTTAGCAAGCAAGGCCTAAGCGAATACCTCACCTTGCTGGAACAAGGTCCGTTGCGCGATATGAAAGCCTACCAAAGAATGCCAGAATTCTTAGATAACCCGCGCATGTTCACCGCATACCCGGAGATGGCACTCGGTATTGCCAAAAAACTGTTCACCATTTCAGATGAAGCCCCAGTGCCTCTGCGCAAAACCATGCTGCAACATGCGAAAAAAGTCGGCTTTATGAACCTAATTAAAGACGGAATTAAAGGAGTGAGAGCGATATGAGTGCTCCCGTAAACGTTGATGTCAAACTCGGTATTAACAAATTTAATGTCGACGAAGAGATCCCCCATATTGTTATTAAAGAGCAACCTGATATGGCGGTACTCGAAACATTAACCAAAGCCTGCCCAGCAGGTTTGTATAAAAAACAAGATGATGGCTCGGTACGTTTTGATTATGCCGGCTGTCTTGAATGTGGGACATGCCGCATTCTTGGTCTCGGTAGCGCACTGGAAAAATGGGAATATCCACGCGGTACCTTCGGTATTGAGTTTCGATACGGCTGATATAGCTAGCGCTTACTCTCGAAGCGAAATTATCCCATAAAGTTATATTGCTTCGAGAGCTTTTTTTATTTTATTGCGCTAATGCAGGTAACGACTATGCAACCTAAAAGCTTTGATAACATCCAGTTTTCCTCAGTCCACCGCCGCATTATGTTGTGGGGCAGCGGTGGGCCTTTTCTTGATGGTTACGTATTAGTCCTCATTGGCGTTGCCTTAGAGCAGCTCACTCCAGTACTTAATTTAAGTAATGAGTGGATTGGTTTACTCGGCGCAGCCACGTTGGCTGGGCTGTTTATCGGTACCTCTTTATTTGGCTATATCTGCGACCAAATCGGTCGCCGTAAAATGTTTCTGATTGATATTGTGGCTATTGGAGCAATCTCTGTCGCCACGATGTTTGTTTCAACACCTTTGCAGCTTCTATTAATGCGCTTTTTAATTGGCATTGTTATCGGAGCTGACTACCCGATAGCCACATCGATGATCACCGAATTCTCCAATACTAAACAGCGCGCTTTTGCTGTCGGATTTATTGCGGCTATGTGGTACGTCGGTGCCACTTGCGCCAACCTTGTGGGTTATGCTTTATATGATGTTGAAGGTGGCTGGCGCTGGATGCTCGGTAGTGCCGTAATCCCCTGCATCGTGATTTTAATCGGTCGCTTTGATTTACCTGAATCGCCACTTTGGCTGATCCGCAAAGGCCGACATCAAGAGTGCCAAAAGATGATGACCAAATTATTTGGTCAACCTGTGGTATTTGAAGCAGAAGAACAAAAGAAAACCCGCTTTATCGATATTTTTACCAAACGACACTTCTCCTTTGTCTTATTCACCGCGACAATTTGGACTTGCCAAGTGATCCCGAT
Organism: Providencia sp. PROV202; assembly: GCF_028479565.1. NCBI lineage: Bacteria > Pseudomonadati > Pseudomonadota > Gammaproteobacteria > Enterobacterales > Morganellaceae > Providencia > Providencia sp. PROV202. Next base: position 87,304 of record NZ_JAMPNV010000018.1, on the reverse strand, counting down.
GTTTGCCATTTACACATTTGGCCCACAAATTGTCGGGGAACTTGGTTGGGATCAAGGGAAAAATGCCACGCTAGGCAATGTCGTCATTAGCCTATTCTTTATGCTCGGCTGTTTACCTGCAATGTATTGGCTCAATCGAATGGGCAGAAGGCCATTACTGATAGGCAGCTTTGCGATTATGACCTGCGCACTGGCGATCCTCGGTTTATTCTCCAACCTAGGGATCTGCTTGGTGATCATTATGTTCGGTATCTACGCTTTCTTTTCCGGTGGCCCTGGGATATTACAGTGGCTGTATCCAAACGAACTTTTCCCGACCGATATTCGCGCTTCCGCTGTTGGCGTAATTATGTCTATAAGCCGCATCGGAACCATTTTTTCAACGTGGGCACTACCGGTCTTTATTCACGAATATGGCATTAGCCATGTGGTACTCATGGGAGCCGGCGTTTCGTTAGTAGGATTAGTGGTTTCTATCCTATTTGCGCCAGAAACCAAAGGGTTAACCTTAGCGCAAACCTCCAAGATGAGCATAGTGAAAAGAAAATAGCCTAATACCAGTTTTAAAAATCTTTCGGCTCATCACCACGAATTCACGGGGATTGAATATCCCCGTGTCTTTGGTTCTATTTCAGACTCTTTAGATATTAATTCAACTTTATCGCTTCTTAAAAATTGAATACCCGTAAGATCATTTCCATAAACATCTCTCAGTTCCCACTCTTTTTTTAGAAAATGGCCACTTAATAAGGCATCAAGCCGAGCTAAATCAACTTTTGCTTTTTCATTAGAATCAATATTGAGTTTTGTCTGTAATTTATAGCGAAGAAATTCCAGCATAATAATACTTGCATTACATATCGCATATTGGTTTATTAACGCCAAGTTTCCACCAATTACATAACATTCCCAGTTATGATGAACATCAACAATCGCATCTAATTCACTATTTTCATATAATGGCATAACGCCATAAAACATCTGCAGAAGAAAAAGAATTTCACACTCAACCAGACAATCATCTGAAGATGAAAAACTCGGCAACTTATCTCTAATTAACTGAATATAAGCGCAAGCTTGTTGAAATTGCTCTAGGCTTAAATTTGTTTCAACACCATAAAATTGTGCTGATCGGCTATACGCATGAGTTAACTGATATTTCATAATATAATCATTTGGGATTGATGCTTTTCAATACTCTTGAAAAACAAATAACGTGTTTTCCAAAATATAAATCGCAATTTAAAATTAATTAAAAATCGTATCTTTATAAGAGCATCCACTTCAATATTAATTGTTTAAAGCAAAAAACAATATCAATTATTACATATACAAAAAAGATAACGCCATATTTTAAAATTAAACAATGAAAATCAAAAATAGATTCACTTTCAATGAATGAAATTTATTATAGTTCAATATTTCATTAATGATAATATTTTTTCAAATTAAAAGTCAAAAATTCAATTATGTTTATTATTTTCAAAATTTGAATTTCATTTTTAGATGGGAATTAAATAGAAAATAACATTGATAGTTTAAATATAGCTATATTTAAACTATCAATTTCAGACTGATTGAAAAAGTAGGCAAACAAGAAAAAGAATTACTTCATCTTTACGGCATAATCACTTTCCATGTCATCATCACCGCACTGCATAAAATCAGCAGTAACGTAATATATTGGAAAGTCCGTTCAGACAATTTCACCAGTAAATATTTTGCCAGCGGCATCACTAACAGCGCCCCCGCACACAAAATTAATGCCAATTTTAAATCCGTGTGGCCATCTTGCGCATAAGCCAGCGCCGAAGAGCCCGATAATACGGTAGTTACCACAATCGATGTGCCAATGGCTTGCTTGATATTTAAATCCATATAACGCAATAACATTGGCAGAACCACAACTCCGCCGCCAACCCCTGTTGCACCTAATACTATCCCCGCCAATACCGCTGGGATTGCCATCGCTTTTAATTGGTTTTCTTTCACAGAGATTTTTTTACGCGGATTAGCAAAAAACATCCGTTGAATAAATAAATACAACGAAAAAATAATGGCAGCGGAGACCAACACATTAATACCCCACTCCACCTGTTTTTCATAAGCTGGGATGCTGCCTAACCACGTCACAAACAGGCTGGATAAAAACGTACTTGGCAACATAATCGCCAAGACAATCAACGCTCCTTTTAAGGGAATATTGCCTAAGCGAAAATGCATGTATGACGAAGAGACCTTCATCAGCATAGAGAGAAAGTTAGCTGTTGCCACTGCGGCTAAGGCATTAAGCCCAAAAAAGTAAGTCAGTATGGGTAAAACAATCACACCGCCGCCCACACCGGTTGTGCTTATAATCAAGCCAATCAGTGCGCCGATGGCTAACTCTGTGACAATCATGGTGGTTTATCCTGCCTGAGTAACGGCTTGTCGACCTTTTTGCAATGCGATGTCTGCATCTTCATTGGCAAGGGTTAAATATTTGAAAAATAGCGTATCGAATATGACCATCTGCAACACTTGAGGCGTGATCACTCCCAGCTGAGAGTGTTGTTCATCATAGTAATATGGCAGCGTTAAATCCGCGAGACGCGCCGCATCATCTTGCCCAAAGCGCGTTAAAGCAATCGTCGTACAGCCATTTTCATGTGCCGACTTCAGCATTCGGTTAATTTCTGGCGTATTGCCCCTTGCTGTCACGGCGATGGCGAGATCGCCTTCACCTAAATTTGCCGAATAGCTCAGTTGCACATGCAAGTCAGGGCTAAATAACGCCGATTTATTAACGCGAATAAGCTTATGGAAAATATCATTCGCTACAATCGCAGACGAGCCAATACCAAATAGCACAATGCGCTTGGCTTCAACCAATTTTTGCGCGACGGCATCAACCGCGGCGGGCTCTAGCAGTTCTAAGGATTTTTCAATGGCGCTAATAAATAACTGCCCAGATTTCGCGATAATCTGAGCTGTATCATCGTTACGGCTCAGATTGCCATACAAACTTTCCGCTTTGTGTTGCTTCTCGTCGGATAGATAATCGACTTTAAATTCAGGATAGCCACGGTAGCCCATTTGCCTTGCAAAACGAATGACGGATGCACTGCTCACGCCAGCCTCACGAGCCAATTCAGCGGCATTCATTGCCACAAGGCTATCGCGATATTCCAGCAAAAACTTCGCAATACGCTGCTCTGTGCCTTTGCCTCTCGTCAATAAGCTTTCCAATTTTACTGTCAGTGCTGACATGGCTATACCTTCTTATTATTTTTCTGGATCGTTGAAGCCTATTATCATACTGGCAATGAAACCGACAATCCATGCGCCTGCTACCGCAATCAGAAAATCCAGAATTTGCCCATCACCCACCAGCGGAATTAAGGATAAACCCGCAGTACCAAATGGAATGATAATACCCACATGGAAGAACGCCATCAGCGCACCGCCCGCGGCTCCACCGATACAGCCTGCAATAAACGGTTTACCCAGCGGTAAGGAAACCCCGAACAGTAATGGCTCACCCACACCGAAGATACCGACGGGTAATGCCCCCACTAAGGTTTTCTTTAAACGCTGATTCTTGGTTTTCAGGAACACCCAGAAACATGAACCGACTTGTCCCATTCCGCCCATGGCTAAAATCGGGAATAAATAGTTCAAACCAAAAGTTTGTAGGATTTCCGCGTGAATGGGGATCAAACCTTGGTGCAGACCAGTCAGTAATAAGAACAGGAAGCTGCCACCTAAGATGCCGCCCGTTGCTACTGCCCCGCCGCCACTACTCAGCAGCGCCACAGAAACCCCTTGCGCCAGCACTTGGTTCAGATAATGACCCGCAGGTTGGAAGACGACTAACGCCACCATTGCTGAGACTAAAATCGTCACAAATGGCGTCACAATCAGATCCAAACTCTCTTTGATGATACCTCTAAACCACACTTCAAATTTAGAAGAGAACACCACCACCATCAGCACCGCGAAAATTCCGCCGCTATTTGGTTGGAGTTTCTCACCAAATAAGGTGATATCGGCTAAGCCTGGCATAGCTAAAAGCCCTGCCATCACCGCACCTATTGATGTTGATGCGCCTAACTCTTTCGCGGTATTTACCCCAATCATGATAGATAAATAAGTAAACACGGCGCTACCGATCAGCTTTAATAATTTAAACAGCTCCGGGAACTGCTCAACCACTCCCGGCGCCACTAAACGCACAATATTAATCAGCCCCATAATCAGACCACAACCAATTAACGCTGGAATGGTCGGGACGAAAATCGCGGCTAATGTATTGAGCATACGGCGGATAGAGAAAGATTTTTTCTCTGGCGCTGATGGCGCACTTTCATCATTCGCTACACCGCTGTTTTGCATTCTTTTATTCATCACAGAGAAGACTTTCGCTGCCGTCCCCATGCCCACAATCACTTGCTGTTGTTCACCATTAAAAACAACGCCTTTCACACCTTCCACTTGCTTGAGTGCATCTGCATCAAACTTGCTATTATCTTTTAAAACCAGACGAATACGCGTCATACAGTGGGTTAAGGTACCCACGTTTTCAAACCCGCCCGCATATTTTTCTATTTCTCTGGCGAGCACTTCCAGATGTTCTATCTTATTAGCCATAGGATTTCCCCGGTGTCGACTGAGTTATGACTCTGTTTATGTTATGTTTTACGCTATTCACTGTGACTGTTTAGCATCGAATCCAAGCTGGTATTCGGGTTGCGCTGAACAATCTCTGTCGCTTGTTGTGCAGTAATATTCAATTCATACATTAAAATGGCGCGACGCGGGTGGTAATCCACTTGCTTCAATAATGCTGCTGCAGTGTCGATATCAATCCCGCACACTTCCCCTACAATACGTTCAGCACGACGCAGTAATTTAATATTACTCGCCATCACATCGACCATTAAATTGGTATGAATTCGTCCTAAACGCCCCATGACACAGGTGCTTAGCATGCCTAAAATCATTTTCTGTGCAGTCCCGCTTTTCATGCGCGTGGAGCCAGAAAGCACTTCCGCCCCAACATCCGGCGCAATGGCATACTGGGCTAAATCACTCAGTAAACCGTGCCCACGGGTGGTGATCCCTACGGTTAATGCCCCGATTTGATTACCATATTCAATCGCCGCTAAGGTAAATGGTGTTCGCCCGCTTGCCGCAATGCCGATAATCACATCTTTTTCCGTTGCGCTACGTTCCTGTAGTTCTTTCACCGATGCTTCCGTTGAATCTTCAATATTTTCAACGGCTTTCAACATAGCTGAATGACCGCCCGCAATAATCGATTGCACCATTTCTGGCGATGTACCAAATGTTGGTGGGCACTCTGCACTGTCTAATACTGCCAGTCGCCCACTGGTGCCAGCACCCACATAAAAAATCCGCCCGCCTTGTTTTAAACGATCGCTAATCACATCCACCACATTGGCGAGTTCCGGCAGCACAGACTGCAATGCCGTTGCTACCGTGCTATCTGCCTGATTAATTACCGTTAACATGGATAAGGTATCTAAACGAGAAAACTGTAATGTGTCCTGGTTAAGTTCATTGTTCAAACAATCGCTAAGCGTATTTTCGGTTACTGACATGGCACACCTCAACTGAAACTATATTTCATTAAAAAATACTATTTATGAATTTTAATTTCAATTCTAATCATAACAAGTTATTCACTTGTGATGATTTACGTGACTGGCCTCACAACAACAACATGAAAAAGAGTGAAAGAATCGGTGGCAACGTTATAAACCGTTTAAGGCTGCCACCGGATGAGGATTATTTGACGAGCTTACAGCTTCCGAAAGCGGAAGGGATATGGAAGTCTGGTTTTACTGAATTTGGCTTGATCCAACTGATCCACTTACGCACTTGCTTAGGTTCACCGGCACTAAACTCGCCGCGTAGAATGGCACACATCAAGGTTTTCTTGTCATTATCTTGCCAAAGATTCAGTTTAGTGAATTCATCCATATCGATTTTCCCCGTTAACACATAACCTTCAGGGGTAATTTGTCCAACCGTTTTCAGTGTTTGCCAATTCCAGCTTGGATCGACTTCACGGTAAAAATTGGCTTTCGCATCAAATGTACGACCTGATGGATCCATTTCAGCCGTGTAATACGGTTTTAATTCAGGGCTGGTTGCAAAGAATAATTCAACGCGATCTGAGTCCAATACCGCCTGATCTTTATCAGCGTCTTTGCCTAGCTGAATGTCTTTATCATCCGCAATAAAGCGAAAATAGAGCGCATTGTCGCTCCATAATGCACGGAAATCGGTTTTTGGTGGTGTCTCATTTTCCCACGGATAGATAAAGTCAGTGAGCACTTCAGCCTGCTCCCAAACCGCTGCTTTTTGAGCATCTTCAAGGGAATTAATCTGCACAGTATGATGAATGGGGTACTCTTTTGCCGCCACGCTGGCGGTCACTAACAAGGTTGTTGCTGCAAATAGGGTCGTTAATTTCATGCCTTGCCTCACTTTATCGGTTTTATAATGTGCGAATAACATCATGGTGTTTTTTATAAAGGAATCGTTATGATTATTTAAGAAATAAAATTTCATAACATATAACAAATATAGAATTAAAATTTCACCAAGAGCAAGGCATGTTCAATAAAAACCCTCACATTGTGAAGAGGCTCACTGTTTATAATTTCGCTATTCTGACCTTAGACTTAAGGCTAACTTTTCACGCATCGCATCGATAACTACTCTTATTTTTAGCGGTAAAAAGGACGTTGCGACCCACACGACAGAAATTGGGTAACGAGCACTTTGATAGTAAGATAAAACCTCAACAAGCTGCCCTGAGTCTATTTTTTCTTGCACCAACCACTGCGGTAAATACGCAATTCCCGCCCCTTGAATAGTCGCCAACATAATTGTTTGCATATCGTCCATAACCAATTTACTGGTGGGTAAATAACGGTGCTCTTGCTGAGCTTGATCATGCACTTGCCAAGGTAAAATGTGACCGCCTTGTGTGTAAGCGATAAGTTGATGCTTTTCTAATTCTGAAAGTACTGTCGGTGTACCATTTGCCGTTAAATAATCGGGTGAGGCACAAAAAATCATTTTATGGTGGCCAATTTCGCGTGCAATTAACTGGTTTGAATCAGTCAGCTGCCCCACCCGCACTGCAACATGAACCCCTTCTTGCTGTAAATCCACATTCCGGTCATTCAATAACGTCTCAATCTCCAATTTAGGGTAAAGATTCATTAACTCAATCAGTAGCGGGATAACATATAAGTTTCCCAATAGCCGAGGCGCGGTAATGCAGACTTTCCCTTCGACATTACGTTTACCACTTTCCAAGAAGTTTGACGCTTCTTGCAGAGAATTCAACGCATGGCTCGCATATTCATAAAGCACCATTCCATCATCCGTTAATGCTTGTTGACGGGTAGTACGCTGAAACAGTGCAACGCCTAGGCTATTTTCTAAACGTGAAATACTTTTGCTCACTGCTGAACGTGTTACATGTAGCCGCTCAGATGCTGCGGTAAAATTTCCGCTTTCAACCACAGCAATAAAAATAGGTAAACAGTTCAAATCTAACTTGTTCATATTGGTGCTCAATTGGAAACAATATAAGGAAAGAATATCACTCATTGTCAACTTATCAAGCCAGATATACTGGCCACATCCTAAGTTGATAAGGAACAATTCCATGAAAATTTTAGTTATCAAATCCAGTATTAACGGTGCACAATCGCAAACCAATACCTTAATTCAACAATATCTGGATGAACGTAAAGCCCAAGGCTATCAAGACTGTGTTATCGAGCGTGATGTGGCAGAAAACCCATTACCCGTTCTCAATCAAGCCCGTTTCGCAGCATTAAGAGGCGCGGAAATTAGCAACCCTGATTTAAAAAATACAGCAGAGCTTTCTGATCAACTGATTGCAGAGCTTAAAGAGAGTGACTTACTTCTCCTTGGTGCGCCAATGTACAATCTCAATGTGCCAACTGAATTGAAAAATTGGTTTGATTTAGTCGTTCGTGCTAGAGAAACTTTTCGCTATACCGCAACCTACCCACTGGGGTTAGTGGAAAATGTCAAAGCGCTGGTGTTTAGTGCTCGAGGCGGTATTCATTACGGGCAAGAGACCGATGCGATTACGCCTTATTTAAACTCTGTATTAGGGTTAATGGGTATTAACGATGTTCAGTTTATCTACGCAGAAGGTTTAGATATGAAACCCGAAGGTTATGAGGCAGGACTCGCCAAAGCTAAACAACAATTAATGCTTCTCATTCATAATTAAGTTTCATAATTAAATAAATCCCCACGCTACATTATTTAATTCGTGGGGATTTTGTTTTCATTTAATTAACGAACAATACTTACTTACAACTGTTAATTGTCAGCTAATGCATTGTATTAATTAATATTTGAATAGCTTATTTCTTTATAAAAATAGACTGCACAGCAATACAGCAAACCATAATAACTCTCATATTGAGTAATCGAAAGCGCGAAATGAAAGCAAATATTATATATTGTATCATTTTGTTTCATTTAAGGATTAATAAATAGATTTTATTTATTGATCTACGTCATTATCAAAAAATTCTTTTATTTAACTTAAGATTTAACTCATAAAAAGAGTAATTTTCTGGCAGATATTCTAAGTTTTTTATTTCATTTGAATGTAACATTATATTTCATCATATTTTGAGTATTTACATCATTATTTAACCTATCTACAATTCGCCTCGTTTTGAAATCATCCAATCATACAAATCATATTTAACCAATCTAGGTAATTAACTAATTATCAATATAATGAAACTAAATGAAAAAACAGGAAGATTTATTAGAAATGCACGGATAAGCAAAGGGTTATCTGAAAAAGAATTAGCATCCTTAATATCAGTCAGTCAGCAACAAATATCAAGATATGAAAGAGGAATATCAACATTAAGTATTGAGAATATTTTAAGACTTTTAAATGCATTAAATATCCCCTTCGATGAATTCAGTAGCAAGGTAATAAAGCCAGAACAAAATAGACTTTTCAATTTACTAATTGATGAGCTAGAAACTGATGGTGTAATTCATGTAGGCAATCTCAAAAATACATAAATGTATTTTTCGGAGTGCATGCTTTATTTTTAATGCAAGCACCAAACAAGAAATAAATCCTTTTAAAACCTTATCTAATGGAAAGTAATATAATGAAACTTAAGTTAATCGCTATCGCATTGCCTATTTCTCTAGCTTTATCTGCAAATGTATTTGCAGAAGAAGGTCCTGGTGCTCCAGAAGAATTAGCTCCTGTTACTGTCGGTGGTGGCGTTGTTAATTTTGCGGGTACTATTGTGAATACCCCTTGCGTTATTGACAATGATGATGCTTCACAAACAGTTAATTTAGGTCAATACCGCCAAGATGGTTTTAATGGTAAAGACTCTGTGTCATCACCTGTTGGTTTTGATATTAAATTAACTGGATGTGCAACTGAAACATTCAAAAATGTCTCTCTGACGTTCGCGGGTATTACCGTTCCTGACGAAGAGAAAATCCTTGCTCCAGTAGCCTCACAAAGTGGACAAACAACTGCAACTGGCGTAGGTATCCAAATTTTACAAAACAGTAAATTAGTCAACGTTGATGGACTGAAAGCAACTGACATTATTAAGATGAATGAAGGTGATAGCACATTACGCTTCCAAGCACAGTACATCGCATTAGCGGATAAAGTGACTGCGGGTTCTGCTAACGCATCTGCCGATTTCACTATTACTTATCAGTAATATTTCTGTCTTAGCACCCGTGTCATAGCGGGTGCGCATTATTTATATCCGGAGTTTTTATGTTTTCGTTACCTAAAGCAAGTCATTATTATCAATGGCTGGTTTCGCTATTCTATTTTGGTTTTTCTTCACTTTGTTTGGCGGGTGGAATTACACTTGATAGCACCCGAATTATTTATCCACAAGAAAGTAAGCAAATTACTACGGGTATTCGAAATACCTCAGATAAATCAGCTTTTCTAGTTCAAACTTGGATTGAGGATGCCAAAGGAAATAAAATAAGCGATTTTATTTCTACGCCACCATTATTTACTAGCGCACCAAGAAATGAAAACACCATTCGATTAGTGTATGCAGGCGAGCAATTAGCGAAAGATAAAGAATCACTATTTTATTTTAATGTAAAAGCCATTCCATCCATTGATCGAAATGAATTAGCTGATAAGAATGCATTAATCCTTGCTGCTGTAACTCGAGTTAAACTTTTTGTTAGACCAAAAGGATTAAAAATCACACCAAAGGAAGCTGAAAACCTTATCCGATTTGGCAAGATTGATAAGCAGAAAATTAAAATATCAAATCCATCACCGTATTACATGACCTTAACTGACCTTCGTTCAGGAAATAATGAATTACCATCAACGATGATCGCGCCATTTAGTCATATTGAGGTTAATGCACCAGCAGGATTTGACACCAGTAAACTGATGTTTAGTTCAATTAATGACTTTGGTGGGATCACTTCGCCAAAACCCGCCATTTTCAATTAAGAATTAATCTATTTTATTTCAAATGGGAATAAGGTTTTCTATGTTCGTTTCACTAAAAAAATACAAAAAAATCATCAATAACCATTTGAGACCCTCATACTTATTTATCTGCCTTTTTGTCATACCAAGCATTCATGCCCAAGAGGGAGAAAATTACTATTTTCCACCTTCTTTGATCTCTATCGATTCAGAGCATATTGCTGATTTAAGTACTTTCGCAAGCCAAGGTTCACAATTACCAGGAACCTATGATGTAGATGTTTCATTGAATGGCAATCTCAAGTACAGAAGAAATATTACCTTTATCAAAGCACAAGATTGCCAACAGCAAGATGAGCAATTACCCAAATTCGTCGTGGACCAAACAGGGTTAATTCCACTGCTAACGTCGCATGAACTGGCTGAGCTGGGAGTCAATATTGATAGCCTTCCATTGCTGCAATCGGACAACCATCAATGTATTCCTTTAGCGCAATTGATCCCTAATGCGAGCACTGAATTTGATTTTCCGAAAATGAAATTAAATATCAGTATTCCGCAGATAGCGTTAAATAATTTAGCCAAAGATGAAATTCCAACTAACCAATGGGATGAAGGAATTAATGCATTATTTACCAGCTATACATTAGGTGTCACAGATAACCAATATCAGCACGATTTTAGTAAAAACATCTACTTGAATCTAAGAAATGGCGTCAATTTAGGGAGCTGGAGATACCGTGATAACCGCACATGGACCAGCTATAAAAGCAAACATAATCAAGAAAATAACTGGCAACATCTCAACAGCTATATCGAGCGAGGGATCATCCCTTGGCGAAGCCGCTTAGTATTAGGGGACAGTTCAACCAATAACACCGTTTTCGATTCACTGACGTTTCGTGGCGCACAATTGCGAACGGACGAAAGTATGTATCCGTCAAGTCAACAAGGGTTTTCGCCGATTATCCGTGGTGTAGCAAACAGTAATGCGACCATTGAAATTCGCCAAAATGATTATTTAATTTACCAAGCTAATGTCGCACCTGGTGAGTTTGCTATTACCGACTTAAACGCCATGAGTTCGAGTGGTGACTTGCAAGTCAGTATTCTTGAAGCTAATGGCGATATTCAATCATTTATCGTGCCCTATTCCTCTGTTCCCGTGTTATTACGAGAAGGTCGAATGAGTTATAGCCTGACAGCCGGTGAGTTTCGCTCAGATAACAGCCACTATGATACGACTCAATTTGGAGAAACAACGCTTATCTGGGGAGCATCTTCATTAACCACGCTCTATGGCGGCGTTCAATATGCCAAAAATTATCTGGCAGGAGCGGTCGGTACCGGCTTTAACTTAGGGACATGGGGGGCATTTTCAGCAGATATTACCCATGCTAATAGCCAATTAACCGATGGGAGCCGCTATCAAGGACAGTCACTACGATTTCTATACGCACGAGCTTTCCCTGAAACCGGCACGAATCTCCAACTCACAGGGTATCGCTACTCAACCCGAGGCTACTATACCCTACAAGAAACCTCGTTAAACCGGATGTCTGGTTGGCTATCACAAAATGAAACCCTTGATACCAATGGGCAACTGAAAACCAACAATACCGACTATTTTAATCTTTACGACAATAAGCGTGAAAGAATACAGACCAATATCTCACAAAAGATAACGGGGATTGGTTCCATTTATTTAACGGGTGTCCGCCAGAGTTTTTGGGAGCGAAATGGCAGTTCGGTTTCCATACAGTCGGGGCTAAGTAGCCAGATTGGCGATATTAATTACACGCTCTCGTATGGATTAAATAAAAATGTTGATCAATACGACGTAAAAACAACGGATAGGAATGTTTTCTTAACGGTATCCATCCCGTTACAGAAGTGGTTACCTCAAGGAGCACCGTCAATGTATGCCTCTTATAGTGTTAACCACGATAACCAAGGAGAGTTAGTTCAGCAGACCAGTTTAAGCGGAAGTTTACTGTCTCAGCAAAACCTGAATTGGAACGTTGCTCAAGGCTATTCATCGAGTAATGGGAATGATGGGAATATCAACTTAGCCTACCAAGGCGGCTATGGAAATACTCAAATCGGTTATAGCTACGGTCAGGATTACCATAAAGTTTCAACGGGTATTTCTGGTGCAGTAACCCTGCACTCTGACGGTATCATTTTTAGCCAACCCCTTGGCGAGACTAATATTTTAATTTCCGCACCGGGGGCAAGCGATATTCCCGTCGAACATACCAGTGGTGTGAAAACAGATTGGTTCGGTTACACCATCAAGCCTTACGCAACGCCATATCGTTTAAATCGCATTGCACTAGATAGCAGCGAATTAGATGAACAAACAGAAATTGAAAACAGCGTTCTTACGACGGTGCCTACTCGTGGCGCTATCGTCAAAGCAAACTTTGTGACTCGCCAAGGTGCTCGCGCACTCGTTCACATCGTAAAAAATGGCAAAAGCTTGCCTTTCGGCACCTTGGTTTCGATTGGCCACCAAACAGCAATTGTGAATGATGATGGGCAGGTTTATTTATCTGGGCTCGAATCCTCTGGCGAATTAACCGCTAAATGGGGACATGACGATGAAAACCAGTGCCAAGCCACATACTCGTTACCTGAAAATGCAGATCTGCAATCATTAATTCGATTTGATGTTAATTGCCAATAACCATTGGTCAATAACAAAACTATTTTAATCATTTATTTAAATAACAGGCTTAATATGAATTTAATTATCAATAAACTCGTGAAATTAATTTTGGTCGTCACCTGTGTTGGTGGCGCAAATATCAACTTAGCCAGCGCGGAAAGTGCAAGTGCGTTAGTTAAAATAAAAGCGACTGTTTTGGCAGGCTGCACACTTGATGCACCCGAGACGGTTTCTTTAGATAAAATTCCGAGTTCTGCATTTAATAATAAATTAACCGGAGATGACTTAGACGCTTATTCTAAAAAATTCACGTTGACCGCTACTTGCTCAGGAACCGACAAATATAAATACACCTTCAAAGCAAATGAAGCGGATGGTTCCTGTATTAAAACGGATGCTGACTTTATGCGCTACTGCTTAAAATTCGATGAAAACCATCTTGATTTATCGTCGACAACAGCAACGTTGGAAAGAGACAGCACCAAAGATGGGGATAAGACTGAAATCACTGTCGTTCCGCAGGTAGCCTCTACTTCAAGTACCCCTGTTGGTGACGTTAATGGACAGATTACGGTCACTATCGAACCGATGTAAATTGCAGATTAACCAGTAAGGTCAACAACATTGCGCCAGTTATTTATTTTCATTGTTTCATTGTTTCCGCTGTCTGTTTATGCGGAAACAACATTTATTCTAAAAGAAATTAAAGATGTATATATTGAAGAAATTACGTCCGCAAATAGAAGTACATTATTTAGATTTGCAGTAGATTACAGCAATCCCGACGGTACATCAGGTCCATTACGATCTGCATGCTGGCCAAGCTTAGAGGAAATGAAAACCGTTTTCTATAGTCATGGATTAGGGGTCTATGCAGAGACCTTTAATGATGGAAAAATTAGACTCAATGGAAGTGGTACAGTACTCGATTATTTTGGGGGAGATAATTCAATTAATGGACTTACATATGTCACGAGCCTGTCAGGGTTTAATGATGAAACCTGGATTTTATACTGTAGCATAGTGACAAATGATTACAGCGGGGGCCAGATACTGTTTAGACCAACAACTCTCACCTATACGATTGTAAATTTACATGCATCAAGTATGGCATATCCACATATCAGTGCACCTGCAGTTGTTGATTTAAAAACTTGTTCACCCAATGACAATCTAGAAGCGGTTATTCCATTAACGGTAGGCTTTGTGGGATATATGGGACAAAGTAAAAGAATGGAGTTAACCGTAAAATCTCATGATTTACCTGATGGCTTTGATATTGTTCTTGATAACCAAAGTATTCTTAATACTCAGCCCCAAGTCATTCAAATGCCAGCAGAGCAAAAAGAGAAACAGATTGAAACTCACTTAAAAGGAAAGTGCCCAAGTCAAGCAGGAGAATATATTTGGAATGCAGAATATATTACGACCATTCAGTAAACTTGATTTCGTATTTCATTAGTCACTCATTAATAAAAAAATCCGCCTAATGGCGGATTTACAATCAAAATGAATGCAGAAAAGAACAAATAAAGAAAAGATATTAATAATATCAAATTGATATCCTAACTTGTTTTATCAAAATAGCTTTCAATATCCTTGTGTGTATCACTTAGCTTCACGTTCGGAATTTCACCATGATAATCATTATTCAGCAGGAACCTTAACTCACTAAAAAAGTCCCCAAAATCAAAATCTAAAATAAAAAGAATACTTAATAATGTATCAACAGAAATGCGGCATTTACCACATTCATATCGCGAATAGTGCTGTTGTGAAATACCTAACTGACTAGCTACCTTAGAGCCCGAGAAACCTTTCTTTTTACGAATTCGTTTCAGCTCTTTGCCGATTATTACGGAGTAAACATGATTTTCGGGTTTACTATCTTCATCTACGCTCTTCATATTTTATATATCTCCCTGTACCGGAACGATTAAATTAAAGATTTAATTCTCGATCCTACTGATAGATAAAGTTATCCATTATGAGTGACCTTGATGGTGTCATTATTTTGAGTTTTAAAACCGTAACGACTTAATGGGGAAATCACTAACTCCTGCACTGTGTTTTTCACATTAATAGTTTTGCTTTCATTCGGTCTTAAATAAAATTGATCAATGGTATAAGCGTCATTGCTCGGTAATGTCGTGACTGAAGGTGATAAGCGAATAACTTGATCCCCTGTATTCGTCAACGTTAGTTGATTATTTTTTTGATTAACGGTGATATTTTTCCAAGGTGTTTGGCTTAATACCCCATTTGCTGGCGTAATCAGCATAGCCACATCTTGGCGAATAGGCATTTTTGCAGAGTTTTGCTTAACGGCACCGACCCCTTGAAAAGAAACACGCAAAATCTGTTCTTGTTTTAAATCTAACCCTTTCTTTAAAACAAAATTAATTTGCTGGCTTTCATTTGGTTCAATTCTAACAATTGGCGGAGATACCATAATATCTTTAGCCATAGGCTGAGAACCTTCTAAATCAGAGACTTTTGTTGATAATAAGATAGGTTCTTTCGATGTGTTTTTTACACTAAATACTTTGCGCTCTTCACCTGCATCTAAAATAACAGTCATCGTTTCTAATTGGAAACTCGCTTTTGCAGATACACTCATTAAGCCCATTAAACTTAAAAATGCGATATAAATTAACTTTTTCATTGAAACCTCAAACTTGTATTCAAATAATAGTAAGATTATTGGCAGATAGCATCTGCCTCTTCATAAAGTGATTCAGCGGAAAAAAATTCCGGTACGTTATATTTAATAATGCAATCATCAGAGTTAGGTGAGCGTAAAATAATGTCATCACCAATTTGCTCATTACTGAGTAATAAATTACCTTCCCCCATGATGACGCCCATATAATCACCTTTTTTATTAAGCACACTGGCGCCAAAAGGAACGTCATCACCATTGGCCATTTTGATGCTCAACAATAATTGGCGCATTGTGGTTGCCTGAATGCGCTTCGTCATGACAGTCCCTCTCGCCGCCGCAACGTCAAACGACGTCGTATCCAAACGCACATTCAGGGGCAGCTTCTCTGTATTTAAGTGCACCGTAGACTTTTGGTTCTTTGGTAACGATGAAATCGCTGCCGTACCAAAATGATTCGTTATCGTAGTGCCACTGCCCATCGTGTTGACTCTAACCCCCGGGGCATCCGGCACATACACAATGCCAAAGGTGTCACCTATAGGCACCGATGACGTTGCAAATAACCCATCGGAATACGCCATACCGCCTGATGCAGAGACCGTGACTGAGTGCGTATTATTCTGGGACATCGAACCGCTCAGCGAAATATTGCTATACGCATTGGCATTATTAATACTGCCATTCACTACACTCGTGCCATCATTACGACCAGCACCAACGGAATACCTTAAATTATCGCTGACTTGCTGATTGTAATTTGCCATTACCATGGTTTTATCTTGGTAATATTGGCTCTGCATACTGACACTTTTTTTCTTACCTAACGGCATCGATGCATTAATAAAAATTCGGCTATCTCGGTCATCACCCGTTTGGTAACTCACATTCACCGAAATATCTGCAATTTTTCGGCTATAGCCTGCTGAATAAAAAACAGTATCAGATTTATCGCCATAAAAATGATTATGGTTTACGTTAGCGCTAAAGCGCCCCCATGTAACATCACCCCAACTTGCAAATAACGAAGAGGTAGTTTGTAATTCTCCACTAAACCATCTATTCGTATTTTCTTGCTCATCCTGAGCGGGTTGCTTTTTTAATAATGAACTATCCAAGGTTGGAAACTTATTCGTACGATATAAAACAGATGCGCCGAATGTCATTTTTTCAAATGCAATATTGCTATTGAAATCGATCTGCTCCCCGCGCTTTTCATTATTTCTCGCACTTTGAACACCAATCCCCGTAGAAATCGGCGTTGAAAAATCAAAATAAGAGTTAAGTCGTCCACTCACCGCTTGAAATTGACTTGAATAAAGTACGCCTGCGCCATAATTTGACATGCCATATTGCTGGCTTATTTCTGCACTGCCAATAATGGGTTTATCTGTTCGCAGATCACTTTGGCTACGATAACGCCCCACTGAAAATTGATAACTCATGGGTGAAACCGCAGTTTGCTGGTTGGCTGTCACCACCTGAAACTGCTGTTTTTCACCATTATCTTGGAAAACAGTGACGTCCAGAGGCGAACCAATCACCACATTATTAATACGATTTAACTCAAAAGGCCCCGCTGGCACCATCGTTCGATATAGCAGCCGTCCATTTTGCTGAACTTCAACCGTTGACGGTGTACTTGCAAAGCCAGTCACCGGAACAACTAAAATATTCGAACCTTGCAAAGAGCTATCTGAGTAAATTTGCACACCATCCAGCGGTGTTCCCCCAAAAAATGCGCCTTGCGTATTAAGTTGCCCAATATCTAATAACGACTGCAAAGGTTCGATGCTTTTTGACAGTACGGTTTCATTAAATTGATATTGTGATTTTGAATCTCCAGCAGAGAGGCTACTGTTATTTCGTAGAACCCAATTTTGCCAGTTAATGCCTGTTTCAAACTCTCCTTGGTAGAAACGCTGGCTGTAATTACCGTTAATATGCATACCATATAATTGATAGTTACTGACAACACCAAACCCACCGTACGTTAACTCATTACCTTGTAGCTTTGGATCTAAATTCTCTTCGGCAACCACCATATCTATTTGGTAGGAGCTAGGATGTAATGCAATTTTTGCTTCAGGGTAAATTTGTTCGAATGTATTACATCCGTCAGTTAAGTTAACTTTTTTTAGCCTCAACTTACTCATTAACCCGTCAGTCAGGCAAAGCTCACCGTTTTCATTGATTTCAATATTCGCAGTATATTCATTACTGCCATTTAATTTTATGGTGACATCATGATTTCCGGGTAAAAATTGATTACCCTTCATAAAGAATTCAGCGACCTCTGCCCCATACCCTAGTGATTTTAAAGAGTCGATATCAAAATTAATTGACGATCCTGTATTACTCTTTATTGATTCAGATGCATCGGAATTATTTACATGCAGTACGACAAAAATTAAAAATAGCTGGCAATAAGAAAATTTATTTTTCTTATTCATTGTTATTTTTATTTCCAATATAAATTACTAAGAATTAAAACTATATTCCAAATGAAAATATAATATCTGCACTACCATCTAATTCCACAGCCTCAATAATAGGACCATTGGTCTCTTTAAGGCTATTTAAGATAGGCTTAACGGCTATATTAACGGTGAAGTTTTTGCCACTGGATAATACGTTTTCATTTGTAAACCATGCATATTTTTTCCCTTTAAATATTGCTCCTTGAATGCGCTGAAATGGCCCTGCACCTTCCACTGCACCGATTCCAACCGATTGACCATCTACTTTAGGTTGGTTAAGTATCAGCTGGTAATTCCCTAATCGTCCTTGGTTATTCACTTTCCCTAGTCCAAAATAATCTTCATTTCCCAACTGTGATGAATCACTTCGGTTATCCGAGAATTGAACAAGCAATTGCGTTGGCGTATTACACAACACTTGCCATGTTTTGGTGATCTCCGGTATTTCCGTTGCTTTAACCGCATTAAACTGGCGAGCATGCAATTGATTAAATTGATATTGCCCGCCATCAGGGATAACGATTTCACACGTAGGGGGTGACTCAACCTGTTCAATAATATTTCTATTTTGAAAAGTATGCGAATAAACTGCTTCACTAAAAAACAGACTACAATATGCAAACAACAATGTAGCTTTAGTTACTGGAGTGACAAATAAACGCATATATTCCCCAAGAAATACATCTCATTAGAATTTAATTAAATACCAAAGTTAAACGCCAGCACAGCTTCTGCTTGATAATCAACATTAGACGTCAAATCGATACCCGCTGTCGTTAATTGGTTGATTGAGCTAATATAAACGCTAGTTGTTACAAAATCTGCAGAGAATACTTTTCCTGCGGTTAATTTATTGGCGAATATTGTTGAGCTCTTTGTACCAAAACCATTAAGTATTTTTTTAGTCATGACAGAGTTATTTGCAGCGACACCATCACTTGCAATAAAAGCAGTTTTAGAATCAATCGTGACATCAGAAACAGCAAACATCACTGCACCGACGGATTTATCTGGACTATCCGAATTCACCATGAAAAAGTAACTATCGCCAGATGCTGTAGGCCATGGTGTACTTTGATACGTATCCGTTGCACGATAGGTTAAATATGTCTCTGCATCACAAGTCACAGTGACATTCTTTTTAACTGGTGACTGTAATACCGTATAGGATGTCTGATTCAAATATCTCGGCGATGTTGTTGCTAACTCAAAAATAACATCTGACTGTTCATTTCCATTAATTAAACAGGTTGGCATTGCAACTTTGCCTGATACTTTTATATTTGCAGTTGTATTAGCAAATACAGCTGGAGATATTAATACTGTCGATAATATTAATGGTGTTATTTTTTTAATCATAGTTCCGTTCCATAATGAATAGATATAAATTTATATCTATTCATTTCAATCAAAAAAATTAGAGAGAGAAAGCAAAGGCTAATGTTGCATGACCATCTAATTGTGCATCACCCGAGCTTGTTTTCAATTCAGAACTCAGCGTTGGTTTTACATCAAAGTCTGCTGTAAAAATTTGCCCTGCTTTTAATGTGCTTGCTGCTGTTGCCCACGCCATTTTTTTCGTTTTATCAATAAACATTGTTGTGGCATATGTTGCTCCATTCGAAATACCGACAGTTTGAGCAGCACTTGAAGAATCTGCTTTAACTGTTGCATTCTTCATATTGATTGTATAGAAACCAACTTTTTTATCGGTATCAAATAGACCTAAACCAAAGTTATATGCACTCGCGGTTAATACAGAACTCGCACGGTTATCAGTAGAGGAGAAAGTTAAATAAGTTGCTGCATCACAAATCACTTCAATGCTATTTGTTTTTGCATCAAGTCCTAAATTACCAGAAACAGGGAACATGCCAGGTGACACATCAAATACATATTCTAAGTCAACTTCATTCTGACCTTTAATAGTACAAGTTGGTGGTGTAATTGAACCTGATACTTTTAAATTAGCCACGGGTGCCGCTGCTAATGTCGCGCTTGAAACAGAAATTAAAGATAATGCAATTACGGTTCTCTTAAACATGAAATAAATCCTATAAAATAAAAATAATATTTAAACGAATAAAACCCCTCCTATTGGAATTTTAAATTAAAATTCAAACAAGAATATTTTAGATATTTATTTGGTTTTATTTATTTTCAAAATCGATTTAAAGCTAATAAACCTCATCAGCCTTATTAACTCGATGGAGCCATTATAAGCATATATTTTTAAGATTTGAATTAGGCTAAATAAAGCAAGTTATTTAATTTTGCCTTATTACAAAGTATTTCAGTATGTTTCATCATAGAAAACAAACAAGTAAACTCAATTACTCGTTTTAAGATTATCTATTGAATATATTTAAACCTAAAATCATCATAAAAAGAATACAAATACAGTGTTTTATATCAAATATACTTTTTATTTGTTCCGAACAGCGAAGAATTACAATTTAACACATATGCAGAGTAAAAATAAAAGATCAATAATTGACGAAAAAAGACAAGATTAACTTTATTTATCTATAAATCAATAAGATACTGACAGGCAGCTAAATGAACCATTCACACTTATACACAGTAAACTAACGAAACCATACAAAACTGTGAAGTTACACCAAAATCATAACCAAGTTGTTACACTGATGAGGAGTAATAATAGTGACTTTATCTAGCCATCCTTTTTAAATATCATATTACGATTATCTTAATATGATAACCACAACTTACCTATTGTATTTTATCCTAATCACCCATTTTTATTTGGTGGATTATAGAGCCATTATTTTACAGCTTAATAATTTATTTTTTGACTTACGCTATAAAACAGTCAAATATAATGTAAACAACAGTAAAAAACCGCCTTTTATTTTTTTCGTTTCTTTCTCGCCGTCATACTATTTTTCTTTTTTTCTTCTCGGCTTGATGACCACATCTCAATGTAATCCATATTCGTTAGGAAAAAGACAATACAGCTTCCCATAACCACCATCCAAACTAACATCGCTTTTGGAATATTATCGAAACGGAAGATTAATAACAGTGGAATAAGCACCATCATGCTGATAAACATCGAGCTCATCATGCCCAATACCACAGGAGCGATGAATTTCTTCATCCCAACCACTCTCATCACCAACGTGAAAACAATACAGGTGGGGATCATGCCAAATGTGGCAAACATCACGATCAACCCCGGCTCCCCTTTATTCACCAACCAATCGGTGAAACCAAACCATGAAAAAGGAATGGTGATCATGATGCAGACTCCTGTTGAACATACAGCAAGGGAATATCTTTAAAACGAAATAAGAGCGTAAAAATGAGATTCGGGAAAAGACGAATATTGGTGTTGTATAACGTGACCGTTTGATTAAAAAATTCTCGGCGATCCGCAATTTGGTCTTCAAGCCCTTTCGCTGATGTTTGTAATGCTAATAACGCCTGCTGGCTAATCAGCTTAGGGTATTTTTCTGCCAGTAAAAAAATCGGCTTTAAATGTGAGCGAAATTGGTTTGCGGAATCCACTTTAACATCGAGCTGTTCCGTGGATAAATAGTGCTGACGGCTTTGCAGTAATTCGCTAATTAAACGCTTTTCATGGTTCATTGCCCCTTCTGCAACAACCGTTAATTGAGGCATCAAATCTGCTTGTTTCTTTAGAAGCACATCAATATTGGCAAACGCTTTTTCGCAGTTATTTTTCAAGAAAATAATATTGTTGTAGATCCCCACAATATAGCGAACCAAAATGGTGCCTATCACGGCGATAAAGATCCAAAAGATAATCTGATTCATATCATTCACTGTCAGATAACGAAATTTGGTTAAAATGAAGCGTTAAATATCCATCTTGATAACTCACTGGCGTCATTAATATCAACGCAATCAGAATAGCTGCAACCATTGCAGTCACCCCAATATTCCGACGCATTGGCGCGGATTTATTCCAGCGAGTCACATAATCTGATGGCGAAACGCCTAATAACATGTGTGGCGCTTTGCGGGTAATCACCACTTTGCCATTCTCACTGTCCGCCGAACCAATCAATAAATAACTCTTCCCACTTTCAAGTAAATACTCTTTATAACGACGATTGCCACTTTCATAATCCATATGGGGGGATAATCCCGTATGAACAAAATAATCTGGGTCACAAATCACATTCACTGAGCCTGTATCATCCGTTATGGTGAAATTATGTAGCTGAGCGCTGCTGTCTCTGAGGGTATAACTTTTTTTACCCTCTTTATCCGTAGAGATGGAGTATTCATAATAGAAAGCGCCATAACAACTGCGATTACCCAACTTACTTTTAACTTCCTTTCCTGACGTTATTTTCCCTTCCACTTCCACAAGCCCCATCGCAATTGAGCGAATTTTTGACGTCGCGAGGTTCTTTTGAAACTTTAGAAAGCGTTTTTCGGGGGTATTTTGAATAATACTCAAAACAAACAATAAGACGAAAGCCACAAAAAAGAGGCGAATATCGATGAAAAATCCCATCGTTAAACACCCAGCTAATGCAGTGCTAACAAGGGTTTTTAATAATGCGGTAAATTTTGAGGAGCCTTCTTTTTGTAAACGTTGATAGCGGTCATAGGCACTTTCCGTTATTCCAACGACAAGACGGCTAGCTGCAAAAGCCATCCCTACAGCCACGGCGTAGAAAAAGTAGCGTTCATATTCACCAGGTCTCGGCGAAATAGTTTCCCACGCCCCAAATAGCACCGCAGTAAAAGGAATAATGCCCCAATTAAATTTACGCTTTTTGGAATATTTTCTGTCTAAATAAAAAAGAATGCCGCCTAATGCAGCACCTAGAAAGTAGTAGATATTCACAGATGATACCTTTAACGGTAATTATGATTTGAATTGAACACCATCATATTTTTTCTCCGCCTCAGAGATTTCCAATAAAGGCAACGCAGTAAAACCAAAAATACTGGCAAAAATACTGTCTGGGAACATTTGGATCGCCGTATTGTATTCCGTTGTTGCGTCATTAAAGCCTTCGCGGCGCTGAGCGATTTTATCTTCCACTTCACTTAGTGCGATTTGTAATTGGGTAAACTGTTCACCCGATATTAGCGTTGGGTAGTTTTCAGCAACCGCCACGAGGCTTTTTAATGCCTTATCCATTTCATTCGATGCCGCAATTTTTTCATTCACATTTTTAGCGCTGAAATAATTTTGGCGAGCATCACTCAATGAGGTAAATAGCGCTTTTTCATGATCCATGGCTTTTTCAACTATGGTGACTAATTGGGGAATCTGGTCCGCACGCTGTTTTAAAATCACATCAATATTGGCAAATTGATTGCTAACTTGATTCCGAGTACTCACCAAGCGGTTATAAATAGAAATTCCCCATCCCGCTAAAATAAGCAGTAAAACCAGAAGAACAATCATTGTCGTTGCCATTTTTATGCCTTTTAATTAAAAAATCATTAATGCAGAGATATTTAATTTAAGTTATCGATATAACACATTTTATTCAATCGGAAAAATAGCAAAGAAAAAGATTAATAGAGATTTATACGCTACAGCAAATCGATCGCGATCACATTAATGACGCAAACTAATTCAAATTTCACCTTAAAGTGTTAGCTGAAATGTTTTTTCAAAGATTCTTCACTTCTGAAAATAACGAAACTAATTATACTCTTTCGAAAATCATCGCATCCACTATAGTTTGCATTTTATCTGGCAAACAAACCTCATAAACAAAAGAGTTCTTAAATAAAAAATAGGATTTGAATCACAATTATCACTTTTTTATTTAGCATCTCTCAAAAATGACGACGTCGTCATATTAAAAACTAAACAATTTATTTATAACAATAGAGCATCACTTTTCTCACACTATTATTATTTTTAGCCGTCAAGCTTTACAAAGAGAACGGTTTAGTTACAAAAGCGACGTTTAATGTTGACGTCAACATTATAGCCAACATCCAGAATGAGGTTATTAGAATATGAGTACCCTACCTGAAAAAATGAAAGCTGTTGTATGTCATGGCCCCCATGATTACCGCTTTGAAGCAATTAAAAGACCAACACCAGGGTTCCGTGAAGTGGTCATCAAAGTTGATGGATGCGGTATCTGTGCAGGTGACTGTAAAGCCAATGATGGCGCTCAAATGTTCTGGGGTGAAAACCCATGGATCAAAGCCCCTGTCGTACCCGGTCACGAATTTTACGGTCGCGTTGCGGAACTGGGCGAAGGGTCCGCTGAAAAATATAAATTGAAAATTGGCGACCGTATCTTAGCGGAACAAATTGTCCCTTGCTGGGAATGCCGTTTCTGCAAGTCAGGCAAATATTGGATGTGTGAAACCCATGACATTTATGGCTTTCAAAAAGAAGTCGCAGATGGCGGAATGGCTGAATATATGCGTTTCTCTGAGCGTGCAATTATTCATAAAATTCCAGATGAATTATCGGATAAAGACGCGGCATTAATCGAGCCAATGGCTTGTGCTATCCATACCGTTCGCCGTGGTGATATTGATTTAAATGACGTGGTTGTCATCGCCGGTGCGGGTCCATTAGGTCTGTGCATGATCCAAGTTGCAAAACTGAAAACGCCGAAAAAATTAGTCGTTATCGATGCTATCGATGAACGCCTTGAATTAGCGAAGAAATTTGGTGCGGATGTTGTTATCAACCCACTGAAAGAAGATGCTATCAAACTGGTTAAGGAGATGACCGAAGGTTATGGTTGCGATGTGTATATCGAAGCCACTGGCGCGCCTATCGGTGTGACTCAAGGGTTAGAAATGATCCGTAAACTGGGTCGCTTCGTCGAGTTCAGCGTTTTCGGTAAAGAAACGACGGTTGACTGGTCCATTATCGGTGACCGCAAAGAGTTAGATATCCGAGGCGCACACTTAGGTCCGTACAGCTATGAGGTTGCTATCGACCTGTTCAGCCGAGGGCTGGTATGTGCTGACGATATCGTTACCCACTTCTACTCAATCGATGATTGGGAAGAGGCGTTTGTTATGGCGAAATCAGCAGACTCTATCAAAGTCGTTATCAAGCCATAATGCTGTTGTAGTGCAATATAGTGAAATTCAGTATTGTGAAATGCAGTATCAGCATAATTAAAGTAAGTCATTAATAATCATAAATATTAGCAGTACCCTATAACACTAAAGACTCTTTAGGAGAACATCTTATGTTGAGTAAATTTAAAAAGTTAGCTGTTGCAGCAAGCGTTTTAACACTGGGCATGGCTTTTAATGCGACAGCAAAACCTGTTTCTGTCGGAATGTCGTTTCAAGAACTGAATAACGAATATTTCGTGACCATGAAAGAGGCTTTAGAAAGCGCAACAGGTGAAATGGGCGCTCAGCTTTATATCGCTGATGCGGCTCACGATGTCTCAAAACAAACGAGCGACATCGAAGATATGCTGCAGAAGAAAATCGATATCCTGCTGATTAACCCAGCGGATAGCGTAGGTGCAGAAACGGCGGTATTAGCGGCGAAAAAAGCCGGTGTCGTGGTAATTGCTATCGATGCACAAGCTAACGGTCCAATCGATTCATTCGTGGGTTCTAAAAACTACGAAGCGGGCCTAATGGCGGGTAAACGTTTAGGTGAATCATTAGGTGGTAAAGGTGAAGTTGCTATCCTTGATGGTATCCCTGTCGTGCCAATCCTTGAGCGTGTTCGTGGTTTTGAAGCTGCTATGAAAGAGTATCCAAATATCAAAATTGTGACCAAATTAAACGGTAAACAAGAGCGTGATACTGCGATGAACGTCACTGAAAACATGCTGCAAGCTAACCCTGGCTTGAATGGTATCTTCAGTGTGAACGATGTGGGTTCTTTAGGTGCATTAGCGGCCATCGAATCTGCGGGCCGTGATGTGAAACTGGTGAGTGTTGATGGTTCTCCTGAAGCCGTCGCTGAAATTGCCAAAGGTAATTCACCGTTTATCGCTACCTCTGCACAATTCCCACGTGACCAAGTACGTATTGGTTTAGCCATGGGCTTAGCAAAACACTGGGGAGCGAACGTACCTAAAGAAGTTCCTCTGGATGTTAAGTTAATCGACAAAACCAATGCTAAAGATTTCCATTGGTAATCAGCAATTAATAAAATAAATAAGTAAGTCGAACTCGGTATTGCGTCTGTGGATTATATCCCTGGCGCAATACTCTTAATAAAAATGAATGACACTCTGTTTATTGGAAAGCATTTCACTTTCCAACTCGCTTTGTTACCCATTTTTAAGCGGTAAAGAAATTAAGGGAAGCAACATGATGCAATTGTTAGCATTAAAAGATGTCAGTAAAACTTTCCCTGGGGTTAAGGCGCTAGATAATATTAATCTCTCTTTAGAAAAAGGAGAGGTACACGCACTGCTGGGTGAAAATGGTGCGGGTAAATCAACGCTAATGAAAGTGCTGTGTGGAATTCATAAACCAGATAGCGGGAAAATACTTATCGAAGGCGAAGAACACACCTTCCATAATTATCGTGATGCCATTAAAGCAGGCGTCGGTATTATTTTCCAAGAGTTTTCGTTAATCCCTTATTTAAATGCTTTTGAAAATATCTTTTTAAACCGGGAAATTAAAAATAAATTTGGCTTATTAGATAGAAAGCTGATGCGTGAAAAAGCGCAGATAATCCTATCTGATTTGGGCGTTAATATTGATATTGATGAACCCATTAGCCATTTAAGTATTGCTGAACAACAATTTGTGGAAATTGCCAAAGCGCTTTCTCTGGATGCCAAAATATTGGTATTAGATGAGCCAACGGCAACATTAACACCCAAAGAAGCCAATCACCTATTTGATGTGATGCGTGACCTAAAAGCAAAAGGCGTCGGCATGTTCTTTATCTCTCACCACTTGGAAGAGATTTATGAAATTTGCGACACCATTAGCGTATTGCGAGATGGTCAATATATTGGCTCCCGCAAGGTAGATGATACAGACCTTGATGTGATCATCGAAATGATGGTGGGTCGTGAAGTCGAAAATATTTACCCGCCAAAACGTCATTTTGATGGGCAAGAGGTCATTCTCGATGCTCAAATTCAACGGTTTGCTTCTGGCCCAACCAACCGCATTCAATTGAAAAAAGGTGAGATCCTCGGCCTTGCAGGCTTAGTCGGCTCAGGTCGTACTGAAAATATTCTCGCCATGATAGGCGCGGATAAAGCCTACAAGAAGAAAGTGGTTCTAGAGGGGAAAGATGTCAAAGTGAAGTCTGCGGCACAAGCGCTCCAGCTAGGCATTGGACTTTTACCTGAAAGCCGTAAAACTCAAGGTTTGGTTTTGCCATTCTCAGTTAAAGAGAATATTTGGCTAAATAATCACGCTCAAAAACTGTTCTTAATTCAAAATAAGAAAGAACATTTGTTATCTCTTGATTTAATTTCCCAAGTCAAAGTTAAAACACCAGAAGCAGATACAGCGGTTTCAACACTTAGCGGTGGAAACCAACAAAAAGTGGTGATTGCACGTTGGCTAAATAAACAAGCCAAAATTCTTATTTTCGATGAACCAACACGGGGTATCGACGTCGGAGCAAAATCAGAAATCTATCAATTAATGCGTTCACTTACCGAAAAAGGGATCTCAATTATTATGATCTCCTCCGAGCTACCTGAAGTTATTGGCGTGAGCGATCGGGTTTTGGTATTTCGAGATGGTGAAGTTGCTGCTGAATTAAGTGGGGACGAGATCAACTCAACCCAAATTATGTTACATGCGGCCGGCAATATTATATAGGATCATGACTATGTCTAACCAAAGTACAATTCCACTGGCGAAGAATAAATTTAATTTTGCCAAATTAACCAAGATACCGGCATTTTTACCTCTCGTTGGGTTAATTATTTTATTTGCTTGCATGTCCATTTTTAATGAGCATTTTTTAACGGTAAATAACTTATCTACTATTGCCCGCCAAGTTTCGATTAACGCAATCATTGCTATCGGGATGACATTTGCCATCTTAACAGGAGGAATTGACCTTTCCGTTGGGGCGGTGATGGCACTATCCGGTACATTGATGGCTGGATTAATGAAATATTATGGTATGGACCCTTCGATCGCCATTGCTCTGGGTCTGTTATCCGGTATCGCATTTGGATTTATTAATGGGATTTTAACTGCTTACGGTAAAATGCCGCCCATTATCGTGACCTTAGGCGCCATGATCATCGCGAAGGGCTTAGCGCTAATTTACACCGGTGGTTACCCTATTTCTGGCTTACCTCAAGAGTTTGCTTTTTGGGGACGTGAAGAATTGATGGGAATTCAAGTACCTATCCTGTTAATGCTGGGTCTGTATCTGATTTTTTATGTGGTACTTAATCATATTCCATTCGGTCGCTATATTTATGCGATTGGCGGTAACGAAGAGGCAGCGCGTTTAAGTGGTATCCGCGTTGAGCGCTACAAAATGTTGGTGTACGTCATCAGTGGTTTCACTGCCGCATTTGCCGGACTGATTTTTACCTCTCGCGTGATGAGTGGTCAGCCTAATGCTGGTGTAGGTTTTGAACTTGATGCCATTGCAGCGGTGGTTTTAGGTGGTGCATCTATCGCAGGTGGTCGCGGAATGATCATCGGTACATTGATCGGCGCAATGATTTTAGGTGTGCTGAACAATGGCTTGAACCTATTGGGTATTTCGCCGTACGTTCAATATATTGTAAAAGGCTTAATTATCTGGGGTGCAACCTTAATTAGCTCAATGAAGCGTTAATTTTCACGCTGTTATGATAAATAATAAATAAGGATTTCATAATGAAATCCTTATTTTTTTAATCGTACGTCACGAGTTTTCCATTGACGAAAATTTGCTTGGAGCCCGTTTCTTTAGTAGAGCCACCTTCTATCTCTGCAAACAATAATTCCGCTGTTCGTTTACCTAAATAAACTGAGTCATGGTGAACGCCTGAAATCGATAAATGATAAGTATCAGCATAAGGTGGTAAGTCCACCGAGAAATAACGGCAAGATAATCCGAGTTCAGAAATAATTTTGTACATCCCCGCGGTAATAATTCCGTTTAATCCCACGATGTACATATTGGGTGTATAGAGCTCTTTTATTTTTTCTCTTAAATACTCTTCATCTTTCTTACTAAAAATATAACTGCTGTACAGGACATGAATATTTTTACGGTTGGTAAATTGATCATAAATACCTGCTAAGCGTGAAAGACTAATTTCAGAATGCTCAGGCCCTGAGACAATTAAGGTATTTTCGCTGCGTTGCTGATTGAGATATTTACCAGTTAATGCCCCGATTTCAAAGTTTTTCAGAAATAGCCCAGGGTAATCTTTGCCATAAATAGAACGGTCAACAAAAACCAATGGGACTTTATGCTGATCAATCAATGACAAATAACTCGGTTGATAGGCTTTATCGTCACGAACAGGTGAAAGTAAAATGCCACTGGCCTTATAGCTAACTAAGGTTTCAATGGCGGTTTGTTCAGCTTTTTCATCGCTATCGGTATCAAAGATCATCACCTGATACCCTTTCTCTTTCGCTAAGCGCGACACCGTCTGGATTAATACCACATAGAATGGGTTAAAGGTACTGTCCGTAACGACCCCAATAATACGGCTATTTTTATTCTTTAAATTCCGTGCAAATACATTGGGAACATAATTTAACTCTTGTGCGATAGCGAGTATTTTTTCTCGCGTCTCTTTTTTTACCAATTCTGGGTGATTAAAAGCTCGAGATACCGTAATATCGGTCACATTCGCACGTTTGGCGATATCAATGATGGTTGTTGAACTATCTTGTTTAGTCATATTTATGCTAGTCAACCTGTAATGATTATTGTATTTGGTAGGGTATAGCGTGTTCTGTTGATGTCGCTGCTGAATAAGAATTGCGATTAATCCATTATACCTATTTATCATTGAAGATAAATCAGTTTTCTTTCTTATACATCAAACCAATAGCATCTTATGCCTAATATTCTCAATTTGAATCAAGCCAAATATAAAAAATTGTTTTAAACGTAAAATAACTGAAAAACCACTAATAAATGAGTAATGGAAATGAAATTATTATATTAACAAACTGGGGATCCCATTATTATTTATAAAAACAAAAATTAAATATAATAAATATAATGAAACAAAAATAACTAATAATGAAAATATAGTTTGAACAATATTAACAGGGATGTAGCCAATCAAAAAACGTCCCGCAACCAACCCAAAAACGCAGGCTAAAATAAAGGTTGCACTCACCTCTAATGGATATTCAAAACCATTCAAGATATTAATTGAAATACTAATGCTGCCAATGAGGAATATCACCATCAGCGAGGTGGCAATAATGCTTTTAAGGTTTAAGTTAGTGAACTTTTTCATTGCAGGCACAATAATAAACCCACCGCCTACACCTAATAGCCCCGTCAGTAATCCAGCAACTAATCCAATTCCCCCTAATATAGATGCCGTTTTGATATTCCAAATAAATTTTCCCGTTTGCTGATTTATTTTGCACGGGGCATCATCCTCTTCAATTACTTTTTTAAAAACAACACGATATGCAACCACCAGCATCACGAGGCTAAATGCTAAAGTCAGCCATTGGGGTGAAATAATTTGAGCTAAATAAACACCATATTTAGCGGTGGGAATACTCATTAACGCAATCCAAATAGCCGCTTTATAACGAATATTCTGCTGAATAAGCCCCTGAATAACACCAACTAATGCCGCCAATGTAATCGCTAATAGCCCCACTGGCGCGGCGAGTGCAACGCCCCATCCTTGAGATGTCATCAATGCAGGAACCGCTAAAATACCACCACCAGCGCCCGTTAATCCTAATAGGCAGCCAATCACCAAACCTTCAAAGATTAATGTGAACATAACAACTTATTTTCTATTTTCGCAATCAGCGAAGAAAGTTGATATTCTCCGGCCATCAAATCCACCAAACGAGCATCGTGAAAAAGCGCAATAGAAGGCACGGATTTAATTCCATACTGAGGAGCTATTGTCGGGGATTGGGCAATATCTACTATTCCAAAATTTATACGACCACCAAAATGCGGGCCATTATCAGAAAAGTAATCAGCAAGTTGTAAGTAGATAGGCTGCATGCTCTTACATGGCTGGCACCATGATGCTGAAAAATAGATTAACGCCCATTGCCCGCTCGGCTGCATCGGGTCAGATAACAGCCGGCTAAAATTATCACTACTAATAAGGGGAACGGCGGACATCTTTTTTTCCTTTTACGCTGAGCATCACATCACCGACTATATCAGCTCAGTTGGAAAAAATCTCCCCTAGCTATTACTCACGTTGATCTTCAATGCAGCAGCAATTGCCAACGGAGAAAAGGTTATGCTTGCGGCAAATAGTGCGCCGAGGATCGCAAAATATCCGCCAAGAGGCATATTAAAACTGTATGCTTCCATCGTGCCCGTCGCATAAATTAACACCGGAATATACAACGGTAGCACCAGTAAACTGACCAGTACGCCCCCTTTTTTTAATGATACGGTGAGCGCCGCACCAATCGCACCAATAAAGCTCAATACAGGCGTTCCTAGCAGTAACGTGCCCGCCAGCACCAATAATGTCTCACCATTAATGGATAACATGACCGCCGCTACAGGGGAAAGTAGTACCAGCGGCAGCCCCGTCACTAGCCAGTGGGAAATCACTTTGGCTAACACAGTGATAAACAGAGGATGTGGAGCCAGCAATAATTGCTCTAACGAGCCATCCAGATAGTCATCTTTAAATAAACGCTCTAATGATAGCAGCGACGATAAAATGGCAGCCACCCAGAAAATCCCCACAGAGATCCGTGCCAATAATTGCGGTTCAGGGCCTATACTCAATGGAAAAAGCGTGATGACGATTAAGAAAAACCACAGTGGATTAACCAATTCGGAGAAGCTACGAAAGGCAATTTTGAGCTCTCTTTTTATTAATAGCCAAAACATCACTCGTACCCGCCTGTCAGTTTTAATGTCCCGAAGTGCCCTGTCATCGCTTGGTGCGACGTAAATAAAATCATACCACCTTGTTCTGCATGTTGATGAAAACGCTCAGTTAACCGATTGACACCCGCCACATCAATGGCCGTGAATGGCTCATCCAAAATCCACAGTGGCGCCTCGCTTAACCATAAGCGAGCAAGGTTGACTCGGCGCTGCTGCCCTGCTGAAAGCTGCCCGACAGGAATATCTTCATACCCCATCAAGGAGACCTCTTCGAGCGCAGACCAGATTTTGTCGCCTTCGGGTTCTTGATGGTACATTTGGTAATAAAATTTCAGGTTTTCATAGGGGGTTAGCAGTGACTTTACGGCCGGTTTATGCCCCAGATACAGCAAGTGGCGGGTAAACTCTTCTTTAAGTTTTTCAATGGAGTGCTGCTGCCATAAAATTTCACCTTCATCTGGTTTTAATAACCCAGCCATCATGCGTAACAGTGTGGTTTTCCCTGCCCCGTTAGGTCCTTCGACCTGCAAAATTTGATTCGGCAAAACCGAAAAATCTAGCTGCCGGAATAGCGTTCTATTTTGTCGATGGCAGGTAATTTTATCCGCACTTAACATGGGGGTGAGTTCCTTTTAACATCCGTGAGGTCGCTAGCTTTTTGTGATTTTGTTCAGCAGCATATCACTAATACTGTCATTAGAAATTGTTTCACCGCAAAGCACTTGCATCAAAACTTCCGAGCCAAGGGATGAGAGTGAAAACAGCATATCCGGGTTCAACAAACGGATTTTATCCATGTTTGACTCTTGGTTAACCAATACCACGGTTTTTGCTTCGCTTTTACTGCCTGATTGCGCTTTTACACCGAGTAAAGCAAAGGTGCTTAACGAATCGCTATCGGTCATGATCAGCACACATTTCGCCTGTTTCACATTGGCTTCCGCCAATAACGCGGAGTCCGTTGGGTCGCCTGTCACGATATTATCTTTTTCGGGATAGTGGCTGCGGTGGCTTTCTTGGCAAATTACGGCGACAGGCAGCTCCCGTTTTTTCAGTGCTTGATAGACGTTGACCGCCATCGGTGTACTACCAATCACCACATAATGACTTTTCATATATGAAAACCTCTTGCGAACAATCTCTTTGGTGCCTTTGGCTAATACACCCACCACATACACCACGGAGGTAGTAAAAATAGTGATCCCTAAAATAATTACAGTCACCGTAAAGACTCTGGCATCCAAGGTGACAGGCACAATATCGCCAAATCCTACTGTCGTCATGCACACCAGCGCAAAATAAAATGCCGTTGTGCCATCTTTCACAACTGGCAAGAATTCATCGCCGATATACAGCGTACCGAAAATGGAATAGAGCAATAATGAAATAATACAGGTGAGCGCCACAAACCCCGCGCTACTAATACTGTGTCGAGGGTACAGTTTCCAAAAGAGCGTTAATGCGACTAACAAGCCAAAAGAGAAATAACCTTGTCGCACATGCTCCGTCGCCACTTTTAAGTCAACAAAGGCAATGATTGCCAATAATAAGAGTGCAAAAACCCAGGCAATGCGCGCGCCATTGATCATAAATAGCGAAAGAAAGATAAGCGAGATACCCAGTAAGAAACGGGGGATATCCAACAATTTCATAAACCCTAAGGATTTTAACCACTCGGTAAATCCACTTTGGCGCCAATCGATATAGTCCGTGTAGGCGCTTAAGACGGGCTTCAAGATGAGCCCGCCATCAACAATAATCAGAATGGAGAGCAGAATTCTCACGGCTAAAGCGGATTTCAAAAAAGCCACAAAGGCGTTATCTAGCATCGTTTATGCCTCGCATTACGCATCCCCTATCAATTAAATGCCATCAGTATTTCTAGCTAATAGATTAACAAAGAATAATATCAATTCCATTGCTTATGCAATAAATGAAAAGCGTGAAGAAAAGCCTCATTTCTGAATGCATTAATCATTAAATGAGCGCCAAAAAGAAAAATTTATAAATGATTTAAAAATCATTGATAAACAGTGTAATAAATTAGTCCTTACCTACAATAAATACATTCTTAATATAATTTGAACTTACTCGATAACTATCTATCTAAAAAACGATTTTTCGACTATGTTTTGATTGTTACTTTACGAAACTAATAATTAAGAGCTAAAAATTTATGGTTAATTCGATAAAAGCAGGAAAGTTTAGCTGGATGTCCTTGTTCTGGCTGTTAATATTTTTCTGGTATTTCTCATCTTTACTGCAGTTGTATGTGGTTGTTACGGGACAAAGTAACACCATCGGGTTAAGAGACTCTTTACTCTATAGCTCACTTTGGCTAGTTCCCGCGCTATTTTTCCCTCGAAAAATCAAACTTGTGGCAGGCTTAATCGGGATTGTTTTATGGCTATCCTCGGTTGTCGCTCTCGCTTATTTTGTGGTGTATGGGCATCAATTATCCCAAAGCGTGATGTTTGTGATGTTCGAAACCAACACCAACGAAGCGGGTGAATTCTTACGCCAATATCTGAGCTTTAAAGTGATTGCGGTGATTTTGGCTTACACCCTGGGCGCTATTTTCCTATGGACACGTTTGAAACCTGTTTCGTTGCCAGTGACTGGGCGCGTGATTGTGTCCGCGCTCGTTCTGATCGTGCTATTTGGCGTGCCTTACTACAATAAAGCCATCAAACAGCAGCGTCCTTTCGAAAACGTAGTTTCCTACGTTAACAGTAAATTAGCGTATGCCGCACCATGGCAGTTTGTAAGTGGTTACTTCCTGTATAAGAACCAACTGGCAAACATGGAAGAATTAATCCGCGACAACAGCAAAATTCCACCGTTAGAAAATTTTGTTGATGCCAATGGCAACACCCCAAGAACATTTGTGTTGGTAATTGGTGAATCCACCAGCCGCGACAGAATGAGCTTGTATGGTTATTCTCGCCAAACAACGCCAGAGCTTGATCAACTGGAAAAACAGTATCCTAACAATTTGGCGGTCTTTAATGATGTGGTTACGCCACGCCCTTATACCATCGAAGCGTTACAGCAAATTTTAACCTTTGCTTCAGAAACTGAGCCTGATCTGTTTAATTCCCGCCCATCTATCATGAATATGATGAGACAAGCTGGCTTTAAAACGTTCTGGATCACCAATCAGCAAACCATGACTGAGCGAAATACGCTGTTAACGGCGTTCTCTCGTCAAACCGATAAGCAATATTATTTGAACAACGATATGGCGCAAAGCTCCCGTATTTATGATGACGTGGTGCTTGACCCATTCAAAGAAGCCTTAGCCGATCCTGCTGAGAAGAAATTTATTGTGGTGCACCTGCTTGGAACCCATATGCGCTATGAGTTCCGTTATCCTGAAGATAAAGCCATCTTCACCGATAGCAATAGCCCAGTGCCGACCAACTTAAAAGGCGACCAAATTAAAGATTACAATGCCTATGATAATGCTCAGCATTACAATGACTATGTGGTCTCGTCGCTGATCAAAGATTTCGACTCTTCAAAAGAAAATGGCTTCTTAGTCTTCTTCTCCGATCACGGTGAAGATGTTTACGACACGCCACCACATGAAATGTTAGGCCGTAGCGAAGGCAAGCCAAGCAAAGTGATGTACAACGTACCATTCTTAGTATGGCAGTCGCCAGAATGGTTACAGACCCATCAATTTGACTTGAAAGATAAAACCGCTCGCCCATACAGCAATATGGACTTTATCTATACATGGTCTGATTTGGCGGGTCTCAAGTACACCGGATTTGAGCCACAAAAAAGTCTGATTAACAATGAGTACCAACCACAGCCTCGTTGGATTGGTGACCCAGAAAATAAAGCATCCATGATGCTGTATGACGACTTAAAGAAATAGCCTTAAATCAGCGCAAGTGGGTGTTTACTCACTTGCGCACTATCTCCGTCTAACACAAGCTCCTTCCCGCATACGCTGTTTCCTACGCATCTTTACAGATACCACATGGATCTCTCGCCATTTCATATGCTACATTTTGATTTGTCTATGTCGGTATTTTAGCCCCAAATGAATTTACCGTTTAATTAGTATTTTTCTAACATTACCTGTTAAGGAATTAATAATGAAACATAAAATCATTTCTTCTCTTGTTGTTGCAGGCGTTTTAACTCTCGTCGCTGGCTGTGATGATTCATCAAAAAAAGACAGCGCGGTTCAACAAGTCGAAGAAAAAGCTACCCAGTTAAAAGACGCGACTGAGCAAAAAGCCACTGAGTTATCTGATAGCGCAAAAGCCACCGCGCAAGATGTGAAAAATGATGTTTCTGACAAAACATCTGAACTCTCAGACAAAGCCAAAGCATTAGCGGACCAAGGTGAGAAAAAAGCGGATGAGCTGAAACAAGATGCATCCGACTCCGCCGATAAACTCAAAGATCAGTATGACAAAGCGTCTAGTGAGTTTTCAGAAAAAGCACAAGACATGAAAACGGATGCTATTAACAAAGCTGACGAACTCGCCACTGACGCTAAAGACAAAACTGAGGCGTTAAAATCAGAGAATGATGCGAAGAAATAAATCATCGTATTTTCCCCTTTTTTCATTCTAAAGCAGACAGATCTTGTCTGCTTTTTTATGCGCACTGAAATTAATTCATTTTGCTATTTAGCCCGGTTTAAGGCTATTTTTAGCAACATAATCATCTCTTTTGCTCACTTGGTTAAATTCCTATAAATAACACCAAAATACAGTAAGATAAATAAACAATGAATTGATAAATAACATGAAATTTACACCCTTTATTTATTTTCATTTTACCCCTTAGGTTGATCATTGATGCCTACCATGGCAGTATACCCTTTCGTTTTTTGTTCATAACAGGGTTCAAAGGGGGTCATCATTCACCAATTTTTGTTGATAATTCAGCTATAAACCATCATTATCAACGCTCACAATTTAGCCATTTTATTGTTCTTTCTATTTCGTTTCCTACAGGGAAACCCTTTCGCAATAACCTATTGTTTCATTCAGAAGGACAGCTCGCCGCATGCCCCCTTAAGATTGGTATGCAAAAAATAAAATAAAAATCAAAGAAGGTCGTTATGAGTCAAAACGTGACTGAAAACAAAAAAGTACGCACCAAAATCAGCCCCCCTGTATTTTACAGTTCGGCTATCATTATTCTGCTTATCGTCGGTTTTGCCGCCTTAATGCCTGAAATGGCAGAATCTCATCTAAGTCATCTTCAAAAGAACCTATTTAACAACGCCAGTTGGTTCTACATTCTCGCTGTAGCCATCATTTTGTTGAGTGTGACTTATCTGGGACTCTCGCGTTATGGACAGATAAAATTAGGTCCTGATCACGCACAGCCCAACTTCAGCTATGTCTCTTGGTTTGCTATGTTGTTCTCAGCGGGTATGGGTATCGGCTTGATGTTCTTCGGCGTTGCCGAGCCTGTCATGCACTATCTCAACCCACCAGTGGGGGATCCGCAAACCGTAGAAGCCGCCAAAGAAGCCATGCGCCTGACGTTCTTCCATTGGGGATTACACGCTTGGGCTATCTACGCCATTGTCGCCTTGATTCTGGCCTTTTTCAGCTATCGCCACGGTTTACCACTCACTCTGCGTTCTGCCCTATACCCGATTATTGGTGACCGAATTTATGGTCCTTTGGGTCATGCAGTTGATGTCTTTGCGGTCGTGGGTACCGTGTTTGGTGTCGCGACCTCTCTTGGCTTTGGGGTGCTGCAAGTTAACGCCGGAATGAACCATCTGTTTGGTTTACCGGTGAATGAGACTGTGCAAGTCGGCTTGATTATCACCTTCACCGCTCTCGCGACCTTATCCGTTGTCTCAGGGCTCGACAAAGGGATCCGTATTTTATCTGAGCTGAACCTCGGTCTCGCCTTCCTATTATTACTGTTGATTGTGATATTAGGCCCGACAGTCTTGCTGTTAAAATCCTTTGTGGAAAACACGGGGGGATATCTCTCTGAAATTGTCAGCAAGACGTTTAATTTGTATGCCTACGAACCGAAATCCAGTGATTGGTTAGGGGGCTGGACGCTACTGTATTGGGGTTGGTGGTTATCATGGTCGCCGTTTGTTGGGATGTTTATCGCCCGAATTTCTCGCGGTCGTACTATTCGTGAGTTTGTTACTGGCGTGCTGTTTGTTCCTGCGGGCTTTACCCTGATGTGGATGACCTTCTTTGGTAATACCGCCATTGATTTAATCAAAAATCAAGGAGCAACCCGACTGGCGGAAACGGTGCAGTCTGATGTCTCTCTCGCGCTATTCGAGTTTTTGACTTACTTCCCGTTCTCTACGGTGTTATCGTTCTTCGCCATGCTGATGGTGGTAGTGTTCTTTGTCACCTCTGCGGACTCTGGTGCCATGGTGGTCGATACCCTCGCCTCTGGCGGTGACTCAAATACCCCAGTTTGGCAACGTATTTTCTGGGCTGGCTTAATGGGCGTTGTCGCTATCACGATGTTACTTGCAGGTGGTCTACAAGCGCTGCAAACCTTAACCATCGCTAGCGCCTTGCCATTCGCCGCGGTTCTGCTTGTCTCCATTTATGGGTTATTCAAAGCGTTACGCGTGGACGCCTATAAACGTGATAGCCAGCAATTAGCTACCATCGCCCCAACTGCGAGCCGTAACCCGATTCCGTGGCAGCGCCGCTTACGTAATATTGTCTATTTCCCAAAACGTGCCCATGTAAAACGCTTTATGGAAGAGTCAGTGAAGCCATCCATGGAGATGGTTTCTGAGGAGCTCGCCAAGCAAGGGACGGTTTGCCATATCCATACCGATAAAGACGATAGGATCGGATTTGAGGTGGATTTAGGCGAAGATATGAACTTTTTATACGAAGTTCGCCTACGTTACTATATTCAGCCGGCCTTTGCCCTTGCTGGTATGGGAACAGACAACGACGAAGAGCGCAGTGAAGAGCAAAAATACTACCGCGCAGAAATTCACTTAAAAGAAGGTGGGCAAGACTACGATGTGATGGGCTGGGCGAAAGAGCAAATCATCCATGACATCCTCGACCAGTATGAAAAGCATATTCACTTTTTACATTTACTGGGTAAGTAGCCCCAAAATGGAGTTCATCAATGAACTGGTTTAGGATCCACGTTGATAGTTGGGTCAATGACCAGCTGTAAATAACACATCGTTGACCTGTACAAAATTATCTACAGGCATAACAGTTTTCAGCAGAGCCTAACTGACAGGCTCTCAATTTCATTTTGTGGGCAGTTCCGACGAGCTGCCCACAATTAGTTTTATGCTGAATTGCCATTACTCTATTAGTAATATTTTAATAATAACTATTTTTAATTAGTATTGATGGTTTTATTTGCGCATAAAATATTTTCTCATTGTGTCCTTCTACTGAAGTAATGATGATTTCATCACCAATAATCTCTATTTTATTGATATTAATAACATTTATTGTTGCAATCTTGATATCTCTAACTTTTAATATAAGAGTTGCGCTGTTTTCTAATATAGTAAAATAAAAGAGGAGAGAGATATCGCCAGTACTATATTCATAGCCAAAAGTTAAACCATCATCTAAGTTCGTGTAAAAAGGCTCATTTTCAAAGAATTCAAGCAATTCAACACTATCCGGATATTTATAAATGCTCATTATTCACCTTTAGGAATTGTTGTTACAAAAGTCATATTGCCATTGTTTTCTATTTTATATGTCGTATGGAAAACTGTAGCCTTACCTGATGGCCCAATAAGAAACGACTCGCGCTCTTCAAATTTTCCCCACTTATTTTCAAATGTATTAATTGTATTACCTTTCAGCTGAGGTGTTACTTTAAAATGTTCGATAAGGATATTTTTTCCGATAACGTCCTCAAATATCCCTAATTTTTTCATCGTATTAGCCATCTGATTTGTTCTACTACTGTTATGATCACCGCTCGTAACATGACCAAATAGATATTTAAACTTGTCCTCATGGAAAATAACTGGATTTTTTATTTTTATAGTGGGCTTTTGCTTAGTAATTCCCATTGCACCTATAGAAGCGGCAAAATACAAGTCTTCTAAATTTTTTTTACTCCACCCTGTATAGTTACTGGCATTTTCAATCCATTGATTAAAAACAAACGCTTCCATATCAGTTGAACTATCAATTTTAGAGTAAGTGAATAGCCGTATTGATTCCACGCCACCAAAAGCAGGGTAATTTCCAACTACTTTCCTTTCTTTTGTTATCCAATAGTCCGCTAATAAAGAGTCCTCAATATAAGTACTAGGGTACTTCTTCATGAGTGACTCATAATAAACTCGATCTGAGGATTCGAGTGACTCTTGAGCAATGCAGTTTACTTTACGACATGATGAAGCTAATAATCGCTCTAGTTTATTTTTATCGCCATTAGCAAGCTCATTAACAGCTTTAATTTCCTCTAAATGAAGTTGGCGATTATAACGTTCTATAATTTCAGCTGA
Source organism: Providencia sp. PROV202 (assembly GCF_028479565.1). Lineage (NCBI taxonomy): Bacteria > Pseudomonadati > Pseudomonadota > Gammaproteobacteria > Enterobacterales > Morganellaceae > Providencia > Providencia sp. PROV202. The sequence goes on along the minus strand of NZ_JAMPNV010000018.1, from coordinate 46,512 downwards.
ATTCGCAGCACTATTAATACCACTTGCTTCACCTGTTGCGATTAGACCTGCGAAAGCTCCTGCTATGCGGCTAATTTGTGCTTGCTGCTCTTGCCAATTATCAGTTTTATCAAGATTATCATTAATCGTAATACCTGCTATTTGGGCCGCTAATGCACCTACAATTGCGCCTTTGGCATTTCCACCAGCAATTTCAGCACTAATACCCGACACAACGGAGTGACCTAAAAGCTTTCCTGTATGCCCTAAGATCTCACCATTATCACCAATCAGTTTTGCACCTTCCGCATTAACTTGATTGCCAATATTACTGAGTAGAGCATTTTTAAAATTATCGGTGAAACTGCCGCCTTGAATGGTGGTATTTACAGTTGAGCTAATCACTGACTGTGCAGCTACCCTCTGGGCAACCTTATTCCAATCACCATTGGTCAGTAACGGCAATTTTGCATCTGTAGGATTGCCTTTAGTCCACTCCATTTTGATATCAAGACCATTGAGCGCCCCTGAAATCACCATTTGAGCAATAATGGATTTGACGGTATCGCTTTTTCCAAGCGAGTTAAGTGTCTTGGATAGATTTCCTTGGTTTTCAGCCAGTGCGACCGCAGCTTGCGTAGAGAGTGCTGTCATGCCTGAATAGGCTGCGCCTGAGATGACCGCTGCGGTGGTTCCACTAGTTCCAGATGCTGCCCAAGCGGCAAACTGTGATGCAGTACCTGATGTCATGGCTGCAACAGTTATCATGATTAAAGCTGACGCAACAGGATTTAAGCTTTGGCTTTTATAATCCCAACTGTCATATGCATCCTTAACTAACCCCCACTGTACATCCTTGCGATCTTTTAGACCTGCGAGCCATTTTGTGCCTTCGGTTTGCCCAAGGGTATTTAGGGCATTCTGTAAGCTTTGGTTATTTTTAGCTTTAACATCTGCGGTGACGCCCTTTGCGGCATCAATGGTCAACTTGCCACCAATGTGCAGGGCTGGCAGTATCCATTTATCTTCGGTATACCCTTTATTGCGTTGGGTAATATAAAACCCTTTCGAATTAGAAATCACTTGCTCAAAAGTGGTGTTCTTCACCGCTTTAAAATTCACCTTACCGGTTTGGCTGGTGATTTTGGCATTCTTGCCCGTATTGATTTTGGTAGCTTCTAACGTGACATCATCCTTGGCGTATAGGTTAATATCGCCGCCAGCGATAAATTCAGTCACTTTATTGGTTGTTTCACTACGCGTTTTTTTGACTTCTTTTTTGGTTATACAAAGTGTCCATTTATTGCATTTTTTCTTTTGTTCTTCATAGTGGCTGGTTTCTTCCATCGCTTGTGCATAGAGATACCCGCCTTTTGCCGCAATATCCATCGCACCTTTGGCAACGAGACGCTTGAAAAAGAATACTCCCCTCAGACAAAATGGTCAGGGTTTTACCGCTGTTAATTTCAGTACCAATTTGGCGATATAAATCCTCTAATCGTTTACCCGATTGTTTACGATAGTGGGTTTTAACTGACTCTATGCGAATATTTCCCCCACTGGAAATCGTAATGTCTCCCAGAGATTTGATTATGCTACCTTGTGCGGTGAGAGCGCCGTTTGAGACCAGTGTAACGCCTTTATCTCCCGAAAGCGTCGAAGCCACATAGCGGATATCTAGGTTATCTTCATTTGGATTCGGAATAGCAGAATAAGCCGTAGCGGTTAATTTAATATCACGCCCCGAGAGCGCAGTGAGTTTGCCCTTGGATTGAAGGTTTGCGGATTGAAAATCAATATCACGAGCCGCATTTAACGTGATATTGCCATTCGCAATGAGTTGAGAGCGTAGCTCTGGATACCGACTGGTTTTAAATACATTGTCAACATCTTTAATGGCTTTAGAGCCTAACAAAATATCTTGACCCGCATTGAGCGTCAGGGATTTTTCACTGTTAAAGGTTATACCCCGCGCTTCAATATTTTTACCTGCGGTGAGGTTGATGTCCTCCGAACTTGCCCAGTTTCCTGTTTTAGTGAGTAACGCATTGATATTTGCCACAGGCTCTGAAGCCGCGAGTTTCATTAAATTGGACTCATCACGACGAATAACAATATTGTCATTGGCACTGAGGGTGAGTTTATTCGTTTTAGCTAATTGCGCATTATCGAAAGTGATATTTTTACCCGCTTGAATATATAACGAATTCGCAGCGTTAATAATTGGGGGAGATAACACGTTATCTTTAAAGGCTGAGATGGGGTTTAAGCTGTACTGAAGATTGCCATTTTTCGCAATTAATGTGCTGTCTTTCGCGGTTAAATTGGCTTGATTAAGATTAAGGTCGTGATTCGCAATTAGGCTTTGTGATTGATTGGCAACTAATTGCGCATTATTAATATTGATATTTTGACCCGCGATGATAGACAGGTCATTTACAGACTGTAAGTTAGTGGAAATATTTATATTATTAGAATTTAAGATGATATTTTTTGCGGTAATAGCGAAAGAAGGATCACCTAATTGTACTATTTTCGCTATCGATTTTTCGGTGTTAGGAAGTTTGCCTTCAAGATTAATGGTGTTTTTAAAATCAAGAACAACATTATTTCCTGCAGATATAGACTTATAATTTAATGCGTTAGGAGCCCAAGAATAAAACTTATCAATTAATATAAAATCTAGTGGCTCATTAACATAGAAAATATCGTAAGTTCCTTCATCCTCACTTTCATCTGCAAATTTACCTAAATCATCATAAGAAGTATCGTACTTATACCAGAAATTTAACATCCCTGGATTAAAAGAATAAATAGACGCATTTTGCCCTGTTAATACCATATTGTTTTTGGAAGAAATCCCTCCAAAATCATTCACTAGTTCATTGGCATTTATATAAATATTTTTTCCTGACTCTATCTTTCCTGCTTCATTTTTCAATTTATATTCTTTTCGTTCTACATTGATGCTATCACTTTCAATAAGATTGATGGTGCCAAACCATTTTTTATATGGAAATTTTTTTAAATTGGCATAAAGCGTTATTATCGATACAACACCCTCTCTGCGCCCAAAGAACGATGTAACATACTTTCTATGTACGGTAGAATCAGCTTCTATATTCTTAATAAGAATAGGTGAGCTGATAGCTGTATTGGTCAGTTTCTTTGTTCTAACAACCAAATCCCCTGCATTGGTCTTTATCGTCCCTGATTTATTTTCAATCAAGGTGCTCAAATCCCCATTGGCATTTTTTTGCATCCACAGATTGTCTTGTGCCTGAATAAGCGCACCATTGCCCGTATTACTGACCGACTCGGCAAAGATACGCATATCCTTACCAGCGATAACCTTTCCGTTGTTGGTGAGGATGTTGGTAGCTAATGTGATGTCCTTGGCGGCATTCACGTTAGCATTGGCGTTAATTTGTAGGTTTTTGGTGCTAGCATTAATGTCTTTTTTCCCTTGGATGTTACCTGCAAGGGTTATTTTGCCATCGACGGTCAATGTCAGGTCATTTTGGTTGGTTTGCACATTACTGAGGTTAATCCCTACCCCCGCCTCAGTACTGACTAATTTAACTTGGTTGGCGTACATTCCCCCTAATGCTTTAGTATCCACCGAGACACTTGGTTTTGCCCCTTCACCCGCAATCGGTGTCACGGTACCTTTTTGAAAGTCAACGCGGTTGGTGCCTTGCATCAGGGTCAAGTTTTTAGCTTTGATTTGCCCATTCAATTCGGTGGCACGGCTGATAATATCCGCATAGGTTTGCACTTCAGCATTCATGCCATTGGCACCGATAACCACACTGCCTTTTTTCACCTCAACCGCAGATAAAGCGCCTTTGTTATCTAAAATGGGTTTCCCCGTGGTCAAAGTAATCGCAGGGGTATTCACAAAACTACAGCCATTGCAGGTAATCCCATTCGGGTTGGCAATTAAGACATTCGCCCCTTTTCCTGCCACTTCCAGCTTGCCTTGCAATTCTGAGCGGCTACTGCCCGTGACTTCATTAATAATCAGATTGGCAGCACTCCCCTTTAAATTCGCATTAGCTTTGATTTGCCCTGCGATTTGAGAGTTCATATTGGTGGTGGCGTTATTGAGTACCGCGCCTTGTTTATCCACATTGAAGTCTTGAAATTTATTATGTGATATCCCCGCCCCATTCGGCGTGGCAATATTAATAACTGGAATATTATTTTGCTGGCTGACTTGGGTGTTTTTATCTGCCGCCGTCATGGCTGCACCCCAAGTGGGATGTAAGGGGTAGACAGCCGTTAAGAAAATAATGGTGTAACTTAATAGCCGCTTAGGGCGCGAAGGAAACTGTTCATTCAGCATAAATAATCCTTTAAAAACGTAGAGCTACAGAGAGAATGAGACCGACCAATAAGCCGACCAATTATCTGGTTTAAGTTGTGAGGGATAATGCAAAGGCTTACTGAGTAAAAACTGAGAATAAAACAAGCTATTGCCGGTAAAAGAGAGACCAACGGCTCCACCCGCTAGGGTGTCATGTTCAACGTGGTATTTATCTGAGCCAATAAACCCGTAATCTAACGCACTGATGAATCGCAGTTGCCCAATTGCTGTATTGGCGATGTCTTTGTTAATTTCATTACGCCAATACCCACCTCGGTTACCACTTAAAGACTGCTCATGGTAGCCACGAACAGAGTACTGCCCACCAACACTGATTCGTTCAATACCATATAAGTTATCGGGTGAGTATTGACCGAAAAATGAGGTTAAATAGGTCAAACCATTGGAAAAAAAATACTGATAACTACTGCTTAGACTGAATTTACGGTAATGACTGCGAGGTGAATCTTTCGCAAGGGTGTCCGATGAGGCCCCAAAAGCGGATATTCCCCATTCTGCGGTAGGGTTAAACGTAAAATAACCTTGTCCAAGTGTGGTACTGTATTGTGGGGTAAACAAGAGAGAGGTTAATGTTGGGCTACTGATACTCAGTGTTTGGGAAGCCAACTGAGTATTGGCTTTTTTATGTTTTAAACTACCTTGTAAGGTTAAACGCTGCTTGCCATCACGATAAATTAAACGGCTGACATCAAATTGTTGGTTGGTATTTTTGCCTTCATAACGGTATTGCTGACCTGACGTCTTAAACGGTTGTAGCGTGCTGTTACGGTAAAATTGATAGCGGTAAGACCAATAGCCATAAGGAACGTTGATTGCAGCAACCGTGTAGCGACTGTGATGAGAACGACTGAAATCTGTATCGGTACTGGCACTGAATGACCACTGTTCACCAAATTCCAAAAGGGAATCAGCCGTCAAACTGCCAGTAAGTAACTGTTTCCCTGTTGCCTTCATCCCTGAATTATCGAGGTTCAATTGACTCGTGATCGGCCATTTTTTACCTTGTTTATGAATAATAATTCGAGAGTAGCCATTTTGGGTTCCTGGCTGAATATCAATAGTGTATTTAGCAGACGATAATCGATTGAGTTGTTCCAACCCTTGTTCAATATCCCGTAGATTTAATATGTTACTTCGTTGATGAGGAAATATTTGATGCGCTAAACGCTCAGGGGAATCTTCAATTTCAATAGCTTCAATTTGTCCTTCAATGACTTGCAGTATTAGTTGATGTGAAGATAAGTCTTGTTCTGGAATGATAGCTTGGGAGGTAATAAATCCCTGTTCGATGTAATAATTAGTGACGAGTTTTGTGAGTCCATGTATTTCACTAAGTGTAAGACAACGATTGAGATAAGTTGATGTTAATTGATCCTGAATTGTGATGCTAAGCTGTGTGGCACCGACAAATTGGATCTTGTCGATAGGGAAACATCTTCCATCTTTAGCAGGTTTTAAAAAAGCATTATCAACAATTATAGTACTTTGTTTTTCCAGTTGATTACGTTCGTTCAGCTCCAACTCTAACCGTTGTTTTTGTTCAAACTGGATGCTCTCCTGTGATGAGTTCAGAAATTGGTTTTCTGTATAACCATAAGGAGAAATAATGAATAACGATAAGTATAATAAACGCCAAAAAATTTGATGAGTAGTCATGTTGTTTGAGTTTACGCATGAGTAGTTATTTTTACGTAATGTAACTCATTCTCATTCAACTTTTTCAGCTAAAAAACATACATCATGACTAAAATTTAATCTTTCTTGTATTAGATTTTATTTATCGCACTCTTTTCATTCAATTGCTTCAATAAATCTTCATTTAACAAAAAAAACGCTATTATAAATTAGCGATAAAGAGGCGGGAATTCCAAGCTTATTGAGTCGATGTGAATACAAATTCAACTACAATGGTTTCACAGGAAAATATAATACTTTAGATTGGAATAAATTTGATATGGTCAATGGGAAAGAAATGACTCCTCGATAAGCCCGAGATCATTATTTATAATCCCACGACCAAAACATCGACAAGTCATATTTATATTAAGGTATAGCCACCAACAGCATTATCATACGAAATTTGAAGAAGGCTATGCGCTCTTACGCGATCTTACTTCTATCCATAATATTGCTGTAATCTGGGCTCTCTAATGCAATCAGCTCATCCAGCAGAGCCGTCAATTGCTGCATCTTCTCTTGGGAGAAAGCCTGTTCAATCTTTTGATAACCCTCTTCAACTTCCTGACGCGCCTTGTCATACAAGTCTTGCCCTGTTGGGGTCAGTGAGACATACAGTTTACGTTGGTCATTCAATGGCTTTAAACGGAAAATAAGCCCTTCACGTTCCATACGAGTCAAAATTCCCGTTAAGCTCGGGCGCAAAATACAGGTTTGTACTGATAATTCATGAAAATCAATAGAGCGATTATCCGCTAGCACGCGGATGATACGCCATTGCTGTTCGGTCAAATTATAGGACTTTAATATTGGTCGAAAGAAGCCCATTGCGGTCTCTCGCGCCTGTAATAATGCAATTGTCAATGATTCATGCATAAGCTTAAAACTCACCACGCTATTTAAAGTTATGAAACACCCACGACAGGGGGTTAGTCAGCCTCCGTGCTGGTTACCATTTTTAACGCTGCCATTTTTAATGCGGCTGTTTTTTTAACACTACCGTTTTTAACGCCGCTTTAAGGGTTAGCAATAAATCATAGGGTAACTGCAACACACTCAATTATCTTAAATGCAAGAGTAGCATGCAGCACTAACAATCACAAAGAAAAACACCAAAATATTAATGAGTAAATAAATTTTATTAAAAACCTAAAGTTAATATATTGTAAAATCCTAAAAGTTAAAAAAATAATAAACTCATTATATACAGCCAGTTACACAGTCACCTCTTTATTATGTTAATAAGATCACAATTAAAATTAACATTTCCATAAAGCTATTGCTTATTACAAAATAATACTTTATTAATATATTAATAATTACTCAGAATCGATCTCTTTAATAAGGAGTTGTCAATGAAAGGCACTGTTTTTGCCGTTGCCCTCAACCATCAAAGCCAGCTTGATCATTGGCTCGAGGCGTTCCAGCAAGCCCCTTATAAAACCCCACCGAAAACACCTGTGTGGTTTATTAAGCCGCGTAATACACGCATTAATTCCGAGGATAACATCCTGCATCCTGCTGGCGAAGAAGTGCAAAGTGGCGCAACGCTGGCGTTAGTGATTGGTAAAGATGCACGCAAAGTTAGCGCTCAGAATGCACTGGAATTTATTGCTGGTTTTGCTCTGGCGAATGAAGTTAGCCTGCCAGAAGACACCTTCTACCGCCCTGCGATTAAAGCAAAATGCCGTGATACTTTCTGCCCAATCGGCGAGTTAGTGAAAACATCGTTATCTTCACCTGTTGAGATAGTGACACTAATTAACGGCCAAGAAGCTGACAGATGGTCAACCAAGGATCTCGTTCGTAGCGCAAGCGAATTAGTGGCTGCACTGAGCGACTTTGCAACCCTAAAACAAGGGGATGTGATTTTACTGGGTACTCCTCATAAACGCGTCACCATCAAACCGGGTGATCACGTTGAGATCCAAGCAGCTGGCTTCCCAAGCCTCAAGAACAACGTTGTTGCGGCAGGAGGACAATAATCATGAAACACGCAAAAATTCGTTATCAAGGCACTGAATATTCCGTCACTGTCGGTGACGACGAAACCATCAAGCTGCCAAATGGCAATGTAATTGCTGGCGATAGCGCAGATGTTGAATGGCTACCACCTGCACAAGGTACTTTATTCGCGTTAGGTCTGAACTATGCCGACCACGCCACTGAATTAGAATTTAAGCCACCTGAAGAGCCACTGATTTTTATCAAAGCAGAAAACAGCTTAACCGGTCACCGCCAAGTCTCCGTTCGCCCAGACAATGTTGAATATATGCACTATGAGTCTGAGCTGGTCGTGATTATTGGCAAAGCGGCACACAAAGTTTCTCAAGAAGATGCCATGGATTACGTCGCAGGCTACACCGTATGTAACGACTACGCGATCCGTGACTATTTAGAGAATTACTACCGTCCAAACCTGCGCGTAAAAAGCCGCGATACGTTGACGCCAATCGGCCCATGGATGGTAGACAAGTCAGATATTAAAGATCCACACAACCTCGCACTGTACACCTACGTTAATGGTGAATTGCGTCAAAAAGGCACCACCGCGGATCTGATTTTTAATATCCCATTTTTAATTGCCTACCTAAGTGACTTTATGACACTGCAACCGGGCGACATGATCGCAACGGGCACGCCAAAAGGGCTGTCCGATGTGATTCCAGGTGATGAAGTGATCGTTGAAGTTGAAGGTGTGGGCAGGCTGATCAATACCATTATCAGCGAAAAAGAGTATGAGGAGCGAGTGTGATGACTAAGATTAACCATTGGATCAACGGTAAAAATGTTGAAAGCAAAGAGTATTTCGAAACCACTAACCCAGCAACGGGTGAAGTATTAGCGGAAGTGGCATCCGGCGGCCAAGACGAGATCAACCAAGCGGTTGCTGCTGCAAAAGAAGCCTTCCCTAAGTGGGCAAACACGCCAATGAAAGAACGCGCACGCTTAATGCGCCGCTTAGGTGAGCTGATCGACGAAAACGTTCCTCAAATTGCTGAGATGGAAACTAACGATACTGGTTTACCTATCCATCAAACTAAAAACGTGTTAATCCCTCGTGCGTCACACAACTTTGAATTCTTTGCTGAAATTTGCCAGCAAATGAACGGTCGCACCTATCCGGTTGACGACAAAATGATGAACTACACCTTGATCCAGCCAGTGGGTGTGTGCGGATTAATTTCGCCGTGGAACGTACCATTTATGACCGCGACATGGAAAACAGCACCATGTTTAGCGCTAGGTAACACCGCGGTTCTGAAAATGTCTGAATTATCTCCACTATCTGCAAACCGTTTAGGTGAATTAGCCCTTGAAGCGGGTATCCCTGCGGGCGTACTGAACGTGGTGCAAGGTTACGGTGCTACAGCGGGTGATGCACTGGTGAAACACCATGACGTTCGCGCTGTCTCCTTCACTGGGGGCACCGCAACGGGTCGCGCCATTATGCAAAACGCGGGTCTGAAAAAATACTCAATGGAATTAGGCGGCAAATCTCCGGTTCTGATTTTTGAAGATGCCGACATTGAACGTGCAATGGATGCCGCGCTGTTCACCATTTTCTCTATCAATGGCGAGCGTTGTACTGCGGGTTCACGTATTTTCATTCAAGAAAGCATTTACCCAGAATTCGTAAAACGCTTTGCTGAGCGTGCAAATCGCCTGATCGTTGGCGACCCAACGGATCCGAAAACCCAAGTGGGCGCGCTGATCAGTCAACAGCACTGGAACAAAGTGTCTGGTTATATCCGTATTGGTATGGAAGAAGGTGCAACCTTGTTAGCGGGTGGCCCAGACAAACCAACGGATCTGCCGGCTCATCTGAAAAATGGTCATTTCCTGCGCCCTACGGTTCTGGCGGATGTGGACAACCGTATGCGGGTGGCTCAAGAAGAGATCTTCGGACCAGTCGCTTGTTTGATCCCATTCAAGACCGAAGAAGATGGTCTGCGTATGGCGAACGATGTGGAGTACGGTCTGGCTTCTTATATTTGGACTCAAGATGTCAGCAAGATCCTGCGTCTTTCTCGCAATATTGAAGCCGGTATGGTGTTTGTTAACACCCAAAACGTCCGTGACTTACGCCAACCATTCGGCGGCGTAAAAGCCTCCGGTGTGGGCCGTGAAGGCGGCGAATATAGCTTCGAAGTCTTCGCGGAAATGAAGAACGTTTGTATCTCCTACGGCGACCACAACATCCCACGCTGGGGTGTGTAATAAAAAGCAAAATTATTCCGTAGCAAGCTACACCATTCTTTATTCTAAGTAATTTTGAATCAATGATAATTAATTTAGCTACTTATCCTAAATAATTCGTGTTGTAGCTAGGCGGCAAGTGAAGTTATCCCTAGGAGCATACTGAAGTATGTGACTAGGGTGACTTTATGAAGCCAACAACGCTACGGCGCGAAGTATGACGGATAAGCTAAGGGGGAAGGAAATGGGTAAGTTGGCATTAACGGCGAAGGTAACACACGTCCCATCAATGTACCTATCTGAACTGCCGGGCAAAAACCACGGCTGTCGCCAAGCCGCCATTGATGGGCACAAAGAAATCAGTCGTCGCTGCCGTGAACTCGGTGTCGACACCATTATCGTTTTTGACACTCACTGGCTGGTCAACAGCGCTTATCACATTAACTGTGCCGATCACTTCAAAGGCATCTATACCAGTAATGAATTGCCGCATTTTATCCGCGATATGGAATATGAGTATGACGGCAACTCTGTATTGGGTCAGATGATCGGTGAAGAAGCTCGCAAGCTAGGCGTTCGCGCTCAAGCTCATGAAATTCCAAGCCTAACTCTGGAGTACGCAACGCTGGTTCCAATGCGTTATATGAACAGCGACCGCCACTTTAAAGTGATCTCCATTTCAGCATTCTGTACCTCACACAGCTTTGAAACTAGCCGTAAATTAGGTGAAGCCGTACTGACTGCGATTGAAAAATATGATGGTACCGTGGCGGTATTAGCGAGTGGCTCCCTGTCTCACCGCTTTATTGATGATCATCGTGCGGAAGACGGTATGAACAGCTATACCCGCGAATTTGATGAGCAAATGGACAAACGCGTCGTCAAACTGTGGCGTGAAGGTCGTTTCGCTGAATTCTGCAAAATGCTGCCAGAGTACGCGGACTACTGCTACGGCGAAGGTCACATGCATGACACCGTGATGTTACTGGGTCTGCTCGGTTGGGATAAATATGACGAGAAAGTGGAAGTATTGACCGACCTGTTCGCCAGCTCCGGAACTGGGCAAATCAACGCGATTTTCCCGCTGCCAAAGTTTATTACTGATAAACAAGCTGCCAACGCATAAGGAACGGATATGCCTCATTTTTATGCTGAATGCACCGACAACATTCGTGAAGAAGCCGCCCTACCCGAGCTGTTCGCTAAAGTAAACAGCGCACTAGCTGGCACAGGAATTTTCCCGTTAGGGGGTATTCGTAGCCGTGCAATCTGGCTGGATACTTGGCAAATGGCGGATGGCAAACACGATTACGCGTTTGTGCATATGACTTTAAAAATTGGTGCGGGTCGCTCCCTTGAAGATCGCCAAAAAACTGGGGAGATGCTGTTTGATCTGATCAAAGTACATTTTGCCGATTTAATGGCAAAGCGTTACTTGGCGCTCTCTTTCACCATGGAAGAGCTCGATCCTGTTCTGAACTACAAACAGAACAATGTGCATGCCTTGTTTAAGTCATAGAAAGTTTAAGTCATAAAAATTTAAGTTGTCATTGATGCGTATTCATTGATAAATCACGATAGGGGGCAATATGCCAATTTCATTTACCAATAGACCGATACCGCGCTGGTTGATCCCGTTACTGGGCTCACTGGTGGCGTTCGGTCCCCTATCGATTGACATGTACTTGCCAGCCTTACCACAAATGGCACAAGCGCTGAATGCCACCCAAGGACAGATGCAGTATACCCTCGGGGCATTCTTTGCAGGTTTCTGCGTCGGCATGTTGTTTTATGGTCCCCTGAGCGATCTGCTAGGACGCCGTAAAATGTTGCTAAGTGGACTGGTCATTTTTACCCTCGCCAGCCTGCTATGCGCCCAAGCCACCAGCTCGGAAGCCTTAATTACCTTTAGAGCATTACAAGCATTTGGAAGTGGTGCCGCGATAGTGATGGCGCGCGCCATTGCCCGTGATGTGTATCCTTCTAGCGAGCTGCCTAAAGTGCTGTCACTGATGACATTAGTCACCATGATAGCCCCATTATTAGCGCCATTAGTGGGCGGGTTTTTATTAATTCATTTTGAATGGCAAGTCATTTTCTATGTGCTCGCGGCCGTGGGATTGTGCTCTGTTTCAGCAATTTTCTTACTGCTACCTGAAACCTTGCCTCATCAGCGTGAATCCCGCCATTTAGTGGGTATCGCCTTTCATAATTATCGGTTGGTGCTCACAGACCGAGAAGCACTGAGTATCATTGGCACCATGGCATTCTCTTTTGCCGGTATGTTCGCCTTTATCAGTGGTTCACCGTTTGTGTATATCAATTATTTTGGTGTTTCTGAACAGTATTATGGGCTGCTGTTTGGCTGCAATATTTTGGGCATGATTGCCATGTTGCTGCTTAACGTCCGGTTGCTCAAGGTGTATAGCCTGCCACGAATCTTGGGCATGCAAAGCGGTATCCAATTGATTTTTGGTGTCCTGTTGTTAATTTTCTATCAACAAAGCCTACCAATTATTGTTATCCTAGTGGTTCTGTTCCTATCGATGGTTAATGCTATCGGCACCAACAGTTTGTCACTGTTACTGCAACACCGCGGGAAAATCGCAGGCAGCGCCAGTGCGCTCGCCATCTCAATTCAGTTTGCCTTGGCAGCCCTTGCCAGTGTTGCAGTGTCCATACTACAAGATGAATCCCCATTTGCTATGGCACTCGTAATGGCGATTTGTGCCGGACTGAGTTTTTCAAGCCAACGCTTGTCCGCTAAAAATGTCCACGCACACGTTCATTCAGTGTCTTCGGAGAACAACGAAAAATGAGCTTAAACACCAATTCTAAATTATTCCGCCAACAGGCTTACATTAATGGTCAATGGGTGAATGCCCAAGACAGTAGCCAGTTTGATGTGACTAACCCAGCAAATGGAGAAGTGATTGCTCGCGTCAGTAATGTGGGTGCCACGGAAACTCAGCAAGCCATTGAAGCCGCAGAAAAAGCATTGCCAGCTTGGCGTGCCAAAAGCGCTAAAGAACGCAGCCAAATTCTGAATAAATGGTTCCGTTTAATGATGGAAAACCAAAAAGAACTCGCGCAGATCCTGAGTACTGAGCAAGGTAAATCCCTCAATGAATCTATGGGTGAAATTGCCTACGGCGCCAGCTTTATCGAGTGGTTTGCCGAAGAAGGTAAACGCACTTACGGTGAAACTATCCCATCCCCACTGCCGGGTCGCCGCTTAGTGACCATCAAGCAGCCAGTGGGTGTGGTCGCCGCTATCACCCCTTGGAACTTCCCGAATGCGATGATCACCCGCAAAGTCGGCCCTGCCCTCGCGGCGGGTTGCACCATGGTACTAAAACCTGCGGCTGAAACCCCATTATCTGCGTTGGCATTAGCCGCGTTAGGTGAAGAAGCGGGTATCCCTGCTGGCGTATTCAATATCGTCCCGGGTACCGATGCCAAAGCGATTGGTGCAGTCATGACTTCAAGCCCGATTGTTCGCAAACTAACCTTCACCGGTTCTACCCGCGTGGGTAAATTACTGATGGAACAGTGCGCAGATACCGTGAAAAAAATGTCTCTGGAATTAGGTGGTAACGCACCGTTTATCGTATTTGACGATGCGGATTTAGATGCTGCGGTTCAAGGGGCTTTAGCGGCTAAATTCCGTAATAGCGGACAAACTTGCGTGTGTGCAAACCGTATTTTAGTTCAAGAAGGTGTTTACGATGAGTTCGCGGCTCGCCTCGCGAAAGCCGTGAGTGCCTTAAAAATTGGTCCAGCGACCCAAGCTGATTCTGAGCAAGGCCCGCTTATCAACCAAGCTGCCGTGGATAAAGTGTCTGAGCACATCGCGGATGCCGTTTCGAAAGGCGCTTCTATCGCTGCGGGCGGTAAATCATCCAGCCTTGGTGGTCTGTTCTTCGAACCTACCGTATTGGTCAATGTGACTGAATCCATGAAAGTCGCGAAGGAAGAGACATTTGGCCCATTAGCACCGTTATTTAAATTCCGTGATGAACAAGAAGCTATCGACCTCGCCAACGATACTGAGTTTGGCCTGGCATCCTATTTCTATTCACGTGATATCGGACGTATCTACCGTGTGGCTGAAGCATTAGAAAGCGGCATGGTGGGTATTAACGAAGGCATTATTTCAAATGAAGTGGCTCCGTTTGGTGGTATTAAGCAGTCAGGACTTGGTCGTGAAGGCTCACGCTACGGAATCGAAGATTATCTGGAAGTGAAATATCTCTGCTTTGGTGGTCTTTCTAATTAGAAAGAAACATTAGCTGGCGGTCTTCGCTTTTAAAATCTTAGCTCTAAATAATTCAAGTTAGAACAAAACAGTAAATGAGACTAATCCCCTAAGAGCATACCGTGTGACTAGGGGATAGGCGCAAGCCTATCGTGAAGCTAACGTAGTTATAGCTCGAAGTATGACGAGCTGAGGTGCAAAAGGAAAAATAAGATGTTGCAACAAGATACCATTTCAACAATCGCTCAACGCCTAAACCAAGCGGAAAAAAGCCGCCAGCAAATCCGTCAAATCTCTTTGGATCATCCCGAGATGACCATTGAAGATGCCTATGCCATTCAAAAAGAGTGGGTCGGCTTAAAGCTGGCGGAAGGGCGTGTATTAAAAGGGCATAAAATCGGTCTGACATCCAAAGCGATGCAAGCCAGTTCTCAGATTGATGAGCCGGATTATGGCGCACTACTCGATGATATGTTCTTTGATGATGGCTGTGATATTCCAACCGATCGCTTTATCGTTCCGCGTATTGAAGTTGAACTGGCATTCGTGTTAGCAAAACCGCTGCGCGGCCCTAACTGCACCTTATTTGATGTGTATAACGCGACGGACTATGTGATCCCCGCTTTAGAGCTGATCGATGCCCGTTGCCACAATATCGATCCTGACACTAACCGTCCACGTAAAGTGTTCGACACCATTTCAGATAACGCGGCAAACGGCGCAGTCATCTTAGGCGGACGTCCGATTAAACCTCGCGATTTAGACATGCGTTGGATCAGCGCTTTGCTTTATCGTAACGGCGTGATTGAAGAATCCGGTGTTGCGGCGGCAGTTCTGAATCACCCTGCCAATGGTGTGGCATGGTTAGCCAATAAATTAGCCCCGCACAATGTCGAGCTACAGCCGGGACAAATTATCCTTGGCGGTTCATTCACTCGCCCTGTTCCTGCTCGTAAAGGGGATGTTTTCCACGTTGACTACGGCGTGATGGGCTCAATTAGCTGCCGCTTTGTATAAGGAGTTCGCTGTGGATCTGTTAGAAAATAAATTCAAAAAAGCCCTGAAAACAGGCAAACCACAAATTGGTTTATGGCTAGGATTGTGCAGCCCATACAGCGCTGAGCTGGTTGCGGGCGCTGGATTTGATTGGCTGTTGATCGATGGTGAACATGCACCAAACAATGTGCAAACCACCTTAGCGCAATTACAAGCTATCGCTCCGTATCCATCGCAACCCGTGGTTCGCCCGGCATGGAATGAGCCGGTGATTATCAAGCAATTGCTGGATATCGGCGCACAAACACTTTTACTGCCAATGGTGCAAAATGCGGAACAAGCAGAGCAAGCGGTACGCTCAACTCGTTATCCACCGGCGGGAATTCGTGGGGTGGGCAGTGCCTTAGCGCGCGCCTCTCGCTGGAATCGTATTCCTGATTATTTAAAACGCGCTAATGATGAAATGTGCGTGATTGTCCAAGTGGAAACCCGCGAAGCTATCAAAAACCTACCTGAAATACTCAAAGTTGAAGGGGTTGATGGTGTCTTTATCGGTCCTGCGGATCTGAGTGCAGATATGGGCTTTTCTGGCAACCCAAATCACCCTGAAGTGAAAGCGGTGATTGAAGATGCCATTAAGCAAATTCGAGCAGCAGGTTTAGCGCCGGGAATTTTGATGGCAGCGCCGGATATCGCGGAACACTATATTAAGCTCGGCGCCCTGTTTGTCGCCGTGGGTGTGGATACCACATTATTAGCGCGCACCGCTGAAGCCCTTGCGGCGAAATTTGGTAAAACAGTTTCCGATATGGATAACAGCGCATCTAGCGTGTACTAAGCAATCTGAACTCCTCTAGGTCGTTCAATTTTACCCTACGCTCATGGGCGACCTAGATAGTAAGCAATAAAATCGCAACCACAACAAGGCAGCCCAAATGACTGCCTAGTAGACCCTTGTACCTATAATAAATTGTAATTAGAGGGCATTATAATGAGTCATTCACAGAATGTTGCTAGTACCAACCCTGCAGAGCAACATAAGAACCTTACCGAACCGCAACAGCGGGTGATTAATAAGCTTTTTAAACGACTGATCGTATTTCTGTTCGTTCTGTTTGTTTTCTCGTTCTTAGACCGGATTAATATCGGCTTTGCGGGACTAACAATGGGGAAAGACATCGGTCTGACATCTACCATGTTTGGTCTAGCGGCTACCCTGTTTTATGCAACTTACGTTATTTTTGGTATTCCAAGTAACATCATGCTCGGCATTGTCGGCGCTCGTCGCTGGATTGCCACTATCATGGTGTTATGGGGTATAGCCTCTACCGCAACAATGTTCGCCACCGGGCCAACCAGTTTATATATTCTGCGTATGCTGGTGGGTATTGCTGAAGCCGGTTTCTTACCGGGAATTTTAGTTTACTTAACTTACTGGTTCCCAGCTTATTTCCGTGCTCGTGCTAACGCGCTATTTATGATTGCAATGCCTGTCACCATGGCATTTGGCTCGCTAGCTTCTGGTTATATTCTGGGGCTGGATGGCGTTTTAGATCTGAAAGGCTGGCAATGGTTATTCTTACTGGAAGGTTTCCCATCCGTACTGCTGGGTATTTTAGTGTGGTTTTATCTGGATGATTCTCCGAAGAAAGCGAAGTGGCTGACTCAGGAAGATAAAGACACCCTGCAAGAGATGATGGATAAAGATCAATTAGAATTAGTACAGCCACACGGTTCAAAAAGCCAGACTGCACTACAAAATACCAGTCTGTGGAAAGAGATTTTCACCCCAGTGATCTTAATGTATACCGTTGCCTATTTCTGTCTAACTAACACACTGAGTGCCATTAATATTTGGACGCCACAAATTATGCAGAGTTTTAATCAGGGCAGCAGTAATGCCATGATTGGGCTATTAACGGCGATCCCTCAGTTCTGTACGATTTTGGGGATGATTTATTGGAGCCGTCGTTCGGATCGCTTGCAAGAGCGTAAGATGCACACTGCGTTGCCGTATTTGTTTGCGGCGGCAGGTTGGATCATTGCAGCAATGACTCATCAGCCAATGATCCAATTATTGGGGATCATTATGGCATCCACAGGTTCGTTTACTGCGATGGCGGTTTTCTGGACCACGCCAGATCAGTCGATCAGTTTACGCGCTCGCGCAATCGGTATTGCCGTAATCAACGCAACAGGTAATATAGGCTCCGCGGTCAGTCCACTATTAATCGGTTGGCTGAAAGATCAAACGGGTAGCTTCAATTCCGGTCTCTATTTTGTAGCCGGTTTGCTGGTCGTCGGTGCCCTTCTGGTCATCGCCATCCCAATGAAAAACTCAAGACCAAGAGCCACACCGTAAACGGTAGAATTATATAGTTTTGTTAGCTAAAAATGAGTGCTGCAACAAATTGAAAATATTTAGATTTTTTAATTCTCCCTTAAATATTGTTCAAAATAATTCAAGTTGCAGCTAGGCGGCAAGCAAGTTAATCCCTAGGAGCATACACCAGTATGTGACTAGGGTTATCTTGTGAAGCCAACAACGCTGCAGCTTGAAGAATGAAGAACAATTCGAGTTGTAGCTAGGCGGCGAACGGCGAATCTTGGGGAGCATACATAAGTATGTGACCCGAGTAACGGAGTGAAGCCAACAACGCTGCGGCTTGAAGAATGAAGAACAATTATGACGGGCATTACAAACATAGATATTGGGAAGGATTATGATGACGTCCTGGGCAACGACGACGTCCACTACCAAACCTTCGGTAAACTCGCCGCCTTCTTCGGCCGCGACATGCCTGCTCATCGTCACGATGGCTATTTCCAATTACACTATTTAGTCACTGGGCATATTACGCTTCAGCTGGATGAGTCTCGTTATTCTGTGCAGGCACCGCTATTTATTTTAACGCCCCCTTCTGTCGCCCATGCGTTTTTTACCCAAGAAGATACTGACGGGCATGTACTGACCGTACGGCAAGATTTAATTTCGCCACTATTGGAATCACTTTATTCTGCCAACCTAGACAGAGTGGATATTCCGGCAATTTGTTTATCTGTCGCGGATAAACCCCAAGATATTGAAACTTTTAATCATTATTGGGATTTAATGGCGCGGGAATCTGCCAATAACTATATTGGTCGAGACCAAGTGTTATCTTCACTTGCCCAAGCCCTATTCACCTTTTTACTGCGCTCTGTCCCTCTTGACGAGCACCACGTTAGCGGCGTGCGTGGTGAACATCGATTATTCCAACGTTTTAACCAGCTTATCGATATGCATTATCGCGAGCATCTCTCTGTCCCTGATTATGCGGATAAACTCGGCGTCACCGAATCTCGCTTAAAAGATATGTGCCGGCGATTTGCCAACCGCCCTCCGAAGAAACTCATTTTTGATAGGATTTTACGAGAAGCCAAACGCATGCTGCTCTTTTGCGATATCTCCGTTTCTGAAATCGCCTATCAACTTGGATTTAAAGATCCAGCCTATTTTGCCCGCTTTTTTAATCGTTCAGAGGGCACCTCACCGAGCCAATGGCGCGAGCAAAATATCCACTAAATCGTGGATACTAAAATTTTAGCATCCCTCTTAAATTATTTTACATAATGCAAACATTTTTGATGTCTTGCACTTTTATTTTTAAAGTTACACTTGTACTATTAGTCGCAAACAAAAAGTGAATATAGAGCTCAAAAAACAACCAAATAAAACAATGGCAAATAAAAGTCATTAAGTTTTTAATAAAAATTAAAGCAATGATAAATAAGAGTTTATTTAAAATAAATGAAATAGCATTAATATTAAAATATCGATAAGATCACATTTCTTTCATAAAACCATCTCACCAACGAAAAGTACCAGCGTTTCTTTGGAAAGTCTCTTTTAAAACCCCACAGAAAACGATTCAATTAGTAAACACAAAACAAACATAAAATTAACATCATTCAAGCTTGCAACCTTTGTTCGCCGACAACCCGCAAGCCCTCTTTGTTCTAAAACGAGGTAGACATGAAACCAGAAGATTTTCGTTCCGATGCTAAGCGCCCATTTAATAGCCAAGAATATCTAAAAAGTTTGCAAGATGGTCGCGAGATTTATATCTATGGTGAGCGTGTTAAAGATGTCACCACGCACCCTGCTTTTCGTAACTCTGCAGCTTCTATAGGACAGTTATATGATGCGCTTCATGATAAATCGACTCATGACCAGCTTTGCTGGGGCACAGACACAGGCAACGGCGGGTATACACACAAATTCTTCCGCTTCGCAAAAAGTGCCGATGACTTACGCCAACAACGCGACGCCATCGCCGATTGGTCACGCCAAAGCTACGGATGGATGGGACGCACTCCAGACTATAAGGCGGCATTCGCCAGCTGTTTAGGGGCTAACCCAGAATATTATGGTCAGTTTGCCGACAACGCACGCAACTGGTACAAACGTATTCAAGAGAGCGGTTTATACTTTAACCATGCAATTGTTAACCCACCTATCGATCGCCATAAGCCTGCCGATGAAGTTAAAGATGTTTATATAAAGCTAGAAAAAGAAACTGATGCAGGTATTATCGTCAGCGGTGCAAAAGTTGTTGCAACCAACTCTGCGTTAACACACTACAACTTTATCGGTTTTGGTTCTGCACAAGTCATGGGTGATAACCCTGATTTTGCTCTGATGTTTGTTGCACCAATGGATGCGGACGGTGTGAAATTAATTTCCCGTGCATCTTATGAATTAGTTGCTGGTGCAACAGGGGCTCCGTTTGATTACCCGTTATCAAGCCGTTTTGATGAGAATGATGCCATTCTGGTCATGGATCATGTGTTAATTCCATGGGAAAACGTGCTGATTTATCGTGATTTCGACCGTGCTCGTAACTGGGCGGTACAAGGTGGCTTTGCTCGCCTGTTCCCATTACAAGCGTGTGTACGTTTAGCCGTCAAACTGGACTTCATTACAGGTCTTCTACAAAAGAGCCTTGAATGTACGGGTGTTATTGATTTCCGTGGCGTTCAAGCGGATCTTGGTGAAGTGGTTGCTTGGCGTAACCTGTTCTGGTCACTGACTGATGCTATGTGTTCAGAAGCAAAAGCTTGGGAAGGCGGCGCGTTCCTGCCAGATACTCAAGCCATCCAAACGTATCGCGTTATGGCACCAATGGCCTACACCAAAATCAAGAATATCATCGAAAGTAACGTAACAAGTGGTTTGATCTATCTGCCATCAAGCGTTCGTGATATGAATAACCCAGAGATTGACAAATATCTGGCAAAATATGTTCGCGGTTCAAATGGGATGGATCACGTTGAACGTATTAAAATTTTAAAATTAATGTGGGATGCTATCGGTAGTGAATTCGGTGGTCGCCACGAGCTGTATGAAATTAACTACGCGGGAAGCCAAGACGAAATTCGTCTGCAATGTCTGCGTCATGCATACGGTTCTGGCAATATGAAAGCCATGACAGATATGGTTGATCGCTGCCTGTCTGACTATGATCAGCACGGCTGGAAGCGCCCTCACCTGCACAACAACAACGATATTAATCTGTTAGATTCGCTGCTGAAGTAATCGGCAGCAGGAGGTCAAAATGTCTTTAGAAAATGAACATCGCTTACGCTTCAGAGATGCGATGGCAAGTCTCGGTGCCGCTGTTAACATCGTCACCACGGATGGTCCAGAAGGTCGTTGCGGTATTACTGCCACCGCGGTGTGTTCTGTGACTGATACGCCACCAACTTTGATGGTATGCGTTAACCGCAACAGTGCTATGAATGCGGTTTTTCAAAAGAATGGCCGCCTGTGCGTTAACGTTCTCAACCATGACCAAGAAGATTTAGCTTGTCACTTTGCGGGTATGAAAGGCTCGACAATGGATGAGCGCTTTGGATGGGATATGTGGGATAAAGGTATTTTAGAACAACCATTGTTAAGAAATGCCCTTGCGAATCTTGAGGGGGAAATTACCCAAGTCCAAGATATTGGCACTCACTCTGTCTATATGGTTGAGATGAAAAAGATTGTTGTTAGCGATGATGGACACGGTTTAGTCTATTTTAAACGTAAATTCCATCCCGTTTTGCATAAAATTTTAGAACCTACGGCCTAATTGACCTTCATTATGTAAAACAAGCCCCTATTAAGGGGCTTTTTTATTACCTTAATCTAACTTAATGATCTTAAATGAAATAAATAATTAAGCTATTTCTGTCTAATTGACACCGACCAAATTAGAGGTATAAACTGGATTAATACTTATATAACACCTAAATAAATAAAAATAATCAAAATATGAAATATCTTATAAATAATATTATTTATGACAGCCATCAGGGGTTGTTATATCGCGATAATATCGACGATGCAATTAAACTAACTACCACACTAAACCGCTTATTATTGGTGTTAGTGCAAAATAATGGTGAAGTTTTAGATAGGGATACATTATTAAGCCGAGTATGGGATGAACATAACCAAGTTGCATCTGATAATAACCTTAATAGCAGCATTTCTGTTTTACGCCGCCACCTTTCTTCCTTTTTTGAGGAGGAAATTATTACAACGATTCCCAAAGTGGGCATAAAGTTTGATGCAAAATTACAGTCTCTATCGACTGAATTAAATCAAGAGCCCCATCAAGAAGAGCAACCCAATATATTACTTAAGGAATCTGAACAGCCTTCAATTATAGAAAATACCCCACCACTATCGGTAAAGAAAAAGAGTTACATTCTCAATAACCGCTATATTGAGCTTACCTTAGTTGTCATTATTATTTTTTGCTTGTTGTATCTTTTTAAAAGCTATTTTTTTGCTACGCGCACTGAATACCCTGAAGTTGGACGTATTGACCAATGCAGTATACGCTATATAAATAGCTACCATAAACCTGATATGACCACGATCAATTTTACTGACTTACAAAATCAGCTAACTCGATTAAACATTGATTGTAAAAAACCAGCAACCTTGTTTTATTACAACGTGGGTATCGTCACTAACGATAAAAATCTCTATGATAACTTTTTGTTTTTATCTTATTGTCCTACCACCCCAAAAGACAGTGCAACTGTGAGTTGTGAGAATTTCTATGTCAAATAAGAAATCGGTCAGAACCGTTTGGTTACTGATTGTTTCAACTATATTAGTCATTATGAGCGGTTATTTTTATTATATAAATCATACTCCCGTCGTTCCAAATTGCCGAGCAACTTTGAAAATTAACATATCAGACAGTCGTTCAGATTTAAAAGGATACTACCTATTAAGTATTATCCCAAATGAGCATGCTCCTGATCATCATACTTTTATAATGAATGGAACAATTAATAGTAATGGAACAAATTATGCAATTTCTCGTAAGTTTTATATGAAATATGTCTATCAAGGTGGGCATTTTTTTTCACGCGTTGAAAATATTTTCATTGATCCAAGTGACCAAGCCCAAGATAAAATCAAAATACGCGGAATTCCACAGAAAGACCAAATCTATTTTGTGAAAATAAAACGTTTAAGTGATAAAAATTATATTTTTGAAGAAAATTTTTCCCCTCTTTTTATTTGTACTATTTGACCTATCTCAGTAATTTCTCAATAACATCTCAATAACTACAAAAATAGAGCATCGAATTATGATATTTGATGCTCTATTTTTTTATAACTTAAAATTTACTTGTTAATTTACCTTAAAGCAAAAGTCATTAAACATTCATCGCCAGACGATATTGAAATTAAAACATTAAAATCAACGTTAAAAACATTAATATTAGAATTAAATATTTTACTTTATTAAAGTATCAACATTTTATTTCAAAAAACTCCTCTAATGGATAAACTTGTTTTCGTCGAAATGACTTACACAAAAAGCCTACGAATGGATACATCAGGCAAATTGCATTCAACACTTCAGGGAATGATTTAACGTTTAGTACTTTTAAATACCAAGTACGTTTAAAAATGAAGTCTTCAATCCTAAGTTGAAACATTCAGTTGCTTAGGCTTTTTAGGGACTGACAATTACTTATCTTTAAGGATCTATAATATGAAATTGAATAAATTATCTGTTGCTGTTTTATTTGCAGCTTCTACTCTGTCTGCTTCAGTTTTAGCTAGCGGTAACACAGGTGAATTACATTTCAGCGGTCAAGTTATTAACTCTCCATGTAATATCGAATCTGAAAGCACTAAACAAGAAGTTCCTTTTGGTCAACTTTCACGTGCATCTTTAGAAGCTGGTAATGCAGCAGAAAAAAATATCGCAATTAAATTAAAAGAATGTAACTTCGACGAATTCAGTAAAGATACTGAAGGTAAATGGGTTGCAGTTAAAGACATCAAAATTACTTTCGGTGGTAAAAACTACGTCGGTACAAATAAAGAATTCTTAGGCGTAACTGGTACTGCTACTAACGTTGGTATTCAAATTAAAGATTTTAAATTTGATGAAGCTAAATCTATTCTGAACCAAATTCGTAACAGACAAGGTGAAAACGTTCTGGAATTTACTGCATTAGCAAAACGTGTTGATGCTGCAACTCCAGTAACTGAAGGTGAATTTAACTCTATCGCTGATTTCAAAATCACTTACGAGTAATTTTTATGGGAGGGGAAACCCTCCCAATAAAAAGGTTCATTATGCGAAATTTATTTTTTTTATGGTCAATATTATTAACACCTTTTATTTCTAATGCTGAATACACAATTGATGGCGGTATTCGTGGCGAAACAGTGATGCGTGGATATATTGTTGCTGCCCCTTGCTCAATAGAAACAGACAGCCAATATCAATATATTAATTATGACCTTGTTTCTAAAAGTGACATCAGTACAGAAGAAGCAAAAAATAATAATAGAAAAATATTCAACATTAAATTAAACAACTGCATTAGTGAATATGACAAAGATAATAGCAAAGGCATAAAAATTAAATTCTTTGCCAATAGTGATATCTACAACAATGCAATCAAACTATCAGGCCCCACGGATGGCGTCGTTGTCTATATTTATGACACCAATAACAATTTAGTCACTCCGAATAAATCGTATTCTATTTCAAATAGCGCCATTTACTTTGATAGAAAAACAAAAACTAGCTTTTTGAAATATGAAACAGAAATTGACACCATTAATAATGAGATTGAACCCGGAAATTACTTTGCCACGATTAAATTCAATGTGAGTTACGACTAATAAATATTTTAAATGATAAGAACACTATGGCTAAATTTAATGTTTTTCACCAGTTAATTATTATATCTTGCTTATCCAGTATTCCTACTGTCGCTTTTTCTGTTGAATTTAATACAGATATGCTTGATACCAAAGATACTCAGAATATTGACTTTAGCCAGTTTTCTCAGGCCGGATTTATTATGCCTGGAAATTATCACTTAACGATTAAAGTCAATAACGAACGTTTGGGTAACGCGCGCGATATTACTATTGGTGCACCTACGTCTTCTGAAGATTCATTATTTAGTGTCATATGTATTCCAGCGGAAATTACAGATCAACTCGGTTTAAAACCTGAAGCGATTCGTTTAGTCAAATATCGTGATAACGATCAGTGTATGGATTTATCTGCTCTTGAAGGTAGTACGCTGAGTGTGGATTTATCGACGCTAACATTGTCAATTCTGATCCCACAAAGTTATTTGGAATATACCGATCCAAGCTGGGTGCCACCTTCTCGCTGGGAAGAAGGTATTAATGGTTTTTTACTCGACTATTCCTTAACGGGCTCATTCAGCCGTCGAGATAGCGGAACCAAAGAGTCCTATTTATCAGCTAACGGAACCACAGGATTAAACCTTGGCGCGTGGCGTTTACGTGGGGATTACCAAGCAAACTACCGTAAATCATCGGGTAACTATAACAATGAATATAGCGATGCCATATTCAGCCGTTTATATGCTTATCGTTCATTAGCAAATATCGCCTCGGTTCTCACGTTAGGGGAAAACTATTTCTATTCCGCAATTTTTGATTCTTGGCAGTTTACCGGTTTGTCATTAGAAACCGACGAAAATATGCTACCACCCAAACTGACGGGGTATGCACCTGAGATTATTGGGATAGCACAAACTAACGCAACGGTCATCGTTAAAAGCCATGATCGTATCGTGTTAGAGACCACGGTTCCTGCGGGACCGTTCCAGATCCAAACGTTGGATAGCTCAATTCGTGGAACCTTGGATGTCACCGTACGTGAAGAAAATGGCGAAGAGCAAAAATTCAGCATCACCACGGCGGCACTCCCCTACTTAACGCGTCCGGGACAAATTCGCTACAAATTTGCCGTTGGTAAACCACGTTACGATGGTCGTCACCTGGAAGGGGACATGACCGCATCAGGCGAGCTGTCATATGGACTTAACAATATTTGGTCTATTTATGGTGGTTCGATTTTATCCAAAAACTACCAAGCTTTTTCTGCGGGTTTTGGGCGAGACTTATTTACCTTCGGGAGCCTGTCATTTGACGTGACACAATCCCATGCGAAATTGCTGGACAACACCCTGACAGGGCGCAGCTATCGCTTAAGTTATTCAAAATCGTTTGATGAAGCGAGGACAGATATCACCTTCGCAGGATATCGATTCTCGGATGAAACCTATCGTTCTTTGCAACAAACACTGGATGAACGTCGCACGGGGACAGAAACCCAAGCGCATAAAGAGAGCTATCAGGTCAATATTAATAAATATTTTGACTCGTTCTCGCTGGGTGGAAATTACCAGTACAACACGTATTGGAATAGCCAAACCGAAGAGCAATTTGGGGCTTACATTAACACCGCATTCAATATTGTCGCTTTAGGGTTGAAAAACATTAGCCTAACTGCATCAGCGACTCGATCCAAAAGATCTGGATATCAAGATGATGCGATTAATTTGTACGTCACAGTTCCATTCACTATGGGGAGTAGTTTTAGTTTCTCTGAAGGCTACACAAAAGACCAGAGTGGACGCCGCTCATCAACCCATAATGTGGGATACAGCGGCTACAGCGATCAACGTAGCTATAACCTCAACGTGGGTTATCAAACGGGACAATTTCAGGATTCACAAACCAGTTTCAGCGGTTACTTGAGCCAGAACTTTCCAACGGCATCGCTATCCGCCAATGCCAGTTATGTACCGAACCAATACCACACCATTGGTGGTTCGATAAATGGTGGGATCACGTTGGTCAAAGAAGGGATTGCAATGCATCAGGCAGCCTATGGTGGAACACGCTTAGTCGTTGAAACGCCAGGCGCGAGTAACGTGCCATTAAATGGCGGTGTTTATAAAACTAACCGCTTTGGCTTAACCGTACTCCCTAACGTAAGTAGCTATCGCAAGACAACAGCATCAATTAATACCAGTAAATTACCGAACAATATCGAAGCGTTAGAGAGCGTTACCGAAGCCACATTAACTCGTGGAGCCATCGGTTATCGCAGCCTTAATGTTATCCAAGGGGAAAAAACCTTTGCCCGTTTAAAATTGGCAGATGGTACTTATCCACCCTTTGGCGCCAGTGTGCGTAATAAAAATAACATTGAGCTCGGCATTGTGGGTGAGCAAGGGATCACATGGATTGTCGGCGTGATGCCAAATGACCTGCTTAACCTTTACTGGGGAAATAAATTGCAATGCAGCACGCAAGTCACTGAGTTTAAAAACAGTGCGGAAAGCTACCCTGTATTAATTTGTCATTAGGAAACAATTTAAATGAAATCAAATCTTTTTAATTTACTTCGCACCAGTGTCTTATTGACCTCTATCTGTGCTATGGGCGCTACTTACGCCGCAGTGACACTGGATCGTACTCGTATTATTTTTGATGGTGATCAGCAGTCTATTAACATCACTATTCGCAATGATAACCCTGAACTGCCTTACTTAGCGCAGTCATGGTTAGAAGATGCATCAGAGAAAAAATTGGAAGCTGGCCCGATTATCGCGACACCACCGATTCAGCGTATGGAGCCAAAATCCACCAGCTTAGTGCGTTTAAGCACTGCGCCAGATATCAGTAAGTTACCTCAGGATAGAGAATCTCTGTTTTACTATAACTTGCGTGAAATTCCACCAAAATCAACAGAAGCGGGTGTTCTACAAATCGCCCTACAAAGCCGTGTAAAACTGTTTTATCGCCCAGAAGCGATTGTGGCTGATAGCAAAAAAGATTGGACAAAACAGGTGACATTAACCCCAACAGCCAATGGTTATCAACTGAATAACCCAACAAGTTTTTATCTGACTATTATCGGCATTGGTAACAGCCAGAAGCAGTCTGAGCAGAGTGACTTTGATGCCGTTATGGTGCCACCGAAATCAACCCATAACCTAAAATCAGCAAAATTTGCGACACCATATCTCACCTATATCAATGATTATGGTGGAAAGCCATCACTGGCGTTTAAGTGCCAAGCATCGCAGTGCACAGTCGCACCATAGACGTAACGGATAAACAGGAATATCAACATGAAACTGTATCACTTTGGGTTATCGCTCATGTTCGCCATGCCTGTATTGGCAGAAACGCCATCGCAACCCTCATTATTGGAAACAACAGGCACTGTTTATGTTCATGCGCGTTTTCTCATAACGCCTTGCCAGCCTAATGTGACGATGACGAGAGCAGTCAATCATGTCAATGAGCCTGTTTATCAATTTACCGTGAGTTATGCCCATTGTGTCACCCGCACTTATAACCAAACGTGGGCGCCATTCACGTTGAAATTTGCGGGTCAGCAATATGTTTTTTCAAAGCCGCAGACAAATGAAAGTATGACCTTTTTACTTCCAGCCGAGAATTCAGCACGCCGTTTGGAGATGATTTATGACTAAAACATTCGCACTTATGGTTAGCATGAGTAGCTTGTTATTCACCAGCTACGGCAGCTTGGCAAATAGCTTATCCGTCTATTTTGAAGGAACACTCGTGCCTCTTGGTTGCCGTCTATCCGATGACGATACGAAGAAAAAGGTCTACCTATCTGGCTTACGATTTTCTGAACTTGAAAATCAAGGTCGTTCTGATATTCAACCTTTTCAGTTGGATATCGTCGATTGCTCAACCGCAGCATTAAATAAGACCATCAAAATTACGCTAAATACTCAAGATACGGAAACTCACAATGGCGTCACCTATTTGAAAACAACTGGCGAGTCCAATGTGTTACTGGCGTTAACTGATGGCAAGAATGCTCAAGCGTTGAAATTTAATACCCCGATTGATATCAGTACCGTCACGGAATCGGGAAAAGGCTCCATTAATCCGCTGCAATTTGGGGTATATGCACAAAAGCCCTTTAACGGGCGGCTCAAAACAGGGAGTTTCTCATCCTTAGTCACTTTCAATCTGGACTACCAGTAGGAGAATGCAGATGAAAATATCCGGTTTTTTAGGGGCGATTTGCCTACTGATGAGCAGCTTTTCACTGGCTGATATTTTAATTACGTTGGAAACCACATTGGTGCGTCCATCCTGTGTGATCACCAATGAAAACGGTGATAAAGAACTGTACGTCAATTTTCAAAATGTCGCTTTGGACCGCCTAACAGAAGAAAAGCAAAACTTTGGGATCCTAATTAAGCAATGCGATCTGCGTAAAAACTTACGGATTTATTTGTCCCCAAAAGAGGGTTCGACCCTCACGATTAATAACGAAACGGTATTAAGCACCACGATCCAAGGTTTAGGGATCCGCTTTTCCCAAGCCAATAGAAATACCGCTATCAATCTACTGAAATGGGAGCCCATCTTCCCGTCAGTGAGTGGTGACACTGCCACATTGACCTTGCAGTCACAATTAGTTACGAATCAGTTACCAGAAACCCTTGAAGTGGGTCCATTTAGTGCGGCACTGTCAGTCATGATTGATTATCTTTAAAGTTAGGTAACGACAATGAAAAAAACATCGAAAATTTCATTAATGGCAATGGTTATGTCATTGTTTTTATACAACCAAGTTTCCCATGGATTAACCCGCTATTCGGGTAGTGGTGGCTCCTATAAAATGAACCTTGTTTCTAATAATTCTGTATTAGCCGACACCCCAACGATTGGCAGTAATGGAGAGAAATACTATTCCGTTGCTCCGCCTAATAAAGAAGGCATTGTGATTGATGAAAGCACTTCACAACCTGTTGGCACGGTGTACTGTAAAGTTAACTATTTAGAAGGTAACTACCAAAGCGGGCTGGCTTCAAGCTATGCCTTCCACCGTGTATTTTCGTATATGCCTGAAGCTGGATTTACTATCAAAGGGTTAACTGCATATAAAATTAATGGTAATACGTTTTTTACTTTGTATTCAGACAACGGAATTACCCAAGGCTGGAAAAATATTGCCGGTAATGGATGTAGTGGTACGGAAACCTCACAAAGTACTTCCTATTTTACCGTTCAATTTCCATTTGAAGTCCGTATCTATGTAAAAGAAATTCCACTGGATGGCAAAGTTGTTATTCCACCAGCAATGATTGCGGGTTATACACGTATGTTCCAATACCCAGGAACACCAGACATGTTTATTCCTGCTGAAAAATCAGGCGTGAAACTGGATTTAACTCAATCAATAATTAACTACCCATCAAACTGTAAATCCAATATTGATAACTTAAATATCAATCACAATACACTGGATGCCATTGAATTTGACAGTAAACAAACCCGCACTGCAACCTATCAATGTGATAGAAGTCAGGGGGTTAGAGTGAAATTCGCCTTAGATTATGTAACAGATAGTGATCCACAAAAGCGGGTGCCGTTAAAATCAGGCAATAACACCATTTATTCCGAGCTATCCCTGTACGATGCAGAGACCAATCAACGGGGTAAAACCATCGAAACCACCATTGAAAAAGTAAAGAATATTCAAATTGAAAGTCATCTTTACGGATTAGATGCTGAACCAGGTAAATATACCGGTAATGCGTGGTTAATTGCGACTTATTTATAATAACATGTTGTAAAAAATAATATGATTATGCTTTCTCGTGCTGTATTTATTAGTATTTTTATTATTTGGAATCTCGCCAGCATAATTTATATTGATAATTTAGGTAGTTTAAGGCAATCGCTGCCTCAAAACATTATTAGCTGGTTAGCGATTGCATTAATCATTTCCATCATTGCATTTACCGTATTTTATAGAAAAAATCGGATTTTCATTACGATTCCTGCAATGTGTTTTTGTCTAGGGCTCGTGATATTAAGTATTAATCTTTTTTATGTGCAAGAAAATACCAATATCATATTTTGGTATTGGTCTGGAATTAGTGCCGGTGTAATACTCTATATTGTCGGGCTGCAAATAAGAGAAAAATGGTTAATTCAATCTTTCTGTATTTATTGTTTCATAATTATTAATGTAATTCAGTGTCTCTTTACTATTTACCAGTATATTTTTGAAACTAATATTTTTTATTTTGCAACGGGCATGCGCTCATACGGCTTGACCCAGCAAATCACCGTTTTGTCGGTTAATATGGCAATGAGTTGCATATTATCGTTAATGGCGATGGTTTTATCGCAGTTTAAATTAGCATCAATTTTCCAAGAAAAATGCCGCACGATGCTATTGGGTATTGGCATTTTCCTTTTTACTATGATGCTAGTTATCTTGCAGTCCATGACGATAATATTGAGCTTTGCAGTGTGCGCCTTTACATTTATCTGCTTGTTTTATCAGAAAAATAAACTCAGAGTGAGTGTAAGCTACTTCATCATTGCTATTGCCGTTTTTATCGGTGTTTACTTGATTCAGTTATGTCCAAAATATATTGATAGTGAAATTATTAATCGTTTCCATATTAAACAAATGTTGAGGTTTTCCATTTCACTGTTTATCTCACCACCAACTGAAGTGTGGGAAAAACCATTAATAATGAATGCGAGCTTTGAAGCAAATCAAATTCCATTCTTGAGTTCTGATAATTACATCATGCCACATGTTTTTAATGAAATTTTACGTTGGGTGATGACAGGTGGATATATTAATCTTATTTTCATGTCATTTCTTATTACAGGAGGAATTTATGTTATTTATCAGTCAATCATTAAATATAAAAAAAATGGAAATGGATACTCAATATCGTTGGTATTAGCGCTAACGCCTGTTGTCATCAACAGTAACTTAGAGCACCCATTTTTACAGTCGGTACTGCATTGGGGAATGATTATACTATTTTTATCATTTTCAGATGCGTCATTCCCATTAAAAGAACAATCAAACTTTTATATTAACAAGCACTTATCGTTATTATTTAGCTTTAGCACTTTTATTATTGGCCTAAGCGTTTTTATTATTGGATTAAATTTATTTAATGGCCAATCTTTCTTTCACACCAATATTTTCTCATTTGCATAATGAGAAAATTAAAGGATAAACGAGGACAGCATAATGACTCTCTATGACAATCAAATCTCCAATACCGATATTGGTGCAAAAGTTCGTAAGCGCCGCCTATTATTAGGTTGGAGCGCCAGTATTCTTGGTAAAAAAACTGGCTTAAGCCAACAACAAATCTCTCGTTATGAGCGCGGAACTCAAAATTTTACGATCCACCGATTATGTATTTTTGCTAATGTGCTTCAGTGCGATTTAAATTACTTTTTAGAACGTAGGAATTCTTCGGTAACATTACCGATTAATCTGTAATGCCGCTGTATTCATACCATCGACAGCCTAATTTAGTCGCGACATAATCATGCCCTCTAAGTCTCTTTTTAGAGGGTATTTTCATTTATAAAGCAGTCTAAACTAATATCAATGACTTTTATTTATGATAAAAAATAATTTCTGGGTCATTATCATCGAGATTGTCAATCTGCCCGCTAGGAATAAAACCCGATTTTAACAGTAATTTTTGCATCAACAAATTGGATTGGTTGGTCGATGTAAATAATTTAGGGTGATGACAAATTTCCTGTAAAGCCTTCAATAATGCAAGACCAATACCTCGGTGGCGAAACCGCTCAGCAACCATAAGCATTTCAATGAAACCACAGCCAAAGAAATGGTAATTTAATACGCCATACCCCAGCACTTCTCCCTTTTCTTCCGCAAGGTAACAGCTTTGACTCATAACCCAGTCTTGAATTTGCTGCCTACGGATAGAGTCAACCATGATATAGGTATCAATATTGAGGAGTGCAGCAATATCTTGCAAAGTGGCTAGACGAATCAGCATAGTGGTTTACTCTCCATTCGTAGTGACGATCCATAGATAGAGATCATAGCGGGACGGGATGTATCTTTTGGTCGAGGCATTAAACGCGGTGATTACCCCACGGATCATCAGACAAATTAGCATCATCCATTGAATCGTCTTCTAGCATATCAAGATAAAGCGCTTCAACTTCAGCTCGTGCCCATGGCGTTCTTCGTAGGAATTTTAAGCTTGATTTGATACTGGGATCTTTGTTGAAGCAGTTAATTTTGATGATACTGCCTAATTTTGCCCAGCCATAATGGTTAACTAATTCTGTTACCTGCATTTCAAGCGTAACCCCATGTAACGGGTCTTTAGATTTATGTTCAGTCATTTGGATTACCTTATAGGGCATTTCAGAGTGTTCAAAGCACGCGAAGGTTACAAGAAAAGCAAGGCGCTCGCAATCAATACGGCAAGTGACAGGCTCCTTAGTGAAAACATAAAAAATCCCCCAGCAAGCTACCCTGCTGGGGGATGATTTATTCACAAGTTAAACTCGTAAATTACAGAACGTCTACGCAGTTCAGTTCTTTGAATGCTTGCTCTAAACGAACAACCATTGAGTCTTGTGCTTTACGCAGCCACACACGTGGATCGTAGTATTTTTTGTTTGGCTTATCATCGCCTTCTGGGTTACCTAACTGAGATTGCAGGTAGCCTTCTTTCGCTTTGTAATACTGTAAAATACCATCCCATGTTGCCCACTGAGTATCGGTATCGATGTTCATTTTGATAACACCGTAGCTTACTGCTTCTTTGATTTCAGCAGCGCTTGAACCGGAACCACCGTGGAAAACGAAATCTAAGCTGTTGTGTGGCAGGTTAAATTTCTCAGACACGTAATCTTGGGAGTTACGCAGAATTTTTGGCGTTAATTGTACGTTACCTGGCTTATAAACACCGTGTACGTTACCAAAAGAAGCCGCGATAGTGAAACGTGGGCTGATAGCGTTCAGTTTTTCGTAAGCGTAAGCCACGTCTTCTGGTTGGGTGTACAGCGCTGAGCTGTCCATGCCAGTGTTATCAACACCGTCTTCTTCACCACCAGTACAACCTAATTCGATTTCCAGAGTCATGTCGATTTTCGCCATGCGCTCTAAATATTTAGAACAGATTGCAATGTTTTCTTCCAGAGATTCTTCTGACAGGTCAATCATGTGAGAAGAGAACAGTGGTTTACCGGTTTTCGCGTAGTGTTTTTCACCCGCATCTAACAGGCCGTCAATCCATGGCAGCAATTTCTTCGCACAGTGGTCAGTGTGCAGAATCACTGGCACACCGTAGTGCTCTGCCATTTGGTGTACGTGGTATGCACCTGAAATTGCACCTAAGATAGCTGCTTGTTGCCCTTCAGCTTTCAGGCCTTTACCTGCGATAAATGCAGCACCACCGTTAGAGAACTGAACAATAACTGGAGCGCGTACTTTAGCCGCCGCTTCAAGTACGGCGTTAATTGAATCAGTACCAACACAGTTCACAGCTGGCAATGCAAAGTTATTTTCTTTGGCAACCGCGAAAACTTTCTGTACATCATCACCAGTGATAACACCTGGTTTAACAAAATCAAAAATTTTAGACATGTGAAAAGGTCCTGTGGTGAACAGGCAGCCTACGCTGCCTGTTGTGTATGAACAAATTAATTACGCTTTAGCACGTTCTTCTAGCATCACAACGGCTGAGAGCTTTTTACCTTCAACAAATTCAAGGAAAGCACCGCCACCGGTAGAAATGTATGAAATCTTATCAGCGATACCGAATAAATCGATCGCCGCTAGGGTGTCACCACCACCAGCGATTGAGAAAGCGTCGCTGTCTGCAATAGCACGAGCAACGATTTCAGTTCCCTTACGGAAGTTAGGGAATTCGAATACGCCCACAGGGCCGTTCCAAAGAATGGTTTTCGCATTTTTCAGAATTTCAGCCAGACGTTCTGCGGATTCATCACCTAAGTCCAGAATTTGCTCATCATCTTTGATAGCGTTACTTGCTTTCAGTGTTGCTTCAGCCGTTTCTGAGAACTCGGTAGCCACGCGAACATCGGTTGGCACTGGGATTTGGCAGTTAGCCAGTAATTTTTTCGCTTCTGGGATCAAGTCCGCTTCATACAGTGAACGACCCACATTGTTGCCTTCTGCTGCGATGAAAGTATTCGCGATACCGCCACCCACAATCAGTTGGTCAGCGATTTTAGACAGGGAATCTAATACGGTCAGTTTGGTGGAAACTTTAGAACCACCAACGATAGCCACCATTGGACGCGCTGGGTTACCTAACGCTTTGCCTAATGCTTCTAGTTCGTTGCTTAACAGAGGGCCTGCACACGCAACTGGCGAGAATTTAGCAACGCCGTGCGTTGACGCTTGAGCACGGTGAGCCGTACCGAATGCATCCATAACGTAGACATCACACAGTGCTGCATACTGTTTAGACAGCGTTTCGTCGTCTTTTTTCTCGCCTTTGTTAAAGCGCACGTTTTCTAAAACGACTAATTCGCCAGCGGCGATATCAACACCGTTCAGGTAGTCTTTAACTAAACGAACTGGGTTGTCTAATTTTTCTGCCAGATAGTCAACAACAGGTTGCAGTGAAAATTCTTCATTGTACTCACCTTCCGTCGGACGACCGAGGTGGGAAGTAACCATGACTTTAGCACCTTGTTTCAGTGCTAATTCAATTGTTGGTAATGAAGCACGGATACGTGCATCTGAAGTAACTTTACCGTCTTTAACAGGAACGTTTAGGTCCGAACGAATGAAAACGCGTTTACCCGCTAAGTCCAAATCGGTCATCTTAATTACAGACATGGTGAATCCTCTTGTTGATTCTCTATAAAGTTTTCATTAGCGACTGTGCAAGGTGGTCAATAGCGTATTTGTCTATTGTGCCCCGCTGTCTGTCAGACGCCAATTAGTTTAAACCTGTTGCTGCCATCGCTAGGGTTGTATCTAGCATCCGGTTAGCAAACCCCCATTCGTTATCACACCAAACCAGGGTTTTGATTAAGTTCTTGCCGCTAACTCGTGTTTGCGTGCCATCAATAATCGCGCTGTGCGGATCATGATTAAAATCCATCGAGACTAACGGTAGTTCAGTATAGTCTACTATACCACGAAAATGCCCGTGCGCGGCGCTCTGTAATAGCTTGTTGACTTTATCAACACAAACATCCGCATCGACAGTGACGCTTAAGTCAATGGCAGTAACATTGGTGGTTGGAACGCGTACAGAAATTGCTTCGAAGCTGCCTTGGAATTTTGGAAAAATTCGTGTGATCCCCGCTGCCAATTTAGTATCGACAGGAATAATCGATTGGCTCGCTGCCCGCGTTCTGCGTAAATCTTTATGGTAGGCGTCAATCACAGGTTGATCATTCATGGATGCATGAATGGTGGTGACTGTGCCCGACTCAATACCAAATGCATCATCCAACACTTTGATGACTGGAATAATACAGTTGGTGGTACAAGATGCATTGGAAACGATACTATCGCTTCTTTGTAGGCTGTCATGGTTAACGCCATACACAATGGTCGCATCGAGATCATCGGTTCCCGGATGGGAAAAGAGCACTTTTTTCGCGCCGGCTTGCAGATGCTTTAACCCATCTTCGCGAGAGCCGTAAACGCCCGTGCAATCTAACACCACATCCACACCTAACTCTTTCCAAGGTAGCTTGCTGATATCCGCTTGATGGAAAAGACGCATATTGTCATCCCCAACTTGTAGCAGATCGCCATTGAGGCGGACATCCCATGCAAAGCGTCCGTGACTTGAATCATACTTCAGCAAATGAGCGATACCTTCCGGCTCCGCTAATTCATTGACCGCAACAACGACAATTTCTGCCCGGCGACCTGATTCATATAACGCTCTGAGAACACTTCGACCAATTCGACCGAAGCCGTTTATTGCTACCCTGATTGCCATTCTACACCTTGTATCTGAGCAAAATCACACGGTTGCTAAGGATAACTGACTACCACCAACTCTACTGCTCATTTTAACTGTCAAACATCAAAAGTGTGCTTCACTCGACATTTTTAAAATTTATTTACATTATTTCAAATTCAACTGAAACGGTTCAGCTTATTGAGTTTTAGATTAAGGGATATATTTAGAGAACGCAATAGAAAAACAAGAAACGGTGCACAAAAAAACAACGCCCCAATACCAAACTTGATATTGAGGCGTAAATTAGATTAATTCACTTTATTTTCAGAGGCGCAGCCGGTTATTCGGAACACACCTCAAGCAATCAAATGAATTATTTCAGCAGAGATTTCGCAGCTTTAACGGCGTTTTCAACCGTAATACCGAACTCTTTGTACAGCTGATCCGCTGGTGCTGATTCACCGAATGAGTGCATACCGATGATAGCGCCATTCAGGCCAGTGTATTTGAACCAGTAATCAGCGATACCCGCTTCGATAGCCACACGAGCAGTTACGTTTGCAGGCAGAACGGCTTCACGGTAAGCCGCATCTTGCTTGTCGAATGCATCGGTAGAAGGCATAGAAACCACGCGAACTTTACGACCTTCCGCAGTCAGTTGCTCAGCCGCTTTCACTGCTAATTCAACTTCAGAACCGGTTGCAATAAAGATCAGCTCAGGCGTACCTGCGCAATCTTTCAGGATATAAGCCCCTTTCTCGATATTTGCTAATTGCTCAGCGGTACGAGGTTGCTGTTCCAGGTTTTGACGAGAGAAAATCAGTGCGCTTGGGCCATCTTTACGCTCAATGGCATATTTCCATGCAACTGCAGATTCCACTTGGTCACATGGACGCCATGTGCTCATGTTTGGAGTCACACGCAGGCTTGCCAGTTGTTCTACTGGTTGGTGCGTTGGGCCATCTTCACCCAGACCGATAGAGTCATGGGTATAAACGAAGATGCTGCGAATTTTCATCAGCGCTGCCATACGTACTGCGTTACGTGCGTATTCAACGAACATTAAGAATGTTGCGCCGTAAGGGATGAAACCACCGTGAAGAGCGATACCGTTCATGATTGCGGACATACCGAATTCACGAACACCGTAATGGATGTAGTTACCCGCTTTGTCTTCGTTCAGAGGTTTAGAGCCAGACCACATGGTTAAGTTACTTGGCGCTAAGTCCGCAGAACCGCCCATGAATTCTGGTAATACTTTACCGAATGCTTCTAACGCGTTTTGAGATGCTTTACGGCTTGCGATATTCGCAGGGTTTTGTTGCAGATTTTCAACGAATTTTTTCGCTTCTGCATCAAAGTTCGCTGGCAGTTCACCCGCCATACGACGTTCGAATTCTTTCGCTAATTCTGGGTGTGCTTTTGCGTATGCCGCAAATTTTTCATTCCAAGAATGCTGTTTTTCTTTACCAGCTTCGCGCGCATCCCAAGCTTGGTAGATATCCGCTGGGATTTCGAATGGACCGAATTTCCAGCCCAGTGCTTCACGAGTTGCTGCGATTTCTGCATCACCTAAAGGTGCGCCGTGAACCGCTTCGGTGCCTGCTTTGTTTGGTGAACCAAAACCGATAACGGTTTTGCACATAATCAGTGTTGGTTTATCTGATTGTTTGTGTGCTTCGTTCACTGCAGCGTTGATTTGGTCTGCATCGTGACCATCGATGTCACGGATAACGTGCCAGCCGTAAGCTTCGAAACGAGCGGCGGTATCATCAGTAAACCAGCCTTCAACTTCACCATCGATAGAGATGCCGTTGTCATCGTAGAATGCGACCAGTTTATTTAATTTCAGGGTACCCGCTAATGAACACACTTCGTGGGAGATACCTTCCATCATACAGCCGTCACCCATGAACACATAGGTGTGGTGGTCGACAACGTCATGACCTGGGCGGTTGAATTGTGCCGCTAAAGTACGTTCTGCAATCGCAAAACCCACTGCGTTTGCAATACCTTGACCTAAAGGACCGGTAGTGGTTTCAACGCCTGGCGTATAACCATATTCTGGGTGACCCGGGGTTTTAGAATGTAATTGACGGAAGTTCTTTAACTCATCAATAGATAAGTCATAACCGGTCAGGTGCAGCAAGCTGTAAATCAGCATTGAACCGTGACCGTTAGACAGTACGAAGCGGTCGCGGTTAGCCCAATGTGGATCTGCTGGGTTATGATTCATATGGTTGCGCCAAAGAACTTCAGCAATATCAGCCATGCCCATTGGTGCGCCAGGGTGCCCTGATTTTGCTTTTTGAACCGCATCCATACTTAGAAAGCGGATAGCATTAGCAAGGGTTTTACGAGTCGTCATTAGTATACTCCAAGTAGGATAGAACGTACTTAAACCAATATTCACAACGCAATAGGGAATCATTGCGGTTTATAGAGTTAGCCTCAATAATTCGAGCCGCAGGTGCATAAAAGCTTATTAGACCTACCCACAACTTGAAGTTTGGCGATGAGACCCTACGAAACTAGCGCAATTTCATCCATACAGCAATTATTTGAAACAATATGACAGCAGACTGCGGATCTTTATCGCAACCGTCAAGCTGAATCCTTTCCATTGCGCAAAATATCCCTTTGAGTTCTTCGTTTTGCGCAATTGCCTGACCGTATTAAACCTGAGTTCACCACTTAGGATCAAGGTGATTTATGCTTCTTGAGTAATTAGCCGCAATATTAGTGATATTTGGCAAATTTTTTACTGGAAAACCCGCACAAAACAACAAGGGCGCTCATCTTTGCGCCCTTGTTTTCACATTGCTTTCTTTTTGTTTTCTTTTATAGCGATTAACGCTCTGTCATCGCCTGTTTCATCCGCGTGATAGGCTTAATCAGGTAATCAAAGACGCTTTTTTCGCCCGTTTTGATATCCACCGATGCCACCATACCCGGAATGATTTCCATTTTATGGTTATTTTTATCTAATAAATAATTGGTATCCGTTTCGACAAGAATTCGGTAGAACGTCTCATCCGGATTAAGCTTCAATTCACTACGGCGATTATCATTACTCAGCGTGTCAGGGCTGATTAACTTTACCACCCCATTTAAGCCACCATAAATAGCGTAATCATAAGCAGTTACTTTCACCACCACTGGCATTCCCGGTCTTAAGAAAGCCACATCTTGCGGACGAATATAAGCTT
Source organism: Providencia sp. PROV202 (assembly GCF_028479565.1). NCBI lineage: Bacteria > Pseudomonadati > Pseudomonadota > Gammaproteobacteria > Enterobacterales > Morganellaceae > Providencia > Providencia sp. PROV202. Next base: position 6,692 of record NZ_JAMPNV010000018.1, on the reverse strand, counting down.
CCACCATCAATTTATCATCGAGGGGAATGATCTCAAGGATGTCTTGCCCTGTATTCACCACGCCACCGATGGTATTGATCTTAATGTTTTTTACGATGCCGTGAACGGGTGCGCGGATCTCCGAGCGTGTAACAGGGTCTTCGCGCATGCTCATGGTCTCTTCCGCTTGATCCAGTTCCGATTCCACTTTCACTAATTCGGCGTTCGCTTCCGCAAGGTAGTTATTCATGCGTTCGTTAATTTGCGTTGCTAATTCAACAGATTGCCTTTCCATTCGCAGGATTTCCACATTGGAAACTAACCCTTCTTTCGCCAATGGTTTAGTGATAGCGATTTCTCTGTCTAATAACCCTTTGCTTTGGCGTAAACCTGCAATAGCTTGGTCACGCTGCGTTTTTTTCGCGTTGTAGGCGTTGATTTCACGCGCCACTAATTCTTGGTCGGCTATCTTTGAAAAATCAGGAGCTTCGTTGCGAGATTCGCCCTGCAAACGCGCTGAAATGGCTTCAAGGTTTTGCACTCGCGCTTGGCTTTCACGTAATAATGCCATACTGCGCGCATCATCCAGTTTCAGTAAAATTTGTCCTTTTTCAACAATATCCCCCTCTTTGACGTACATCTCTTGGATATTGCCAGGATCGATACTTTGAATAACTTGCTCGCGACTGCTTGGGATAATAGTTCCCTGCCCACGAATGATCTCTTCTAAGTTACTGTTATAGGCCCAGACCACAAAAATTGTCAGTAATAGCGCCAGAAAGATAATAGGCAAAAACAGTAAGTTACTGCGCTCTTTTCTCATTACCGATTCTAAATCGTGAGAAAAATCGCTGGAAAAAGTGCGATGCTCTTTTGGCGCTTTACCATATTGATCCATTTTAAATCGCCCCTTCTTCTTTATTAATTACGTGTCTAACCTGTGAAACGACTCGCACTTGTGGCGCAGGTTGTGGAGCGGGTTTATCTGTCGTGACCGTGCCAGTGGCTTGCTCCGTTTGTCCTAACGCTTTTAAGACTTTTTGTTTCGGACCATCAATTAAGATTTTGCCTTCGTCCATCACGATAATGCGGTCAACTAAACGTAAAATTGGCAATTTATGGGTGACGACGATCAGCGTTTTGTCTTTCGTCCACGCTTCTAGCGCATCAAGCACCCGTTTTTCGGTATCCACATCAATGCCCGTGGTTGGCTCATCCAGCAACACCACATTTGGGTTATGCAGGGTTAACTGCGCCAGTGCCACCATCTGTTTTTGTCCGCCTGAAAGCCCTAAACCATCTTCCCCTAGCGGCATATCTAAACCTGCTGGATGCTGACGAATGATTTTATCGAGCTGGAAGCGCTTGAGTGCACGCACTAAATCGTCATCGCTGGAATAGCCGTCAAGACGCGCCAAATCCAAGTTTTCACGCAGAGTTCCGAAGAATAAACGTGGCTTTTGTGTCAACATGCCGACTTTGCTTCTGAGGAAAATCGGGTCAATTTGACGAATATCGAGCTCATCTAAGCTGATATTCCCTTGCTGCTGTTCATATAGCCCGGTGAGTAATTTCAATAGTGTACTTTTCCCGCCACCAATTTTGCCGAGGATCGCAACTTTCTCTCCCGCTTTGATCTCCAAATTAATGTTGTTTAATGCTGGCTGCCCATCTTTATTATATTGATAGGTCACATTGGCCAGTCGTAATGCGCCATTAACGGAAGTCGGCGAAATGTATTTCTTATGATCTTCGCGTTCGATAGGACGGCTAAAGATATTGCGTACGCCGGCTAATGCCATACGCGCTGATTGGAAACGTGTTGCCAGACCCGCAATTTGCCCCAGTGGCGCTAATGCTCGACCAGATAAGATTACACTGGCGATCAGCGCCCCCATCGTAATACGCGAGTTCACATCGTTCGCGTGGATCAAATAAGTCCCTAAACACACTAAACCGACGGTATTCAGCTGCTGCATCGCCGCACTGAAGTTGACCATAAAGTTGGTAAGATTGCGCACCGCAATGGATGAAAATGCGGTTTTTTCTGTGAGCATTTCCCAGCGCTGTTGCGCCCAGTTCACCGCATTGTTCAGCTTTAAGGTTTCAATCCCTTCAATGGATTCCACCGCTAAACCTTGGCGTTGAGACGTCTCTTTCATTGATGCGTTGATCCCTTTTGCCAGCGGTTTTTGGATCAAAAGACCCGCGATCACCACAATCGGGATAATGGTCAGTGGCACCAATGCTAAGTAACCACCGATCATGCTGATCACGCCGATAAACAGCAAAATAAACGGCAGATCGACGAGGGCTAGTAGGCTCGCGCTGGTCATAAATTCACGAATGGATTCGAAGTCACGTAAATTGTTGGCATACGATCCTGATGAGGCTGGGCGCTTATCAAGGCGAATTCCCATCACGCGATGGAATAGCATGGCGCTGATCACGATGTCCGCTTTTTTCCCTGCGATATCGAGTAAGTAAGATCGCAACATCTTAGCGAGAAACTCAAAACTGATTGCCAGCACAACACCGATGGTCAGTACCCATAAGGTTTCGTAAGCTTGGTTTGGGATCACGCGGTCATACACGTTCATCACATACAGGGAACTGATTAAGGCTAATAAGTTGATCACAAACGATGCAATGATCACTTGGTAGTAATATTTTTTATAACGCCAAATCACTTTCCAGAAACCGTTGGTTTCGTATTTATCGATTTCCGAACGGGTTTCTGAGCGAATATTACGTTTAATAAACCAGCTGTAGCCGCTGTAATTCACTGCCAGATCTTGTACGCTTAATGTTTGACGTAAGCCTTCTTCCGTTAAGATCTCAAAGTGACGCCCATTTTCACCATCTTCAATTTTGCTGATCACCACTGATTCATTATTTGCCAATAGCGCCAGAAACGGCGCCGCAATCGCTGGGATCTTATGCAGATCGATTTCAATGATCTGGTTATCAAATTGGTGGGAATTCAACACATTCACTAACGAGGCATAATCGAAAGACTTCGACTCAGTACGCTTGGTTTGTGCTAATAAAATTTCCGGTGAAAGGGTATAACCCAAACGCTTGGTAACTAATGATAGGTTATTAATAATGTTCATAATTTATCTGGAAGCCAATTCTTGGTTCATCCATGCAGACATTTTTGCCTGCACACTGAGGTAATTAAGTGTCGCGTCACGGAAGTCGTTTTGTAAGATAACTGCACTGGTTTGAATGCTCGCCAGCTCGTTATAAGCATCGAGCAAATCAATCAAGGTGCGGCGGTTAATAGTGAACTGTTTTTCATAGTTGCTGATCACCACTTTTTGCTCGGCAATATAGGCTTTCGCAATGTTTCCTTGCTTTTCACTTTGCGCCATATTGATCGCCGCAGATTGGCTCATCTCTTTGATTTCACGGAATGTCTTTTTAATACGCTCATTGGCTGCGGACAGGGCGTACTCTTTCTGTGCTTGGCTGTAATAGCTGGCTTGGTCGAAAATATTCCAAGAAACACGTAAGAAAACTTCGCTATTATCTGGCGTCGCATTAACTTCTAAATTCAGTGCTGGCTTTCTCATGGCGCTGGCGACTTTGACTTCAGCATCAAGGCTTTGGGCATCAGCGACTTGGGCTTTATAGCTTGGATTATTTTCTAGATTATCTTCTTGAAATTTAGCTAGAATCGCACCACTGGTTGTCGCTCTGAATGGGTCAACAAATTGGTCAACGGTTAGCTGGCGCTGAGTCAAAATCGATAATTGGCTCAGGGCTAAATTCAGGTTTCTCTCTGTTTCGGCGCGGCTCATTTCCACCTTTAAAGTACGCGCTTTGACTTGCGTTAATTCGCTCATTCGACCGGAATCATATTGAACAATCGTGGTCAGTTGCTTTTCAATTTGGTGATGACGAACAAGGTTTTCATCAATCACATCAAGAGTTTCTTTGTGACGCAAAACCTGCAAATAAAGCTGGCTGATGCGCACGCTGATATCTTCTTGAGAAAGAATATATTGGTTTTCATAGTAACTTTGCTTGGACTGTTCGCGGTCAACACCCGCTTCAATTCCCCCCCAAGCATAAATGTTCATAGTCGCTTTGGTACCGAGGTGAAACCCTGATTCCATCGCGTTACTTTCGTATTTGTGTTGCTGCGCAAGAGGCTGGGTTCCCATTAAACTGATGACAGGGTAATGCCCCGCTTCCGCTGCACTGACGTTGCTTTGTGCCGCTTGATAATTGGCATAAGCCTCTTGGACTTCTGGGGCATTATCGAGTGAATCTTTTAATAGGTTTTTTAATTCAACCACATCTGCCACAGCAGAAAGGGAAAGCATCTTCACGAAGAATAACGCTAAGATGCTATTAATTAGAGATTTCATAAAGTTGGCACAAAGTAAATAAAACGGGTGTTGGCGAAATAAAAGATTGAGGGCTACCCATGGTAACCCTCAATCATTAGCCTTAAATAATGGCGTTCTGAGTTTCTTGTAATGCATCTAACGATGAATTCATGAAACCAGTAGAGTGACTTGATGTTGCATTGACATCGGTGTCTACTCCATGTAATTCCATTGCACTTTCTGGTGAGAACAATTTCAGCGCTGTTAAATCAGTATCATTTAAGCCGGTGTTGCCAGACTCTTTTAACTTACTGATATCCACTGTAATTGATGACTTACCGTTGGTACCGTCGTTATCGGTTAACGTCAGCGTAAAGGTCTCTTTTTCCATTCCTGTTGGGCGTGTTGCCCCCGGACGATAGGTTAAGTGACCAAAGTTTTTCTCGCCTAAAGAGATAGAGAGTAAACCGCCCGCATCTGTTTTAACGGCTAACTCGCCCTGACCAAAATCAACCCACATACTCTTATCAAGGTTATCCGACGTTATTCCCTTGGTTTTTGGATCGTATTTGTACGTGTGACCATCCACTTCAATGCTGATGGATTTCATGCCATCTGCGCCGAAGCTCAGAGTTTCCTTGCCATCATTCGCTTTTGAGAAGCTACTTTCGATAGTGTTTTCGTTAGGAACATATTTGCCCAGGATGTTGCCTAAAGAGCTCATATCTTTCAGAACGATGACATCGTTAGCGTCGTTGTTTTCGCCTTTTTGGCCATCAAAAGCGATAGGTTTGATAAACTCTTCACCTGTTTTGCCACCTACGCTATTGAGCATATCTTGACCAATACCAATCGCCACAGAACGAATACCTTTTTCCGTTAAGAAGGCCTTCCAGCTATCTTCACCAATATCAGTATTTGGGCTTCCTGGGATAAAACCATTTGGCGATGTTGGTGCGATACCATTTCCTGCTACAGGATCCTGGCTATTGCTTTGGTTACCGAAGTTCGGAATACCATCAGTAATGACAAACAATGTGTTATCTAGTTTCCCATTAATATCTTTCGCATCAATCGGTTCCATGCCACTACTGGATGTTTTTTGGAAAATACTGATTACCTGCTGCAATGCCGCATCATAGTTAGTATCTACACCGATAACATTCCAGTCTGGGCGTAACGTTTGAGCACCACGTAAACCTTCAATAATTTGTTTCGCTTCAGAAATGGTACACCAATATGGTTGATCCATTGGGTAGCCCGCAGCTCCACCAATTGCAGATGCTTGCTTAGCAAAACCATTAATGCTAACACGCACTTCTCCTGCATCAGCGCTGTTTAGACGCTCTTCATAGCTACTTAACACGCTGTCAATTGAATCTAACGCAGCGTCATATCGCGTTTTCATTCCTGATGCTGTATTACCGCCTTGAATACCACTGTCATCTCTACCCATGCTACTGGACAAATCTAACGAGATAATCAAGTTAGCATAAAAGGTATTTTCAGCCGGTGGTTCTACTGACAACTCAACATCCGCAGCGCTTGGCTTATCATCATGTACCACGATTTCTGTTTTTACTTCATCGGTGCCATTTTTCACACCAAACTCAATATTCAGAGAGTCTTTGCCTGCTGGGTGATCGACAAGGCCTTTGAGCTCAACTTTGTAGTCAACTGTCGTTTGACCATTATCGGTTGTGCTATTGGCTGTCAGCGTAATCACTTCTTTACCGTCAGCGTCTTTACCTACAAAACCATTATCGGTACTTTCCCAAGTGATAGGCTTACCACCGGAGGTTAATTCCGTTGTTGGCTTAGTGATCTGAATATCTTGCTCAGCAACTGGCTTATCTTCTGGGTTTGCGAGAATAACTTTTCCATCAGCAAGGATTTGAGAATCGCTCGCAGTACCATCCGTTCTTAAGCCTTTTTCGTAAACATCAACAGCTTCAGATCCTTGCTCTTTAATAGAGATAGTGACTGTTGCTGTATTTGAAACGTTACCATTCTTATCAAACACTTGGTAAGTGATGGTATCCGTGCCTGTTACACCCGGTTTTGGCGTATAAATCAGCTTTCCGTTTGCATCAATTGTGGCGCTGCCTTTTTCACCATCAGTGACGATTTTTAATGTGGACAAGTCAACGTCACCATCTAAATCACTGATGTTGTCACTCAGATCGACCGTTACTGGCGTATCTTTTAAGGTAATACCGCTGTCATTCGTTACCACTGGCGCCGCATCGATTTCAATAGTCACCGTCGCTTCGTTGGAGACATTACCGTTCTTGTCGAACACTTGGTACGTGATGGTATCCGTGCCCACTTCGCCAGCATTTGGGGTATACACCAATTTGCCGTCGACGATAG